>CAZXEU010000178.1:0-2063 GCA_964639665.1 uncultured Rhodothermaceae bacterium | reverse complement strand
CATCTCAACGGTCCGCAGCGGCGTGCGCGTGGCTGATCTGCGACTGCGGACCGTTGAGATGCACGTGCTGGTCTCCAGCGAGGGCTGGGAGCCGCCGGGTGGGCTGTACGATCCGGAGCTGCTGGTAGAACCGGGTACGTTTTCCAACGTCGAGAACGGGTTCGGCTTCGTGGGGGCGGGTTACGAGGCCGATTTCTCCTTTGTCCCCTCGGACAGCATGCTCGTGATGGCCGGGTTCTTTACCGACGGCACTTGAGCACGACGAATGTAATGTCGTCGCTGAGCGCGGTCTTTCCGACCCAGGCCGTGCCCTTCTTGCGAAGATGGTCAATGATGTTCTGCGCCGATCTTGTAGCCGCCTCCGAGAACATGGCGAATACGCGCTCGGACCCCAACTGCTCACCTTCCGGGTTGCGCAATTCCAGGAGGCCGTCGCTCATGAGCAGCACCGTGTCGCCCCTTTTTAGCCGCAGCGTGCAGCGCTGGTACGGAAACTCCGGGAAGCTGCCAAGAGGCATGCCCTTCAGCACAACGTGCTTTACCGATCGGCTCGCTTGCCGGTATACCAGCACCGGCGGCATGCCGGCTACGACGAGATCGAGCCTGCCATTGAGGTAGCGACCCAGGGTCAGGTGCATGTAGAGTCCTCGCAGATTGAGGCTCTTCAACGTTTCGGTAAGCTGCCTGACAAGCTTCAGCAAATCCGACGTATGCCCGAGGGCCTTGAACAGGCTCTTGGTGGCCGACACCATGAGTCCGGCCCGGGCCCCGTGGCCCGTGGCGTCGCCAATGGCTATCGTGAGCGTGCCGTCCTCGCCCAGGTGGAAGTCATAATAGTCACCGCCAAGTTCCTTGGCCGTCACCATGAAGGCGGCAATGTCGAGATCCGGATGGCAAGGGATGGGGGTGGCGAGCATGGACTGCTGCGCCACGCGTGCCGTGTCCAGCTCTTCCGACTTGCGCGCATGATCCGCCTTTAGCCTGGTATAGGCTGCGTCATCCTTGCGCGGCTCCCGTATGAAGCTGTCGGGCCCTGCATCGTTGTAGCGGTGGATGACCTGCCGTATCCACGTCTCGCTATAGCCGGTTACTTCGGCAATTTCTCTCGCTACGCGTCCCTGGCCTTTCAGGTAAATTACCTGCCAGTGCGTACGGTCGTTCGCCCGCGTCGTACTGCGGTACCGCTGGAAAATGGACTCAACCGACAAGTGATCGGCCAGCGGAATTCCGCGAGCCGCAGGGCGCGCTTGCGAAGTGGACATATAAATGCTCCGCTCAAAACGAGGCGGTGCGCCTCCTGATATACGCCGGCTAGCGGCGCGTGATTCTGAAAGAGTGGGCCGGGCAAACAGCCTTGCAAGTTCACAGGGGACCCAATCGGCGGGCCCACTCCTTGACGGGTTTGCAAGATACTGCAGGACGCTGCACCAAATACGCTCTGGTGCGGAGCTTCACACAGGCTCGAAAGTCATCATGCCCGGTACCAGCACAGTTCAGGATCCTGGCACGGCTTGAGCCACCGGGAACACCTGACAGTCTGCCGTGCGTGGTTGCGGGACACTGGCCACGCATCTGGTTGGTCGCCGGAATCCCGTGCCACCGTGGTGAATCGGCCGCCACACGAACTCGTGCCAGCGCTGAATGTGGCTGCCCCTTTTGGCCCGGGCTGCGGGGGGAATACACTTGCTTCCCTTTCCATATGCATTGCAATACGTGATTTTCCGGCCGACAGAACGGGTGGCTGCCTTGGCCTGATGCAGAATGCCCGGCGCCCGGATGCGCGGGGAGCATGGAAGACGCTGCCGAGCCCGGACTGGCGGCCATGCCGCCGGTGCCCATGCGGAGCATCCTCCGCTATGCTCCCAATGAACGGTTGCGCGGGAATCGACGCCCGTCTTCGACGTGGCATTGCGCGCAGCGGCGCCCTCTGCTACAAGCTGATGCTCAGACCAAATACGAGGAAAGAACGCGAAGCCGTGGGATTCAGGATGTAGGCAACGCTCACGGGCAGGCTGAATCCGCCTTCCGCGAAAGTCAGGTCCTTGGAGGCCGATGCGCCGAGG
>CAZXEU010000177.1:0-19497 GCA_964639665.1 uncultured Rhodothermaceae bacterium | reverse complement strand
GCAACGTATTGATCGTTTACTCGCTTGCAAGCGGGACAGTGTCGGTGGCAGCGCTTTTTGTAGCCGGCTACCTGCCCGGGATTCTTATCGGCGGGTTCCTGATGGCCGTCACGGCCTTTGTAGCCAGCCGGAAAGGCTACGGCAAAGGGCAGCGCGTACCGATTGTTGACGTCTTGCGGCACTTCCTGAGCGCACTGCCAAGCCTGACGCTGATAGTTGTTGTTATCGGAGGTATCGTGGCGGGCATATTCACTGCAACCGAGGCAGCGGCCATTGCCGTGCTCTACGCTCTAGTGCTGGTCGTCCTCTATCGCGAGGTGCGACTCCGGCAGATTCCGGATATTCTGCTCGGCAGCGTAACAACCACGGCGGTGGTCATGCTGCTTATCGGCACGTCGCTCGCACTCTCCTGGGTGCTCTCATTCGAGGACATCCCGCAGACCATTGCCGGGACTCTCGTTGCAATAAGCGATAGCAAGATTGTCGTGCTCCTGATCATCAACATGCTGCTGCTCTTGGTAGGCACTTTTATGGACATGACTCCGGCCATTCTGATATTTACGCCCATTTTCCTGCCGGTCGTCACTGGCATGGGCGTCGACCCGCTTCATTTCGGAATCCTGATGGTGGCCAATCTCTGTATAGGCTTATGCACGCCGCCGGTTGGAACCGTGCTCTTCGCCGGCGCCGGCGTCTCCGGCATCCCGGTTTCGAAGGTTGTGCGGCCGCTCGCCCCGCTCTACGTAGCGATGCTGATTGCGCTGCTCTTGATCACGTTTGTACCTTCGATCACGGTCGTACTGCCGAGACTCCTAGGACTATAATGGACGGTCGCCATTTCCTCGCCTGCCGAAAACCCTACAGATTGAGCCTACTCGCTCCCTATAGGACACCGGTTGCATTACCTTAGTGCTTTCGGGCTCCAACATTCGCAACATCGCGCCCTTTCTGCTCCATAGGCCATGGCCCAACGTTTCAAGTCTGTCGGCAAGTCCCAACTGCTCAGCCATGCGGTAGTGGAAGCAATCGAGAATTCAATCCGGAGCCGCCACTTGGTGCCGGGAATGAAGCTCTCCTCCGAACTTGAGCTTTGTCAACAGTTTGGCGTCAGCAGGACCGTACTGCGGGAGGCCCTCAGAGTGTTGTCAGGCCGCGGCCTGGTCCGGATTGAGAAAGGCCGCGGCATTTTTGTCTCGCGACTCTCGCCCAAGTCTGTGACCACACCGATGGAGATGTATCTCCTTCAGAACCATGGTGCATTCCAGTCCCTTGACATCATCCGCGCCAGACAGTTGATCGAGCCTCCGATTGCGGCAGAAGCGGCATTACATCATTCTGCAGACGACGCGGAGCGCCTCCAGAAGGACTTCCAGGACATGAAGGACTGTGACGGAGGCAGTGAGAATCTGGCCGCTCTGGATCTGGCGTTCCACCGCCACATTGCGGACGCCTCAGGCAACGGGGTTGTCCCGCTGCTGATCGAGCCCATTCATGCACTCATGCCTCAAATCAAGTCTTCGGTTCACAAGGTGGTGGAAGACGCCCGATACAGCGCGATCGAATGGCACGGCCGAATCCTGGATGCCATCTTGCGGCGTGACGCGGAAGGTGCGCGCTCAAGCATGGAGACGCACCTGAAAGAAAGCGAAAAGCACATCTTGCAGCTGCTCGAAGTGCGGGCGACCCAGGAAACGGCCGACGAGGTAGGCTGAAGTAGAATCAATCTCGGAACGGCCGCGGCGAATCGGGGGCAGCCAGAATCAATGTGCCCCCGTGAGGCGCCGATCTGCCTGCAGGCGGTAGAGTGACGGTACCGCAAGCCCAAGCACATTTGTGCCTTCGAGGTGTGCGCCTTCTGGTGCTAAAAGGCGTACGGGAACATTACCGCCAAGAGCAACGGCCGTGGCGCCTGGCCCCAATTCACCCAGGTATGCCGGAACTCGCATCTCGTGCGGGTGGGCAAATTCTACGCGAACGTGCCAAAATACGGGGCGGGAGCCAGCTGCCAGCTGCCATACCGCGTCATTTGAGGCGGCCTGAAGCGTGAGCTGATCGTACAGGTTAGCGTGCCCGGACGCAATGTCGTGCAGATTGTTGGCACTTGCCTGAGTGAAAACGTTGTACGCGCTGGAGCCGATGCTACTCAGCGAGTGCTCGAAGGAAGACCGTATGCGCACGTTTCGAACCACCGAATGGCCCGTCGACTGCAACTGCACACCGATATGCCCCTTCCGACCCCGTATGGAAATATCTTCCAGGGTGACCTGGGACGATCCGTTCAGCAGGATTGCAGAGTCCGCGTTGCGGATTTCGACATTGCGCACCCACCCGTGTCGCAGGTCGGAGAGGTATAAGGCGTTGTAACCGTCCTCCAGCCCGTGACCTCCGTACGGTACCTGCTCAAACTGTATCGAGAGGTGCTCTATTGCCACCTCCGTCAGCCGGCTGACCGGTTTGAGCCTCGGTTTCAACTCCGGAGCCAGATCGGCTGCAAGCGGCTCCTTTGTAATCAGCACATCCCCTTCACGACCGGTGATGGTTACATCCTGGATGCTTTCTCGCCCGAAGCCGCCATCGATCCCACCGCTCGTCCAAGCGATGCCGACAACGCCCGTCCAGTCCGCGGTCGCATTCGGGCCGATTCTGAGTTGATGCTGACCTCGCCTGCCCGCGAGAATCGGGATTTCCTGCTGAACGGAGCTCGCCTGCGGAGCACGGGACCAGAATACTGCCCCCCATTCCGAATACGGTGATGGCCTTCTTCCTTGCACAAGCCCCGGGTCAACGCCCCTCGCAGGCGCCTCGGGGGCTTCCAGTACTCCAAGGGGCCTTTCCACATAGATCACCGTGCTGCCCGGCCCGCTTCCGCGCACGATAAGACTGTCACGCTCAAGGAACATGATGTCGGAAAGATGAAACCGGCCCTCTGGAATGGCCAGCACAACGAGCCCGCTAAGCGAGTGGGCCGTTTCCAGCGCCCGCAGAAATGCTTCTGTGTCATCTGCCATGTCATCGCCGGTCGCACCAAACTCGGTGACATCCAGCGTAGCTTCGTAAACGGGCAAAGGCCGTTCTCCCCAGGCGTACCCGGCGTAGGAGAAATCGGGCACCTGCAGCAAGGAATCCGACAGCACGCGCGGCGTCCATGCTTGACCCCACCAGGAAGGCCCCACATCCGAGGCAGATAGCGGAGGCATCAATACCGAGGCGCCCTTGCCCGAGGCCGGTCCGTCCGGCGCAGGTCTCCACAGTCCATCCTCGCTCCGCACCAGCATGGGATCCTGCCACCGGATGCCGTCAGGCGCCGGCATCCCCAATTTCGCGCCATGAAAAACGTTTCCCAGCCAGGCTACATCATCCGTTGAAACGAGCGAGGAAACCGCCGGTGCATCATCCCCCGCGAGGATCACGTTATCAGCGAACGTGACCTCGATTGGCGGGAGTGTCTTTTCCCCGTCTGCACCCAGACCGTAAAGTATGCTGATCCTGGTTCGAACGAACGTGTTTCGTGCAACAAGCGGCCGCTTGACCTGGAAGTAGCGGTTCAGCGGAGAATCCGGGATGCCGTTCATGACCGAGAGCGCTGCCCTGGAAGAATCGCCCCTCAGGTCGGCGAAATAGTTGCCACTGACCACGTGGTCTTCCCCGATTATCCGCACACCGCCCGTGCCGGGTTGCCCGTTTCCCAGGAAATAGTTTTTCGAAACCGTGGCGTTGTTGCCATGGCGAAGCGTTAGCGCGCCCCTGGCCTCCAGAAAAGTGTTGTGGCGATAGGTATTGCTGCCTGATTTGTTCGAGATTATCTCGTGCTCTCCATTGGTGCGCTCGAATAGATTGTGCTCGACCATGGAGTGGGAATCCTGCATGGAGCGGTGGCTGGTACCGATACGAATGGTCTCACCACCATTCTTGCCCAGCCTTGGACGCGGGCCGAAGTGATTGTGGTCAATACGGTGATAATTGGGCGCATTGTCCGGCGGGTCCGCAAGCCACACCACAAGCGTTGCGCCATCGTGCGTCTTGCCGGCAAAGTAGCAATGGTCCACGCGGTTATGCGTCCCGTATAGCGAGAGCCACTTGTACTGCACGAGCCAGTCAACCGGATTGTATTCCGTCACGGCGCATTGCGTGATGCGGCTGTGGTGCGCCGGCCTGTTGGTCCGAAATGCAATCACGTGCCCTTCGGCAAGCGCTCCGCGATGAAACCAGAGGCCGTCCACCTTGAGATAGCTGCCGCCAATGCGTAGACGGGACGTGCCCGTTAGCAAGACACGCCCGGGCGATTCTGCGCGCAGGGTTATGCTATCTCCCTCCGCGCCGTCGGCATCGAAGACAAGTTCCACGTCACGCCACGTTCCGTTAGCCATGGTAATGGTATCACCGGGACGGGCCTCGCTTACGGCTTCCGCAAACTCTGCGGCATTGCGAACAAGGGTGTCCGAGGCGCCCTCAGGCGCAGCCACTGTCAAACCGAATATGAGCAGGTACGACGCTCTCATTGCCGAATGATAGTTCTTGAGCGACGCGGACCGTCGCTATCAAGCACGGCCAGATAGGCCCCGGGCGCCAAGCCGGTACCGGCAAGCCGGACGGAATGCAATCCGGATCCCACATGGCCGTCCACCAGCCGGACAATCTCGCGCCCAAGCAAGTCATAGACGACAAGACGTGCATGGCCCGGCCTCAATACCTCAAATGTGAGCGTGGTGGACGCCCGGAAGGGATGGGGATAGCTCTCCAGCTCCGCCAGATATCCGCTAGGCTCAGGCGAAACCGATTGCTGGATCAGGTTCAGAAAAGGCGGGCCCACGTCTTGGGGCAATAGCGGCGGATAGAGAATGGGGCCGGAGGCGACCTCGTCCGCGCCGATGTCAGGGGAGGCGTCCCGGCTTTGCCCATCAATGTCAAAGTGCACGAAATCCAGCTGCGTCGCCGTCCCGACAACAGGACTTGAGACTGCGGGCCGCCAGAAATCGCCCGCGGCATCAAGCTGCGGATCGGTGGTGGAAATGCCATCCGTCTCTGGAATGCCGACCGGAGCTCCATGAAAGACGTTGGACAGGTACTGCACAGCCAAAGGCGGATCCTCGTAGCTGATGATCGGGCTCCTGATTGTCGTCACCACATTGTTGGCGATCATGATGCTGTCCGGCGCAAGCGACTGTTCCGAACTCTTTCCAGCGCCCATGACAATGGCATCCCTGACGTTGACAAAGGTATTGAAGGCAATCACGGCATCTCTTACCTGGAAATACCTGTTCAGCGGAGAATTCGGCACGCCGTTAACGACCGAGACGGCGGCACGATAGCCCGTCCCTTGCAGGTCCTGGAAGTAATTGTTGTACACGCGGTGGCGCTCGCCAATGATGCGGACACCGCCGGAGCCCGACTTGCCCTCTCCCAAGAAGTAATTGCCGTATACGCTGGCATCATTGCCGTGCCGTAGCGTCAGGACTCCGGAGGAGCGGCGAAAAGTGTTGTGCCGGAAGGTATTGTGGCCGCTCTTGTTAGATATGATTTCGATTTCTCCGTCGCATTCCTGAAAGAGGTTCTGCTCTACCGTAACATGGGCGTCCTGCATGGACCGGCTGCTTGTACCGATCCGCAGGGACTCGCCGCCGTTCTTGCCGAGCTCTGGTCGATGCCCGAAGTGATTCCGGTCAACGCGATGCCACACCGGGCTGTCGTCTGGAGGATCCCTGAGCCAGATGACTACCGTTGCGCCGTCATGGTCCTTGCCGGAGAAATGGCAATGATCAACCCGGTTGTGCGTGCCGTAGACGGATACCCACTTGTATTCCGTGGCCCGGCTGGGCGGATTGTAGTCCGTAACAGCACAGTTGGTCAGCCGACTGTGATGAGCAAGCCTACGGGAGGAACGTCTGAATTCGATGACATGCCCGCTTGTCAGCGCACCGCCCCTGAACCACAGTCCGTCGACCTTGAGGTACTGCCCGCCTATGCGTAGGCGCGAACGCCCGTCGAGCACTACCTGTCCGGGCGTTTCGGCCCGTAGCGTAATGGTGTCTCCCTCCACGCCTTCGGCAAAGAAGTCGATCGCCACATCGGTCCACGTACCGTTGGCCATAACCACGGTGTCACCGGGGCCAGACGCATTGATGGCAGCGGCAAGCTCGTGCGGGGTCTGCGCCATGCGCTCCTGCTGCGCGTGAGCCGTCCCCGTCAGCAGTAGGCACAACGCAAGCCCTGCGATCCGCACTAGCCGTCTGTTTTCCGGCGGAGACGGATCCCTACCGAACCAGTACCATTGATCTTCGCTCGCTTTGGCCATCTACGCTCAGCATGTAGAAGTACGTACCGGCCGCGCGGCGCTGCATGACCAGCGGGACAGCATACTCGCCTTGCGCGTGGTGCTCGTCCTTCAGCCGTGCAACACGCCGCCCCAACAGGTCAAACACGTCCAGCGTTACATGGCCCGCGCGGTCCACGCGGAAAGGTATCGTGGTCTCTTCCCGGAACGGGTTGGGGTAATTCTGGCCCAAAGTTACACCGAGCTCAAGTGGCACCACCTCATCCTCCACCGCGTCGCGTGTAGTGATCCAGCGCATGTCTCCGATTCCCAAACCATCCGATCCCGCTTTGACCAGTGGAGAGCTGCTCGCAAGGGCAAAGTTCAGATTGTCCGGATCGGCGAATTCGGGGTCGATGTCATACATCATTTCAGCCGTGGCATCGCCGTTCAGCCTGACCGGCGCAATCATGAACGTGTCGCTGTAGGCGATGCGGGAATTGCCTTCAAGGCTGATGCTCCAGTCGGCATCCTCCACGCCATTGGCAATAATGCTGTTCATGACCTCGGCATTCTGAAACCCTCGAGCCCAAATGGCGCGCCCGTTACCATGCCCACAGTTGTGGCAGGTAAGGTGATTGACAAGAAATGTGGGCTCCGGGGTAGCAGCATCAGAGTCTCCCGCGTAGACATAAATGGCGGATTGCCTTGTATTGGCTATCGTGGTGTTCTCCACAACGAAGTGATTAACGTTGAAATAGCCCATGTTCGGGCGATCACTGGACTCGTCCTTGATCCGGATGCCTTCCTTCCCGCTGCCGCTCAGGATCGAATTCCGGAAAATCACCGAGTCCACCAGGGTCTCGCTGTACTGCCGAAGGAAATTACCGTCGCTGCCGGCGACGACGTCATGCAGATAGCTATTGGTGACCTTCAGCACGGCCGAGGCATTTACCGTGTCGCTGCTGCTGTCGTCGATGCGCAACAGGTATTTCGCATTGAAATCCGTGCCGGCCTGGCCATCAATTTCAATGCCATCGAGATGCAGCGAGTCATATATGCGGAATACAACCCGTGTGCTTTCATCCGGCTCGTTGTTCTTTAGAACTGGCCGCTCGGCGAGGCCGGCTGCAGCTCTGACGGTAAGCGGCACCCTTACATTAATCTGATCGTCATTCAGATACTCACCGCCCGAGTCGGTCAACTCGATAACGTCGCCGGCTGCGGCCATATCCACTGCATCCATCAGCGTATTCTGTCCGGCGGATACCATGTGCACCGTTGCCGGCCCTGATGTGCCTTCAGGCCACCACCGTGGATCTCCGAGGGTGGTGCCATTTTCCCCGGCACCAATCAGCGGACTGCTGCTCATCAGTGTAAAGTCGCCGTTATCCGGATCCGTGAACATCGGATCCACGGCATACAGGTGATCGATGGTAGGAGTGGGCCGGCTCCCGGTCCACACACCGTCATCGCTGACGTTTAGCGTATCGCTGTACGCCAGGAGCGCCCCATCTACCAGCCAGGGTGCCCCCAGCGTCTTGCCCGTTGCGTTGACGATGTCATAGTTGTTGACCATGATCGTGTTGGTCACCCTGGCGTTTTCGACGTCCTTGAGGCTGATCAAATAGTGACCCGCATTGTATACGGTTACGTTGTTGATCACGACTTCGGGGCCCGGAGTATTTGGATCGTCGTCCCCACCGTAGACGCTTATGGCATCGTTCTTGATGTCCCAGAATGTCGAATTCGACACTTCGAAGTAGTTCACGTTGAAGAATCCGAATCCGGGCCTGTCACTGTCTTCGTCGCGTACTCGTATTCCCTCCTTCCCCATATTCTTCACCAACGTATTGCGCACGATAATGGAATCCGCAAGCGTGCCGCTGTACGCGCGGAACGCATTCCCGTCGCTGCCATGGACGATGTCGCGGAAATAACAGTCCATAATTTTCAACACGTAGTTCTGCTTCACGTTGTCCGTAGCATCGCCGGAGCCGGTGCCTGTCCGAATGCCATACTTGGTCTGTTCGCCTTCCTGATCGCGCCCGTTGAACTCAAGGCCGACAAGTGTAAGGTCATTGTAGAGGCGAATGATGTCCTTCGTACCATCGGTTCCGTTGTTGACAAGTACGGGACGATCCATCAGCCCGGGCGCCGCCATAATCACGAGCGGCATGTCCACCACAATCTCATTGTCATTATCGTAATTGCCGCCATCGGTGGTCAGAACCAGCGTATCTCCAGGTTGCGCCTGGGCCAGGACATCCAGTATTGTATTTTGACCGGCCTCGATTTCTATGCTTTGCTGCGCAAGGGCCGGGTGCAAACCGCAAACCAGAACGGCGGCAAGAAGGCACGGGAGTGTAGTAGATCTTCGCATGGTGCTGATTGCGTTTAAGTGTGAAAGGAGCAGCTTGGCTCCGCTATAAGTATGATGTAATACAAGTTAGCAGAGCGGTTATCACTTTGCAAGTGTCCTTCACCGAACGCGCAGCACTTCGCCTAGAAGAACAGCGCCCGAAGCGTCCACCCACCGCAGCAAATACACGCCCGACGGGGCCTGTGCGCCTGATGCTGTAGTTCCGTCCCACGTAATCCGCGTACCTGCCGCACCTCCACTGTGATACCCGTCAAGCAGGCTTATCCGCTGACCCAGTAGATTGTACACCGCAACCGCAATCGGCCCCGGGCTCTGCGAACTTGCCTCAAGCGTCACATAGTGCTCAAACGGATTCGGATAGATGCGTAGCCGACCCAAAGGCTGAGGCACCGGCGCCTGATCGATGCCTGTGGCCTCCAGCCCGACAAGTACACGGTCCCCCTGACGTGTAAATGGCACATCGCTGCCATTAATGCGCACCGCGTGTACGCCTGCGGCTCCGGGATAGGCGATTTCGATCTGCGTTGCCTGCCTGAGCGCGGACACCGCCACGTCCAGAACCCCGGATACACCCGCATCCAGCGCGAGCGTCACCGCAGCTCCCGATAGCAATTCCACGTCTTCGCCTGTGAAAGCCCGAGCTTCCCGGACCGCAAGCTGATGCCACACTCCACCGACACTGCGCATCCATGCAAAGGTCGCATCGGTGCCAAAGGCGTCGAGCGTTTGATGCTCCGGCTGCGCTTGCAAGAGGAAGACGTCAGAGGTGTCAGCACGGCTAAGCCTACCCGCCACATAGGCGTCCGCACTCAGGTCGGTGACTGCCGGCACCGGAGCTTCCGTGCGCGTCGGCAGGAGTAGTTGCATGAAGGCCGCTTCCTCGCCCGTTTGCGTTATTTCCACGTAGCGCTCATATCGCTCGTCCTTGAATAGGCTTACGTATCCCGTGGAGTGAGCTACGTCTGCTGATCCCGGGAAAAGAAACGCATCAAGCCTCGCCGCAGAGCCGTAACGGTTTTCAAAGGGCGCCCAGGACGCGTAGTGTCCGCTTCTCTCGAAGTATCCTCGCCCATGGAGATATGCCCTGTACGTGTGCTCCTGCGCACTGGATATCAAATCCGCCACCACGAAATAGTCATTGTCAATGAATCCGATGGCCCGGCGCAGATGGACACCGCTCGGGCGCAGGTAGCCGGTCTCCTTTTCCGCGAATCCGAAAAATGGAGAATCTATGTGGTTGCTGCTGGGTGGGGTAATATTGTACACAAACGGTGCACGGGTCAGGCTGTCGGTTACCGGCTGATAACCGTCTGCGGTAACGATATTGTGTGCCTCGGCCGTAACGTACCACGAACGGCGCCGGTCATCTGAAAACCCGCCTGGTCCATAGCCCGCGTCCGGAGCCAGAATGGCATCATTGCCGGCGACAAAGAATGACAGCTGGTCCGGGTGGTTGTGGTTGTCCGCTTCCGCCACGCCGTGAAACAGGAGATAGCGGTCATCCGGCCCGCCTTCCCACTGGTTGCGGAACACTACCTGGCCACCCTCCAAGAACTGGTTGGGCGAGGCCGTTGGCGCTGCCGAATCAATGGCGCTGTCATAGAGGATATATTCGTCAATCTCCCACGTTACGTCCACCGTCGCGCCAGTGTAATCCTGATTGATGAGCCGCGTGGTTTCAAAATTCCATTGGCAAACAGACGCAAAGTCCGTCCCGGGGCTGAGCTGCGTCGGCACCCCAACATAGGCCGAAGCCACCATGTGGGTAGGGGCCGGCTTGAGATAGGAATCTTCCACGTTCGGGATCTGACCCCGACCCGTTCGCACACGAATGGGCCATTCGAATGCCGGCTGATAGGCGCCGAACAGGTCGACGCCGGCAACATTGAGATAGTGCCACAGGAAGGGGATAAAATTGACCGCGTTGTACATCCAGTAGTGCCCCCCTTCGCGATAGATACCGTCAGCACTGAACTGGTATCGCGTAACCGTATTGGCGGCTTCAAGCGCGTGGGAGAGCCAGTCCGCTGCCTGTTCATGGTCGGAAAGCGCAAGGGCGGCCGTGCCAATTGCCCACGCCGGCTTTGACCGGTGGTTGTGCGGGCGCGGGGCAAGGCGGTCGCCGACCATGAGGTTGTCCCGCAGGTACTGGGTTTCCAGAGCGATCCGGCGCCGGATTTCTGTGTCCTCGTCGGTATTCAGCCAACCGAAAACCCAGTCATAGGCTGCCGCATAATTCTGCAGCCAGGTTGCCCGATAGATTTCGTCATAGGGCTTCTCGCCGGTTTGCGGAACGCCGTCATAGGCTAGCATCAGCGCATTGACGGCCTGCCGAAGAGCGGTCGTATCCTCTTCGAGAAGCCACCAGAAGGCCAGGGTCTTGGCTGCGCGCGGCCTGTCGTTTTCGTCCAGTGCCGCCATGTCCTTGTCAATGTACTTGAGGGCGTCTGCCCGGATGCGCTGCCAAAGCGCGTAGTAGCGTGAGGTCTGATCTTGCTTGCGAATGCGCAGCTCCCCTATGAAATCCTCGGGAAAATACAGGCCGGGATGCCTCTCCTCCGCCGGCAGTACGGGAGTCGTATCCACTGCAAATCCGCTGTACGTGTCGTATTTCGGGTGCTGAGCCCAGGCCCGCGGCGCCGCGCCAAACGCGCCCAGAGTGACCGCGATGGCGACCGCCACCAATCGGGGCATCGGCCGGCTACGGGCCGGCATACAGCGCCGGGACTCTGCCAGGCATCCGGGACTGCGCATCGCGATTCAAGAAGTGTTGCTTCCTGGGCTATTTCCCCAGCACGGACAATTCAAAAGATATAGCTAACACCCAGGAGAATATTGTGGCGTCGAATGCGATTGTAATCCACATTGGACTCCCACCGGTCCTCGTACCGCAGGCGCTGGAATTCATACGCCGTATCGAGCATCACCTGGCCGAACCGCCTACCCACGCCGAAGCTTGCCGCATCGCCGGTCGCCGTCTGTCCGATCAGACCGAATCCTTCAATACGAAACGGCTGCGGATCCCGCCGGACCCCGGCCCGAATCCAGGTCTCGGCAATTGGCTGCCACTCGGCGCCGAGTCCCACGCCCCGGGCCAGACCCCAGTCCGGCACTCCGCCTAACCCAATGCTGCGCGCCGAGAGCGATTCGTAATTCTGCCGAAAATAGTCGGCAACCAGCGAAATCCGGGAGGACGGCCTCAGCAAAACGCCCGCGGTAAGGCGGGCAGGCATGCGAATATCGCCCCGCGCCACCACCGTAAAGCCGGTATTTTCCGACGCGGCCTGCACCATGCCAGTCCGTCGGAAGGTCTGGCTCACGTTGTGAGCCACCTCGTACATGAGCCCTAGACTGAGCACCGGGTGCTCCCAGCGGAATCCCAAGGCCGCGTTCCAGCCGGAAAAATCCGACGAGCCTGACCATGAATTCATTCCCGGGACAGGTTCATAGCTGTAGTCATGGGCATCTTCCCGCAAGAAGAACATCCCGATGTCCCGGACGGACTGTCGATCCGTTGAATTGCCCCATGATCGGGACAGCCGCAATCCAACGTGAAAGCGTTGCGATGCCTCCATGGCCAAGGCAACGGAAATGGCCCGCATCGCCCCCGAGCGTTCCCGCTCAAACGCAGACCAACTGACCTCGATTTCCTCTCCGGGCCTGGGACGCTCTACCGGATCTGGACGAAACTGCCCGATGTAGGGCTCAAGCACGTTGTCATTCCGGTCGAAGCTGCCCAGATGGCCAATCTGGTGCGCCATAATGCCTACGGCCAACATCCGGTCGCCGATGCTCACCGGCAGGGCGCCGCCAACAGCTGCGAACTGGAACTGACTCTGATCAAAAGTCCAGTCAGGCCTCGAAAGCGGCTCGCTGCGATAGTCGTCGGGATCCGAGAAATAGAGGGACAATCCGGCGTAGTAGCGGTTGGGATTCCAGTGCTGCGTCTCCGCCCAGTCCGTTTTCAGCCACATGGCATTGGTGGAGACTGCCGGGCGCTCCAGGCTGGCCAGACTCGCCGGATTGAGCACGGTGGATTCGGCTGTTCCGGGCATCGCAGCAAAGACCGCCCCCATGCCCCTGGCACGAACAGCAGACGCATGCTGCTGCTCCAGGCCATGAATGGTCAGCGGCTGCATTACCCCCTGTCCCTGAACAGCCGCGGGCAGGAAGACGAGTAGCAGCGGTAATCGACGGAGCATCAGCAGCGGCGTCAGTCTCTCGATAGGGTCAGGCCGAGTCGGTGCACAGCCCCAAATGCCTCCGCCATGCTGCTGTAGGAGTAATCGAAGGCCACCCCCAACCGTCCCAGCGGCTGGAATACGCCGCCTCCGAAACTGAAGGAGGCGATATCGAAATTGTGCTGGTAGCCGGCCCGAAGGGATATGCGTCCTAAGAAGGCATACTCCAGACCTGCCGCCCACTGCTGGTCGTAATCGTTGGGTTGAACCAGGTCAAATGTGGCCGTCACCCGATTGGCCTCGTGAACCGGGATGAGACCCGAAACACCAATCACGTCCACCGCGCCGCCGATGCGGAACAATAGAGGCACGGGATAGGCGTCTTCACCGAATGAGACAGGTGCGCCGAAATTCATTACCGAGGCTCCCAGGCGCAACGAGCGATATCCCGTTTCGTACGTCATGCCAAAATCAAATAGCAGCGCATTGTCGGACGCCAGCCAAAGGTCCTCGCGTGCCATCTTGGCCGTCAACCCGGCAGAAAAGCGGTCGGTGAAGCTGCGGGCAAACGAAAGGCCCACCACCCAGCTCTGCAGGGAAAATGTCGTACCGGTCAGGCCCGGATTGTACACCTGTGTTCCTCCCTGATCCACAAAGCCCAGGTGGTCCACCCGCGTTTCCTGGAAATCGCCCATGTCAGCCAGATAAACGTGGACTCCCGCGTGGCCCCATCGGCCCAGGTGCAGGCCGTACGCCATGCCGTAATGGGCTGCGTCCAGAAACCAGTCGACGCGGTCAATGGCGAGACTGTGACCTGCCGTGCGCGTAAGTCCGGCCGGATTCCAGTACAGGGCGCGCGCACCCGCCGCCATGGCGCTGTATGCCGTACCAACACCCATCGCTCGAGCGTCCGGGGCCACGCTCAGAAACTGCATGGAGGACGTACCCACTTTCTGGGCTTGCGTCGCAGGTGTGAAGGCCGCTGCGAGGAGCAGCACCGCCAGACATGCTGCTGGCTTCACGTGCCGTGTCATTTGATCACCACGAACTTGCCCCTGAAAGTGTCGCCATCGGGCGTACGAACCACGAAGAAGTATACGCCGGAGGCAATCTCCTGGTCGTTGCGCGTCACCTGGAACCATGGAGTTGAGTACTGCGACGCATTGTGCTCGATGGTCTCCACGAGCTGGCCGCTGTAAGAGTAGATCTCAATCGTGGCGCGCTCGGGGAGTCCATAAAAGCCGATTTGCTGCGCGGCTGATCCGGCACCGCCGCTTGAGAAGCCGCTGTTAAGGTAGAAGGGATTCGGCACGGCGTGCACCTCTGTCAGCACGTCCACGGGGCCGAGTTCCGACGTCACGTGCGACAGGTTGGTCTTGCCGCTTTCATTGCCCGAGGCATCCACCGATGTCACGGCATACCATTGTGACTCGCCGACGGTGGTCTGCGCGTCTACCACTTCGTACATGCCGTCTTCCGTTAGGAACTCCGGGCTTCCGACGGATACGTCCGCCAACAGACTCCACGGACCGATGGCCGCCTGCGACTTGTATACCCGGTACGTGGAAACGCCTCCGGTCAATCGCGGATGCGAGAAATCTTCCTGTGCTCGCCCCCACCGCAGTACCGAGTTTGCCCGGTCATTGTTGGTTATAAAGAGTACGGGCGCCGGCGGTGGCAAGGGGATCTGATACACGCCGTCCCGGGGATTGGCTTCGGGCCAGTACGGCGGCACCGGTTCGTTGCCAGTGTAAGCGTGGTAGGCCATGTCCGCTACATCCTTCACCGTACGCACGTCGGAATTGACGTAGTCAGGATAGCCGTATTCGGCGATGTAGTTATTGCTAAGCGTTTGCCCGGAAGAAGGGTCAATTACCCGGTCTGCAAAGTGAGGGACTTCGTGCCACGGCATCTGCTCATCGATTACCTCTCCCAGTCCTCCTCCCTCGTCCCACTCGCCGGGTCCCTCCACGGCTCCGAAGCCAACTACCTCGGCCAGTGCAAACTCCACCTTCTCTCCGGGCTCCAGAATGTAGGGTCCGAATACGATGTGGTGGCCAACGGCCTTGTAGGACTGGCGAAAGTTGAAGGCTCCGCGCCCGGTCCAGCGCAGGGAATCCGGGTCCTTGGTGCCGGGTGGCGGCGGAAAGACCTGTTCCCGGTACGGTGTATACGTGCCGCTCCAGCGCGTATACGGGACCAGCTTCGGTCGCATCTTGTCTTCGCGCGAATTGCCGCTCTCAACCTTGTTCATGAATGGCTGCTTGAGCGTGCTGTCGGTATCAAACATGCGGTCGCTGGCCACGCGACTGTCCAGCGCGAACGTATTGCCCACGGTCGCCAGGTTATGCCTGTCATAGAAAAGGAGCTGAATACCGGGGGCCTGCGGCGACATGAGGCCACCTCCCTGCTCACCCGTGGACGCGAACGCATCGAAGTACTTTGGATCGGGCTTTCCCGCCGCCGCGAAGTCAGAGTCAACGCCGTTGCCAATGTTGACGACATATCGCAGCCAGCGGTGCCGGTCGAAATAGCCGCGCAGGTCGTTCTTGTACATGAAGTCGTATTCCCATGTGCCGTACCACCGCTGGAAACCCAGCATCGAAGGGGCAACACCATAGTGGAATCCGAAGAGGACCTCGTACAGCGTCTCGTTATTGTCTGCTACCTCATCACCGTCCGTGTCACCGGTGTTTTCAAACGTGTATTCAAAGATGATGAAGTCATCGTAGTCCGGGTAGCTCCAGGCCCGGGTGGTACGCGTTACCGTAATGCCCGTGTTTGTGGCCCATCGCGCCAGGATGATCTCCTCGGCCTCGTCGGGATCGTAGGCAGGGTTCAGGCTGCCGTCCTCCGCGAGTGGATAATTCTCGAAGCGCTCGATGGAAATCGGAAAAGAGTAAACGCCGGCCACCGTAATTGGCACGTGCTGTCCGGATGATCCGCCAAACGAAAACAGGCGCTGGTTGAGGTCGAAAATGTTCGTTCCGCTGTACGAAGCGGCGATCGAAATCCCGCCGCCTATGATGTTGTGCTGGCCGCTGTACTGCAGTCCGTCAATCACTGTAGCAGAATTGCCCGGCCACTCCATTAGCGGATCGAGCGAGATATCGTGATCACGATAGTGCCACTTGCGCCCGATTTCTCCCGTATTGTACACGGTCTCGTGCAGCATGCCGCGCCGGTGCACGCGCTTGTCCCGCAACACCTGCGCATCTGCCGCCTGTGCGGTGACCAGCACAATCATCATAAGGACAAGTAGTCGGGGCATCACGGCGGACCTAAATGTTGACAACGAGACCAAAGCGGACGGACCGGGGGACATTGTCGTAAATGCGGAAGGTCTGAAGGGCAGCAAAGTCGGGGTTGTTGCTATCCGGAAGCGCGTATTCGATGTCGCGCCCTTCCTCATAGCGCCGAAGCGTCTCGGAGTCCAGGAAAACGCGGTTATAGTCGAGAATCCGCGCGTTGAAGAGATTGAAGACTTCGACAAATACATCCAGTTGCGACGCTCCGGCCCGGATGCCCTTCGTCACCTTCAGATCCGTATTGTGCTCCCACGGCGCCCGGAGCGTATTCAGCTTGGCGAAATTGTCTCCCAGGAGTTCGCTCGGCGTATAGGGTCTGCCGCTGCGGCTGTCCTGTAGAAAGTTGATTCTAAGGCGTCCGAGCGGATGCGCTCCGGCAATGCGCGGGCCCCATGTGCCAGGCAAATTGATGCCCGCCACAAACACGAATGCATGGCGCCGGTCGTAGTTGAGCAGGATGTCACGCGGACTGGGCGGCTGCGTCTGTTCGTTGGTCTCGTCTATGATCGGGCTCCGACCGGTAGGAGTCGAATTCTTTCCAGTTGCAACGGAGAAATGATACCTGACAGATCCGGAAACCAGACCCTGGCGCTTGTTCAGCCGCAGGCTGAAGCCACGTATGTTAGCATAATCCCTGTTGCCCAGCGTCTCGTAGAGGTTGTCGTTGGAATCAATGTAGACCACGCGCTGAATCAGGTTCTTGACATCCTTGTAGTAGCCACTGACGTCAAGCGTGAAGCCCCGCGCAACGCCCAGCACCAGACCTACATCGTAGCTCTTTGTCTCCTCAGGCTTCAGGAGAGGGTTTCCCAGGCGCCGAGGCTCGAATGTGCCCAGGTTGTCATTGAACAGCGTAGTCCGTCGGCCAATGAGGCTCTCAAGGCCCGGACGCTTCAGGTAGCTGCCATAGTTGAGATGAAAAACGGCCCGCTCGCTGATGGGAAATGAAAAGCCAAGCCGCGGCTGAAGACGGGCGACGATAGGGGTCTCTGACGTGGCGGCAGACGCCTCGCTGATCACCGCCGGGTTGTCAGGGTCCCGAAATGGAGAAAACGTGTCTGCGTAGTATTCCGTGTTCTGGTCATAGAAATCGAGACGGAGTCCCACGTTGGCGACCATGCCCTCGAATTCCATCTTGTCTTGTACATAGACCGCGCCTTCATACGGCCTCGCATCATAGTATTCCCGCAGGGCGCTGGACTGCGACGAATGGTTAAGCCGGTTCTCTACATCTATGTTGTACAGGTTACCCTGCAGCCCCGCCTTTATCTGGTGATTGTTAGAAACCTGGCTCGTGATGAATCCGACCGCGGAATAGGTCCACGACCTCTCATTGAAGAAGTCGTCATCCATCACGCCCGTGCGAAACCCGTCCTCCCAATACAGTCGTTCCCAAACGGCGCGGTCATAGATGTCATCGCGAAACCGGTCCGGGGAAATCACGTCCACGCCCTCGTCAAGCCTCGTATGCATTCCGTTGAGCGTCAGCTCGTAGTAGGTCCGGTCGCTGAGCACGTGTGAATAGACAAGACCGAGCCCCGCGCTGCGATCCAGCACCTTGTTGGCGCCGATCACGCGATCGTACACCCACCGATAAAATCCGCCAGCGGAGTAGCTCAGCTCCTGCTGATAGATACTGCCAAAGAGGCCGCTGACCTTCAGCTTGACCCCGGGCGATGGCTTAAACACCAAGTTGGCCATCACCTGCGCCTGCCTGTCGGCGTCCGGCGTAGGAAGCATGGGCCAAACGCGGGAAAGCTGCGTGGCGACAAACAAGCGGCTCCGCTCCGACAAGGGACCGCCAAGCGTGAAATCTAGAAGGCCATCCCACTTGTTATTGTATTCGTATCCGATATCGCGGTGCGTCCGCCGCCACAAGTCGTAGGCGAGCTGGGCACCCTCTTCCGGGTCCACCCGGGAGCCGAATCCGCGTCCAACGGCGCCCTGCCACCGTGGCTTGTCGTCGTTCTCGGGGTCTGGAGCCTTCCACCAATCCAACCTGTCCATCAAGCGGATGTACGGATTGGTGGCCGGATCGAACACACTCCCGCCAAAATGCTTGTACTGCGGCAATCGTGTCCTAACCTCGGCACGGCTGCTCCATACGGGCCCACCTTCCTTGGTCGAAATGTTGATCACGCCGCTCATGGCATTGCCATACTCGGCGGAGAAGCCGCTCGTGATCACCTCCACTTCCTCCACCGCGCTGAGCATGGGGGTAAAGGACCGGGACGAATTCAGGGGATTGACGATCCCCATGCCTGCCAGCACGTACAATTCCTCGTTGGACCTCCCTCCCCTGAAGTGACCGTCGTTAACCTCGGCCTGAAGCCCGAGGACCCCAGACAGGTCCGTCACGCCCGCAATCTGCTCCACATCCTCCGGGCGGATGATCTCCAGTGTGGCTGTCTGGTCCGCTTCCACATCGGGACGAGTCGCAATCACCAGCACCTCCTGTCCTTCCACGCTTGCCTCTTCGAGCACGAAGTCCACGGTGGCGGTGCGATTGATGTTGACTACTACTTCGGACTGTGTCACGGCCGCGAACCCGACAAAAGACGCGCGCAAGCTGTAAGTGCCCGGCTCCACATTCAAAATGAAATAACGTCCGTCGGTATCCGTCGAAGCCCCGCGCGTGGTGCCTTCAATGATCACGTTTACGCTGGGCATCGATTCGCCCGATGCATCCGTTACGATGCCGGTAATCTTGCCGGACTGGGCGCGCAGCTGACCAGGGGTCAGAACCGCGCCTGCAACAAGCACCAGTGCGACGAGCATGTTTGCCCGCTTCCTTAGGATGAGGATCATTCGATTTGTATTATGTCATACAACATTACCGAAAACACCGAACGTTATCAAGTGCGGTTGAACGTGGGCCGGCCGCAAAATGCGCCAGACTTCAGGATTCCGGAAGCGCGTCACGGCGTGCATTCGGCTGACTGCAACGCGTTACGGTTACAATGCCCGCAACGTGTATCCGGATCCCCCGCTTCGCGGTGACAACGAACCGTCCAGTGGACACGGAGCAGCCTATTACTGTCTCGACGCGCGGACCCGTGGGTAGCCATTCTTTACAGCATGCCACCAATCCCTTGGCGTAAGACATCGCCCGGCCCACGGATGACCCGTTCATTCCAACCGTATCGAAGCGCGCTATCTGATCGTCTCCCGAACCAGGCGAGTCGTGATACTAAACCAGACCGCACAAGCGGTACAAAAAGGGGCAGGCGCTAGGGCACCCGTGGCCCGACAAGGCTTGCTTGTGCCCGCACGCCCAGATCGCCCCCGTTGCCCGTCGCTGCCGTGCCCCGAAGCAGATTTCTCCGCTGGTGCTTCGATTGTGGGCACGGCTCAAGGGTTCGGAAAGTCCGTAGC
>CAZXEU010000176.1:0-31287 GCA_964639665.1 uncultured Rhodothermaceae bacterium | reverse complement strand
CGAGGCAGTCCCGCGCCGAGCTTGAAGAACCTGTCGTAGCCTCCGCGAACGCGCCGAAGCATGGAGCGCTGGGCCCGGACGGGTTTCGACGCATCATAGGCATTGCCGCGGCGCATGCCCGTAAGGCGCTTGAAGAGATCGGTTCGCGATGGCGTGTTCTTGTTGGTCCTCCATTCATCGCGGCAATGTGCGACCGCATTGTTGCGAATCCACGCGAGGTGTTTGAAGAGGTCATCCAGTGCAGCCCTCTCGGACTTGCCCATTCGTACACAGCGATATGTGTATGTTCTGACCATGCCAATAACAATACATACACACATAAAGTGTTCCGGCACTTTCGTATATAAGTCCCAAATTAGTCGCTAACCAGACGCGCACATCCACCATGCTGCAGCGGCTCATCGCCAGGCTGGATGCGTACAGGGAAGTTGCCTTTGACCTGATTCGCATTTACCTGGGTATAGGGCTCTTTGTCCGTGGCATTCTCTTCGCCTACGATTCCGACGCATTTGTCGCGCTGCTGCCGCCGGGCGCGCCCGCGTGGCTTACGCTTTCGTGGGTATTGACCACCGTGGCATTCGTTCACATGCTCGGCGGTCTGCTGATAGCGGTGGGCTACTGGACACGCTTCGCCACGCTGGCCCAGATCCCGATTCTGTTTGGGGCCGTCTTTATCAGCATTGGCGGTCTGTTCTCGCCAGACCAGTCGTTTGAGCTGTCCGCGCTGGTACTGCTGCTACTCGTCCTCGTGCTCATATGCGGCTCCGGAAAGTGGTCCGTCGACTACGCCATTGGAGATCGCAGGGCATCCATTCAGCTTGCCCTCGACCGCTTCGCCGAATACCGGAATACGGCATTCGATCTCTTGCGGATGTACCTCGGGGTGGCACTGTTTGTCCGCGGCGTGGTCTTTATTTCCGACGCAGGCGCATTCATGGCCCTCCTCGGCAATGATTCCACGGCATTCTTGCAGTCTTCCGTCCTGGTGCATTACGTGGCGTTGGGTCACGTATTCGGCGGCTTCATGATGGCGGCAGGACTGCTGACGCGGGTAGCCGCGTTAGTGCAGATTCCCATTCTCGCCGGTGCCGTCGCCGTCAGCCAGGCACAGGGCGGTCTCATGGCGGGTACCCAGGGATTCGAGATTTCGGCCCTTACCCTCTTTCTGCTGGTTCTGGTGTTGCTGTATGGATCCGGCCAGTGGTCTGCGGACCACTACCTGCTGCGGCGCCCGGCGCCTGCCACCAGGCGGGAGCGCACAGCGCGTGCATCGGAAATACTCTCGCACGAAGTGCCGGAAGAGGGCCCTTTCGTGGATCCGGTGGAGATACTCGCTGTACCCGAAGCCAGGACGGACGCTGCCCTTGCCGCAGCGCTGAAAGACAACCCGCTTGTGGTCACACAGGCGCGCTATCCCTTCTGGGGTTGGCTGCTCTTTCTCCTGGACGTGACCCCGCGCCCCCGGGAAGTCATCTTCCGCCACATGAAGACGGGGAAGATCATAAAGCGCAGCAAGGATCCTGATGTCCTGCGCCAATTCCGGTATCGGTAGCGCCGGCCGATGCCGGCCGTGTCATGGCTAATCTCTGAAAGCTGCAGTAGCGATGAAAATCATCGAAATACTGGACCGGGCGACAGAGCCGCTCATTTCCTACGAGATCATCCCTCCCGTTCGCGGCAGCTCGGCCAACGAGATCATGGCGGTCGTCGAAGATCTGATGCCGTTCGATCCTCCCTTCATTGACGTGACCAGTCATTCGGCGGAAGCGCATTACGAAGAATTGCCTGACGGCACGTGGCGGCGCAGGGTCAAGCGCAAAAGACCCGGCACCATCGGCATCTGCGCTGCAATCAGGAGCCGCTTCGGCGTCGAAACGGTGCCGCACATCCTGTGCCACGGCTTTACCCGCAGCGAGACCGAGGATGCGCTGATCGAACTCAATTACCTGGGAATCAATAACGTGATGGCGCTGCACGGCGACGACACCGGCTTCCAGAAGACAGTGCCGCCCGGCACGGGGGTCAATACGGCTGCCATCGATCTAGTCCGCCAGATCGGTGCCATGAACCGGGGCTGCTACCTGGAAGAGCTCATGGATGCGAAGCCGACGGACTTTTGCATTGGTGTAGCCGGATATCCCGAGAAGCACTTCAAAGCGCCCAATCTGACCTGGGATATCCTGTATCTGAAGAAAAAGGTCGATGCGGGAGCCCACTACATCACCACGCAGATGTTCTTTGATCCTGAGCACTACGTGAGTTTTGTCGAGCGCTGCCGTGCCGTGAATATTGAAATTCCGATCATCCCCGGCATCAAGGTGCTGACAACGAAAAGGCATCTCCACCTGCTGCCTAGCCGGTTTCACGTGACGGTCCCCGAGGCGCTTGCGGCGGAAGTTGAAGAGGCGGCACCCGAGCACGTGCGCGATGTCGGCGTCGAGTGGGCGCTTCGGCAATGCGATGCGCTCATGTCGGCCGGCGCGCCGTGCATCCATTTCTACGTCATGCAGCAGTCCGGGCCTGTGCGCCGCGTTGTGGAGGGCTTGCGCAAGCTGGCCTGATAGATTAGTCGGATCGTGGCAGGGTTGGAAGCACGGGGGCCAAGCCTTGCGGTTGCCTCGTGAATACCTTCGCTGCAGCCAGCCCGAATGGCACTTGGACACCCTCGCGAACCCGAGTTTGCAATGCCAGCGTGAGCATTTTGATCATGCCGGAACACCTGCAACCCAGGTAGCTCCCACCGTCGCTGCTGCAATCATCCTTACGGGATACTCAGCCCCGAATTAAACTGCATGCTAGCCAACGGGGGCAAGCTGGCCTTCAAGGCCAACGGGCTAGCATCCCGGAACGGCTTCTCATGGTGTAGCCTGCGCACAAGGGACATTCGCACGCCAATGCCACTGGAGGCGAAGAAGGCCGGCCCGGGAGCGGCAGCCAGTTGGCTTGCATGCCAGATCCGCGATATGTACTTATAGGGCAGGCGGCCAACCTGCGGTTCCATGCGAAGATTCCTTGCAGTCTTCCTTGCCTCACTTGCCGGCTGTACCGTGCAGTACGGCACACCGGAAACCGGACTCTTTGCGGGAGATCCGTGGCCGGAAATCCGCGCGCAGCGCATTGCGAAGCTGCTGCCGCGGGCAATGGACCGCGCTGGCGTTGACGCCTGGATGACGCTGTGCCGGGAGAATAACAACGATCCCATGGCCCACCACATCGGCTGCGAGAACGCCGGGGGCCTGGCCGCCTTCCTGTTCTTCCGCACGGAGCCGGGCGTGTATTCCGTGGCCATATCACCGGTAGGGGAAGCCACGGCGCTGGCCGAGAAAGCCATCATGTCGGAGGTCATTCCAATAAGCGGTGGCGGAATCTGGAGCGAGATCGGCACCCAGTTTGAACGCTTCCGCCCCAACAGCATCGCCGTCAACAGCGGACGCAGCGCCATAGCAGACGGGCTGTCGCACCGCCAGCACACGGCCATGATGAGCATGCTGGACGCTGAGTGGACCCGCCGCATGGTTTCATCCGAGCCTCTTGTGCTGTCGTGGCTGTCGGTCAAGCTGCCGGCCGAGGTCGCCATCATGCGCGAGGCGGCCCGGCTGACTGCCCTCTGGCAAGCCGAGGCCTACGCTGCAGCCGTACCGGGCGTTACGACCGACCGCGCCATAGCCGACCTTCTGGAGGCGAAGATGGCAGCTGCCGGCGTAGGCGATGCCTGGGCCCCGGAGCAGAATCCGTCCATCAACTCTGGCAAGGATCGCGGCCACTCGCACCCGACCGAGCGCGTCATCCAGCCCGGCGACTTCATTCAGACAGACTTCGGCATACGGGTGCATGACCGGTGGGTAACGGATATCCAGCGATTCGCATACGTGCTGGCCCCGGGTGAGACTGCGCCGCCCCCGCACGCCCTGGAAAAATGGGAGGCTGCGCGCGCCGGCAGCCGGGCGGCGTACGCGGCCATGAAGCCTGGGGCCACCGGGGCTGAAGTGGACCGCGCGCAACGCGTTTCCATGCGCGAGGCAGGTTCCCTGCCCGTGCGCTGGAGTACGGGGCATCCCGTTGGCTACTGGGCCCATGACAGCGGCCCGGCGCTCAGCGGCGGCAGGGAAGGCGCGGTGCCGTCAGGCCGCCAGCTGCAGCCGCTTGAGCCGGGAATGACGTTCGCCTTCGACGGATTTCATTCGTGGGCGCTGACAGACTCCACCACCAAGACCATCTCCGTAGAGGAGATGGTGGTGATCTCGGAGACGGGTGCGGAGTGGATGACACCGCCGCAGGAAGAGCTTATTCTGATTCCGTCGCGGCGCTGACGCCCGCAGTGGTTCCTCGCGGCGCAAGGTAGCGATCCTCAAGTGCCCGCATAGCGGTCCTGTCCTCCGTGGCTGCATCGTCGTAGCCTATCAGGTGCAGGAGGCCGTGCACCACGTAGCGGCGCACTTCTTCCTCATACGTTGCGCCGTATCTGGCATGGTGCTCGAGCGCGAAGTCCAGGTTGACGCAGATCTCGCCGTCCACCTCCGGGCCTTCCCCAAGGGGAAAGGACAATACGTCCGTGTCGTAATCTGCACCCCGATACGTGCGGTTGAGCGCCCGGATGGTGGCGTCGTCCGCGAGGACGATGCCAAGATAGCGGCAGCGCTTGCTTTCGCGCCGCAGCACTCTGCGCACCAGCGCGCGCAGCGCAGCCTCGTCCGCGACGAGACTGGCATGCATTATAGACAGAGTGATGCCTTCGCCGCGCTCAGGCAGAAAGGGATCCGGAAACGACCCGGCGTCCACCACCTCAGGCCAGGTCGTTGAAGAGCGTCTCGGTCATCGACAGCGCCACAGCACTCATGATAAGCTCCGGCGACAGCTGCGTAAAGTCTGTGGAAAGCAGACGCTCGTCAAAGTTGGCGTAGAGCGAGCACGCCGCCTGGCGCTCCACCACAAGTCCGTTCGTGATGCCGCCGCGGCGCGCGAAGAAAATGACCTCTCCCAGCTCCTGGCTCGCAATATAGCCCGTGCATCCCTGCAGTTGCAGCAGCGAACTGGGGGCCATGACCGTTACCAGCGTATCTGCGTGCTCCTCCTTCATGGCCTTCGGTACAGCAAGGCCACGCGTTATTTCAAGCGTGATGCTGCGCATCGAAGCTTCATCGTGCAGCTTGAAGCGGACGCTGTTGCCATCGGCACGGCCGTCTGCCCCAAGCACAGATCCGATACGATCAAAATCCTCGTCCGTAAACTCGAAATTCATGGCATCTGCAAAGGCAATTGCAACTAGGAGCCGCCTGCGCTTTCCGCCTGTTCCCCCGACAGGGAATCCGTCTCACCAGGTCCTTCGAACGCCTGCCGCAAATCCTCGGGTGTAATGGGGGCCTCCGCGGCTCCAGTCATGGCCAGCAGGCGATTCTGGAATGCGGCGGCGGCCTCGTAATCCCGCGTATCCAGATAGGACCCGTAGATGGCATCCACGAACCTCGTCGCCTGATCCATTCCGGATCCGCGTTCCAGCCGGTGCATGACAAGGTCCTCGGCTCCCTTTACCAGGCGACTTACGCGGTCCGCTCTGCCTGCACTCAGGTAAGCCCTGGCTACCAACAGGAAGGACCGCTCATCGCCGGGAATGGTTTCAAACGGGATCTGCTCCATCAGAAAATCCAGCAAATCGGCAGCCTCGTCGTTGCGGCCGACCTCCGCCAGCTTCATCGCCGTTTGTCCAAATACGTTGCGGTAGTTGTCCACCATCTGGCGGATGTTCTGGTCGAAGTAGACATCGGGATCATCCAGGCCCCTGAACCGGAATCTGCGGAGCTTTTCGGGCGTCACGTCCGGCACCACGCGCCCGAAAGGCTCATTGTGCCGAACAGGCACCACGCGTTGCGCCTGTCCTTCGAGCTGAAAATACTCGTTGAGATCCAGCCACCCGTCCGGGCTTACGGTGACGGCAAAGTACATGGGGCGCTCCCAACCCTGCTGCGCATTCGTGTGCAGGATGTCAAACGCTGCCCTGTCCGCCGCGTACAACAGCCGCACTTCTTCTCCAGTGGACGGATCCTGGCTCCACGTCCTGCCCCTGAGCGTCCAGGTCATGGGGCTCTCGACGCTGTCTTCAAGGGATGCGCCAAGGTATACGTCCGAGAATTCCTCCCGCTGCTCAACGTCCACGGGGAGCGCCACCGTCTCGGGCCTCCACGGCGTTATTGCCAGGCCCGAGATGGCATCATCACTCATGGATATGGGAAGCGGCGCGGACTCGCGCGATGCCTGGTGCTTGAGCTGCCGGATATACCATGACGTATTGAGGAGCGACAGATTGACCACGCGCACGTCGCGCCGCACCTGCTCCACTTCCTGGGCATACCACAGCGGAAATGTGTCGTTGTCCCCGTTGGTGAACAGGACAGCGTGCTCGTCCGTGCTTATGAGCATGTTGTAGGCATAGTCCGGCGCCACGTACCGTCCGGAGCGGTCATGGTCATCATAGTTCTCCACGGCCATCCAGCCCGGCACGGCCAGAAACACCAGGGCCCCCAGCCCAACAAGAGCGTACCGTCGCAGCTCTTGCCATCGGCCCTTCATCGAGTCCAGCACCAGCTGCAGCAGCCCCGTTGCCCCGAGGCCTATCCACAGGCTGAAGGCAAAGAAGCTGGCCACATAACTGTAGTCCCGCTCCCTGGGCTGCATCGGAGTCTGGTTCAGGTACAGGATGATCCCGATGCCGGTAATCAGAAACAGGACCAGCACGCTGAATGCCCGGCGCCAATCCCGCGAGAAATGGTACATCATGCCAAAGAGGCCCAGAAGCAGCGGCAGCGCAAAATAGCGGTTGCGGCCGGCCCATTCGCTCGGCGTCTGGAAGTAGGTATCGTACCCGCCATCGATGAGCCCGAGACCGGTGATGGCCCTTGAGTCCTGCAGGTCCGACTCCTTGCCCGTGAAGTTCCACAGGAAGTAGCGTACGTACATGTGCCCCACCTGGTAGCGCCAGAAAAAGCTCCAGTCCGAGTCGTAACGGGCATACTCGCGCCAGTGCTGCGGCATGGCGGAGTAACGTCTGGGCAGGTACTTTTCGGCTGTCTCGCTGACCATGTTGGTGCGGTCGTCGAATGCCGGCCCCTGCAAGAGCGGTGTTTCGCCGTACTGTTCCCTCGTCAGATAGGAAACAATGGCCGAAGGCGTCTCGGGGTCGTTCTCGTCGATAGGCGGATTCGAGGCGCTCCGGATGAAAATGAGGGCATACGTCGAATACCCTATTAGCACCATGAGCAAACAGAGCGCCGCCAAATTGGCCACGGGCCATCCGCGCCGATGCGTGTAATAGACGCTGAAGACCACGAGAGCCACCACGCCGAATAGCGTAACAAGCGGCGCAGCCGTTCTCCCAGCCAGATCCGGCAGTTTCTGGATGATGCCCGGGTAGACAACGAAAAATGCCAGGGAGGCCACCAGGAGTGCGACCAGGACCCCGCCCCAGCGCCTTGCGGACCGCCAGTCGGGCAGGCCCTCCACCGTCCACTCGGACCGGTCGAATTCCTCGAAGAAGATTATGAGGGCAATGAAAAACAGCGCCAGCAAACTCAACAGGTGCACGCCGATCGCAAGCCCGAACAGGTAGGCCACGAGCACCAGGACGCGATTGGCACTGAGACCGAACGGGTTATGCCCGCCACGCAGGGAGGCCTCCTCCTTGCGGGCCATTTCGCTCCAGCGCATGATGAGCCACACCACGAGCGCGGTAAAAAGCATGGAGAGAGCGTACACTTCTGCCTCGACCGCATTGAACCAGAACGAATCCGTCACCGCAAAGGTACACGCCCCCACAACGCCGCCCGAGATGGCCAAAAGACGCTGGCTGAACGTCCACTGCCCGGGATCTCCCTGCCACTGCTGCACCAGCCGAACGATGATCCAGTACGTTAGGAGCACCGTCACGGCACTTGCCAGCACGGAGAGCAGATTCACGGACAGCGAGACGTACTCCATGGGCACAAACATGGAAAACAGCCTTCCCACCAGCATGAAGAAAGGAGCCCCCGGGGGATGCGAAACCTGCAGTCCATGCGCAATGGCGATGAACTCGCCGGAATCCCAGAAGCTGGCCGTGGGTGCAACGGTCAGCATGTACAGCACAAGCGCGTAGCCGAACACACAGGCAGCAGCGATGCCGTGGACCCGATTCCAGTTCATGGGGCTGTCCTGCGGTTCAGACACATAAACTCCTGTAACTCCGGCGCTGGGAGCGGGTTGCGTTGACGGATTCCAAGCCCGCGC
Organism: uncultured Rhodothermaceae bacterium; assembly: GCA_964639665.1. Taxonomy (GTDB): domain Bacteria; phylum Bacteroidota; class Rhodothermia; order Rhodothermales; family Bin80; genus CAZXEU01. The sequence goes on along the minus strand of CAZXEU010000176.1, from coordinate 23,031 downwards.
ACGGACCTAAGTCATATAGGCGCAAGACATGAAGCTGGTTCACCGCATGATCCTGCAGGCGCTGCCCGGACCGTTTATGGGCTGGCTTGGCACGCTGCTCTTTCTGCTGGTGATGCAGTTTCTGATCAAGCACCTGCCGGACATTGCCGGCCGGGGACTCCCCCTGGGCATGATACTGGAGCTGATTGCCTACAGCATTGCGTACATGGTAGTGCTCGCAGTGCCTATGGCCACGCTGCTCGCCTGCCTCATGGCGTTCGGGCGCCTGACCGAATCCAGGGCCTACATTGTAATCAGGAATTCGGGCGTTTCGCTCTTCCAGCTCGTCTGGCCGGTGCTGGTTATCGGGGCCCTGCTATCGGCCGGCATGACGTACTTCAACAACGTGATTCTGCCAGAATCCAACTTCCGTGCGCGCGGCATTTTCCTGGACATCCGGAAGAAGCGCCCGGACTTTGAACTGCAGGTTGGAACGTTCTACGAGGGGATCCGCAACTACAGCATCCTGGTTCGCGAACGGGATGAGGCGACGGGTGAGCTGCATGGCATCCTGATCTACGACTATTCGCGCGGAAGCCGAAGCGCTGTCACAATCCGGGCCCGCTCCGCGCGCCTTGTCCCTCGTGGCGACAATGCCGACTTGCTGCTTGAGAACGGCGAAGTGCACCGGCTTGTCTACGAATCTTCCCTCTCCAGCCGGGAGCGCTACGAGCGCATGCGCTTCGACCGGCACCGGCTGCGCCTGGATCTCTCCGAGTTCGAATTTGAGCGCAGCGATCCGGCTGAAGGCAGCCGTTCAGACCGGTCGACCCCCACCTCCGCGATGGTAGAGCTGGTGGATTCGCTCGAGGTAGCAGCTGCCGCAACACGTGGTTTGCTTCGAAGCTCGGCGCTGGCAGTGGTTCAGGCGGAATCCCTGGACCATGCTGCTGCGGATTATCCGGAGCTATACAGCGCGCCGGCGCCTCCGCGCGTGGCGCTCGCTGGACTGACCCGGCGCCAGGGGAGGCAGCTCTACGAGCATGCCGTCGAATCCGCGCGCATAGCACACCGGGACGCCGAACGCCTTGGCCGGCGCCTTGCACGTGAGGAACGCTGGATCAGCCAGTACCGCGTCGAAATCTACAAGAAATACGCCATTGCGCTGACCTGCCTGATCTTTGCTCTGATTGGCGCTCCGCTGGGCCTGAGTATCCGCTCCGGAGGACTGGGCAAGTCGGCGCTCATCGCACTCGGACTCTTCCTGTTCTACTGGGTCTTTCTGGTCCAGGGGGAAAAGCTCGCCGACCGCTCCTTCATCAGTCCATGGGTCGGCATGTGGATGGCCGACATCATCCTGGGCCTGGTGGGCATAGCCCTGTTCCTGTACGTGGCGCTCGACATAAAGACCACGGTGCGGGCGCGCCGCCGGAAGAGGTAGGGCATGCTGCATCTTGTTCCCACTCCAGTCGGCAACCTCGAGGATATCACGTTGCGTGCGCTCAAGACGCTGCAAAGCGTGGACCTTATTGCGTGCGAGGATACGCGGCGCAGCGCAGTCTTGCTGCGACACTACGGCATTGCTACGCCCACTACAAGCTACCACGACCACAACGAGCGAAAAAAGGCGCCACGACTGGTGGCACGCATGCAGGCCGGCGAACAGGTGGCGCTCATCTCGGACGCCGGCTCGCCGGCAATTTCAGATCCCGGATTCTACCTCGTGCGCGCCTGCCTGAAAGAAGGCATCGAAGTCGCCGCATTGCCCGGGGCAACGGCATTTGTACCGGCCCTGACGGCAAGCGGGCTGCCTTGCGAACGGTTTGCCTTCGAAGGATTTCTGCCGGCGCGCAAGGGTCGCGCGCGCCGCTTGCGCGCAGTGGCAGACGAGACCCGCACCGTAGTTCTGTATGAGGCGCCGCACCGCCTCCTGCGCACCCTTGCAGATCTGGAAGAGGCATGCGGGGCGGATCGTCCCGCAGTCATCGGGCGCGAACTGACCAAGAAGTTCGAGGAGTTCCGCAGGGGAACCCTGGGTGAGATTCGCCGCATCTTTGCCGACGAGGCTTCCCTGCGTGGCGAGCTGGTCATTATCATGGGCGCTGCCGCGTAGCCGCCTGACACTCCCATGACAACAATTGCCAGCTTCACCTGCAACCCGTTTCAGACCAACTGCTTTCTGGCCCACAGTGCCGGAGAGGCCGTGCTCGTGGATGCCAGCTCGTACGGGCCCGACGAGCACGCCGTTATCGAGCAGTACGTGGAGGAGCACGGACTCAGGATGCGGCACCTGCTGCTGACGCATTCGCACATCGACCACCTTTACGGCTGCACCCATTTCGAGAACCGGTACGGCCTGCAGTGGCAGATCCATCCGGAAGCAAAACCCATGCTGAAACAGGCGGCTGTTCAGGCCATGCTTCTGGGTGCCCCACGGGTTAGCGTACCCGGGACCTGCCCGACGCTGCAGGATGGCGACACGATCCGTTTCGGCTCTTCCGCGTGGCAGATCCTGCACACGCCGGGGCACGCGCCCGGATCTGTCTGCTTCGTGGACGCCGAGAGCGGCTTCGTCCTGGTAGGCGACGTACTGTTCATGGGCTCCATAGGGCGCACAGACCTTCCGGGCGGCTCACTGCCGCTCCTCATGCGAGCCATTTTCGGCAAGCTTATGCCCCTGCCGGACGATATGGTGGTCTACTCCGGCCACGGCCCTGCGACTACAATCGGGCAGGAAAGGAGAACCAATCCCTTCTTGCAATAGCCCCGTACTGCGCGCGTCAATTAGGCCGACCGTGCTCACCCGATTGGGGCAGAATGGATAACGTGCGGACTTGACGGCCGGTCCTGACCCGGTGCGCCGGGACTTCCACGATGCACCCGGCCTAAGGCGGGCTTCGAATTCGCCGCCCGTCCGGGGCTTGCCAGGCCTGCCGCCGTGCCCGACACTGGTCAAAGCACGATTCGCACAGCGATCCGCGCTTCTGTCTGGCCCGTGAGACAGGTTGCTATGTAGAGCGGCCGAACCTTATGGCCGCAAATCCGGGTATCACGGCCATTATGCAAGAAACCGTGGCGGGGCAGCCACGCTCCGGACCTTCGGCGTCGCCCGGCGCCGCGGTCGTCACCGTAGTTATTGTCAATTACAATGTCCGCGAACTGCTGCTGCAGGCGCTAAGAAGCGTCCAGCGAGCTGCAACCGGACTACACGCGGAAATCTTTGTCGTGGACAATGATTCTGTGGACGGTTCTGTCGACATGGTTCGCCGGGAGTTCCCGGACGTCCACGTAATCGAAAACAAGCAGAATGTCGGCTTCGCTGCGGCCAATAACCAAGCCATCCTCGCCTCCAGGGGCAAATATCTGCTCATCCTCAATCCTGACACCATAGTTCAGGAGGACACGCTGGAAGCACTCGTCGGCTTCATGGACAAGCATCCGCAGGCAGGTGCCGCAGGCTGCAAGATCCTCAACCCGGACGGGTCCTTTGCCAGGGAAAGCCGCCGCGCGTTCCCAACCCCCAGAGTGGCCTTCTATCGCATGACAGGGCTCAGTCGGCTGTTTCCCCGTAGCAAGTTATTCGGGCGCTATAATCTAAGCTATCTGCCCATCGACGAGGCCTCCGAGGTGGATGCACTCAGCGGCTCGTGCATGATGGTGCGGCGGGCGGCCCTCCTCGGGCCGTGGCCGACCGCCCCTGCACCGGGCGGAATCCCGGATGCCACGGCATACCAAGGCGGTGGACTGCTGGACGAGGGTTTCTTCATGTACGGAGAGGACCTGGACTGGTGCTACCGCATTCAGCGTGCCGGATGGAAAATCTTCTATACGCCGGCAACCCAGATTATCCATTACAAGGGGGCCAGCACCCGGAAGAGTGAGCTGCGTTACGTGCGGCTGTTTCACGGTGCCATGCTTCGCTTTGCCGACAAGCACCTGCAGGATTCCTATCCCCGCTTTTTCCTCTGGGCGCTCCGGCTGGCCGTCGTTTTCCGCGGCCTGGCGGCGGCGGTCGGCCATGCGCTCAGGCGTCAGCCACTGCTGGATTTCCTGCTACTGGCGACGGCTGTTTCCGCCCTCGGGTGGTTCCGTTCTGTGTCCCTGGTTGCCGGATTCCCACTTGTCTACTACGCCGTCATTGCCCCGGGATTCGCCATGCTGGCCGTGTGCACCATCGGCGCCATCGGCGGATACCGGGGACGCAGTACCCGGCTGGGCCCCGTACTGGTCGGCGTGGCCACCGCCGTCGTGCTGCTTTCGGCTGCCTCCTTCTATTTCAAGCAGATAGCCTTTTCCAGGGCCGTGGTACTGGCCTGTCTGCCAGCCGGCGTACTCCTGTTGGCTGCCGTGCGGCTGCTTCGCCGCGGCAAGAGGCACCTTCGCGGACGCACGCTTTTTGTCGGCCACCCGGACGAGGCTTCGCATCTTAGGCAGGCTCTGCACGCAAGCGGCACGCCACCTTATGAACTGGTGGGCTACGTCGCAGCGAAGCCGGGGTTGCATGCCGGTGACAACGGTGCCATGACAAGGCTGGGTTCGCTCCACCAGATCAGGGACATCGTGAAGCTGCACCGCATCAGCGACGTTGTTTTTGGTGCATCGAGCCTTTCCAACAAGACCATATTCACGCTCATGCAGCGTTTGCACGGACTGCCCGCGCAGTGCCGCATCCTGGCGGAAGGCCCGCTGCAGATTATCGGCAACTCGCTGGACCGGGGCCACGCAAACGGGACGCTGCTGGAGGCCGAGGAGGCTATCGGAGCCCTTCGAGACTCCAACCGGCTATTTGATGGCAGCGTCGCGCTTCTGGGAGCCCTCCTGCACCCGGCAATTGCTGCCACCGCCCGCCTGCAGGGATCGTCGTCCTTCTGGCGGTCGCTGGCCGCGCGCTCACGTCAGTGGCCGGCTGTTCTTGTCGGACGCCGCTCCGTTGTCGGCTACCGCTCGAAGGACAATTACATCCCTCCCGCCGAGTGGCGACTCCGGGAAGGTGTATTCGCCGTAACCGAAGCCCTGGACAGAAGCCGGCCTGTGAGCCCGGAGGAAGCGGAGCAAGCGTACTGGTACTACGTTAGGAACCAGTCTGCCTTCCTCGATTGGATCATTGTGCTGCGGGCAGTTCGTTTAATGAAGCACGGGCATCGCCGCCCGCTTTCCTGACTCCATATGGCAAAACCCGCCAACAAATATCTCTTGGACTTCGAGAAACCGCTCGTCGAACTTGAGGAAAAGCTGGGCGAGATGAGAGCAGTGGACACGTCGCGCAGCGACGTGGACCTGTCGGAAGAAATTGCGGCGCTGGCGGCCAGGGTGGACGAGCTCCGCGCGTCCATCTACCAGAATCTGACCCGGTGGCAGCGCGTCCAGATCGCGAGGCACCCGCTCAGGCCATACACGCTGGATTATATCGAAGCCATCACAAGCGGCTTTGTGGAAATGCATGGCGACCGCGTGTTTGCCGATGACCGCGCCATCGTCGGGGGCTTCGCTATGCTGACAGGCAGCACCTTCGGCTATCGCGACCGCACAGTGCTGGTGGTCGGGCACCAGAAGGGGCGCGATACCAAGAGCCGCAAGTTCAGGCGGTTCGGCATGCCCAACCCGGAGGGATACCGCAAGGCTGGGCGGCTCATGAAACTGGCTGCAAAGTACAACAAGCCGGTGGTATGCCTGATTGACACACCCGGCGCCTATCCCGGGATGGAGGCCGAGGAACGAGGCCAGGCCGAGGCCATAGCCCGCAATCTCTTCGAAATGGCCCGGCTGCCGGTTCCCATTGTGATTGTGATTATTGGCGAAGGGGCCTCCGGAGGAGCCCTCGGAATCGGCGTCGGCGACCGGCTGCTGATGCTTGAGAATGCCTGGTATTCCGTTATAGCACCTGAAAGCTGCTCGTCGATCCTTTGGCGCTCCTGGGACTATAAGGAAGAGGCTGCGCGTGCCCTGAAACTGACGGCGCCGGACCTGATTGAGCTTGGCGTCATTGACACCATCGTGCCGGAACCAGCTGGCGGCGCACACCGCGATCCGGAGACGGCCTTCCGCGCTGTGGGGACCGCTGTTTGCAATGTCCTGCAGGAACTGGAGCCGCTCTCAACGGAAGAGTTGCTGGATGGACGTCTGACACGGCTGGATAGAGTCGGAGTATTCAAGGATGGCGAGTCTTGACCATCCGGACAGGTGTGCCAGCACAACAAGCCCGCTGCCGCACTCCGGCTGCAAGATCCTCGTGCCTGGTGGTCGCGGACCGCTGGCCAAGGCCGAAGCGGGAGCAACGGCGGCCTCGGGTAGCCGCCGCGTCTTGCCCTGCTCGGGGTTTCCCGCAGCGCCGCACCATACCCTTCGGCACACCTCCGGCAGTTTCCCCATCTAGGATACGTTAACGGCCTGCAAGAGCGTTTTGCCGAGAGATTACGCCGATTACCTCCGCCAACTTGACACGGGGGACTTCGTAAAGAGGGCGCTGGAGGAAGACGTTGGACCTGGAGACATAACGACGGAGGCAGCCGTCCCGGGCGATCCGGACGGCATTGGCAGATTCCGTGCCAAAGGCCCCGGAGTCCTGGCTGGCCTTGCAGTAGCCGGACGCGTCTTCCAAGCATTGGACTCCGGTGCCGGCCTTGCCTGGCAATGCGCCGACGGCGATGAGGTAACAGATGGCACACTGCTCGGATCGGTCCATGCGCGCGTGCACGCCCTGTTGTCGGGAGAGCGTCTGGCACTCAACATCATGCAGCGCATGAGCGGCATCGCCACCGCAACGCGCCGTATGGTTCATGCCGCTGCGCCTTTCCGTGTTCACATTCGCGACACACGAAAGACCGTGCCCGGACTGCGGCTGCTGGACAAGTGGGCGGTTCGCATCGGAGGCGGTGAAAACCACCGCATGGGCCTCTACGACCGGATCCTGATCAAGGACAATCATATAGCTGCGGCAGGCGGGATCCGGGCGGCCCTGAAGGCTGCGCGCCGCCACGTGCTTTCGACGGGCAAGACCTTGGGTATCGACGTGGAGGCCCGCACTCTTGAAGAAGTGTCGGCAGCGCTTGCCGCGGGCGGATTCGATGTGTTGCTCCTGGACAACATGGCGCGTGCGGACGCATACGGTAATCTCGACGTGAGCATGCTCCGCACAGCGGTGCAGCTGGTTGCAGGACGATACCGTACCGAGGCTTCCGGCAACGTGACACTTGAAACCGTGGCGCAAATAGCAGCTACCGGCGTGGACTTCATTTCTGTCGGCAGCCTGACCCACTCCGTGAAGGCGCTCGATATATCGTTCGAAATCGAGACCCGCTGAGGCGACTCTGCTGCCATTCGATCCATGTCCGATTCCTTGCTCATTTACCATGGCGAGAGCCGGACGTACGACTTCGGTCCCTCCCATCCGTTCAGTCCACTGCGGCAGGCACTGGTGCTTGACCTCCTGGACACGTTCGATGCCCTTCCTGCCGCAGTGAAGCCCGACGTGGCAGGCTGCGGCGATGTACTCTCGGTGCACGACGAAGCATTCGTGGACCAGGTTGTCGCTGCTTCCGGAGGCCAGCCCAAACCGGATGCGGGCCGCTTCGGCATTGGATCCATGGACGTACCGGCCTTTGAAGGCATGGACCGCGCCGCACGCATCCTCGTTGGAGGAACACTGACGGCGGCCCGCATGGCAAAGCCTGGAAAGCCTGCGCTGCACCTAGGCGGGGGACTGCATCACGCCATGCGCGGGCGCGCCGCGGGCTTTTGCGTCTACAATGATGTCGCCGTTGCCATCCTGGATCTCGTTCGCCGGGGCCTTAGGGTGGCCTATGTTGACATTGACGCACACCATGGCGACGGCGTGCAGAGCATTTTCTACGATGATGCGCGCGTGCTCACCATAAGCCTGCACGAGTCCGGCCGTTACATCTTCCCCGGTACGGGCTTCGTGAACGAGATCGGAGCTGGCCCGGGCCGCGGCTACTCGCTCAATGTTCCGCTTGCTCCCCGCACGAACCACGACAGCTACCTTGAAGTCTTTGATCTGGTGGTGCCGGCGGCGCTCAGGTACTTCGCAGCGGACGCTTTGGTCGTCGAGTGCGGCGCCGATGCTCATGCAAGGGATCCTCTCGCCCATCTGCGGCTCGACTCCCGGACTTTCGTCGAGCTCTTCGACCGGCTGTTTTCGCTTGCAAGTGCCTGTTGCGGCAACCGCCTAATCCTGCACCTGGGAGGAGGATATGACCTAGACGCCACCGTCAGGATATGGACCATCCTGGCACTTCGGCTGCAGGGGCTCCCTCTGCCGGAGCGACTTCCCGCCACATGGGTATCACGGTGGAAAAGAGCCCTTGGTACAGACCTGTCGCCCCTTCTGCATGACGCCGCCCACAGCCCGTCCGTCGGTGCCGTCTCTCGGCTGAACCGGCATGAGGCGCACCGTCTGCTGGACCTAGTGAGTGCCTATTGGTAATGGCTGCCAAGACCTACGTTCTGCAAGTGAATGGCGCGCGGCTGAGGAGTACGTTTGGCGACCTGACCCGCTCCGGCGCCACGGCTGAAGGAGGGCTGGACAGGCCGGCCCTCAGCGAGGCCCACCTTGAGGCGCGGTTTACGTTTGAGCAAATGATTGCGGAGCGCGGCTTCCGGCTTCGCCGGGACACGGCCGGCAACCTCTCCGCGTGCCTGCCCTGTGGCCTGCCCGATGCCCCGACGCTGGTGATGGGATCCCACCTGGATTCAGTCCCCAATGGCGGCAGATTCGACGGGACGCTCGGCGTGGCGGCAGCATTCGAGGCCCTGGAATGCATCCGCGAAAGCGGCGTGCCGCTACGCTGCAATCTCGAAGCGATTGACTTTACGGACGAGGAAGGGACGTGGGTCTCCCTGATGGGCAGCCGCGCGGCAACAGGCGTGCTCACAGCGAAAGATCTCCGCAATCCCAGAGGATCGCGCATGGCATTCGACAAAGCCCTTGCGCGCGCGGGCCTTACTGAAGACGGTATTCTGGGAGCAAGCCGCGCGCAGGAGCATCTTGCGGGTTACCTGGAGATGCACATTGAGCAGGGCACAAGACTGGAAGAGGCGGCGGTAGACATTGGCGTCGTCAGCGGCATGGTGGGCATATCCATGTACCTCGTGACATTTGGGGGGCGGGCCAATCACGCCGGCACGACTCCCATGCGCCAGCGCAGGGACGCTACGCAGGGTGCGGCGGCCCTGGCCCTGGAAGCAAGGCGCACGGTGATGAACAACTTTCCGGACTGCGTGGCTAACGTCGGCAAGATGACCTTCGCGCCAGGCTCCTTCAATATCGTCGCAGAGCGTGTAACGGCCTACCTTGAAATTCGCAGCCAGGACCCGGCACGCATCGAGGCCCTGGAGTCAGCGCTCCGCGAGCTGGCTGGCCGCATTGCCGACGAGCACCGTCTGACGGTAGACTTCGCCTTTCTTGAGTGCGTGGAGCCACAGCAAATGCACGCCGACATATGCCGTAACATCGAGCAGGCTGCGGCAGGCTTGGGGCTGAACACGATGCACCTGCCGTCACTGGCCGGCCACGATGCCCAGTCCATGGCACGCATTTGCCCTTCCGGGCTCTTTTTCGTGCCTTCCATTGGCGGATTCAGTCATTCTTCCCTGGAGGCAACAGACTGGGATGACTGCCTGCAAGGTGCCAATACATTGCTGCATACAGCGCTCAGGCTGGCATCGCACCGCTAGATTCGTCCGACTCGCGCCCGTATATGCTTCGAGAGCTCAGCCGCCTTTACCAGCGCCTGCTGTTTGCCGCCGATATCGTACTGGTCTGCCTGGCATGGATTGCGGCCTATTATCTGAGATTCGAGGTTCTGGCTGACTGGCCAGTGCCGCTTCCCGAGTGGCTGCCCGTGGGAAGGTATCTCTCCTTTCTTCCGTGGATTGCGGGCGTTGCGGCCATCGTGTTCTGGTCTTCCGGCCTCTACATTGCCGACCGGGCCCAGCGCCTGACACAGCTCATTGCCAGTGTCGCCAAGGCTTTCGGCGTGGCGCTGCTCATTCTGATGGCGTTCTTCTCCCTGTACCGCAACCTGTATGTATCACGGCTTACGATCATACACTTTGCTGTCCTGACACCGGTCTTCATGGTGGCCCTTCGGCTCGCATTGTACTTCTTCGTGCGGCGCGCGCGGAGCCAGGGCAGAAACCTCAGGAGGGTGCTTGTTATCGGAGCAGGCGTTGCAGGCCGCAGGTTGGCCGCCTCGTTTGAGGCCTACCCCTGGATGGGCTACAAGGTGGTCGGGTTTCTCGACGACCACAAGCGCACGGAACCGGACGTACTGGGACCCACGACAGAAGCGGCGCGATTCATTGACGATGCCAGTCCGGCTATTGATTACGTATACATCGCTCTGCCGTTGTCTGCGGCAGAGCGTATCGAGACCCTTCTGGGAGAGCTATCCACTCGGCTTGTGCATGTTTGCCTGGTGCCGGACCTCTTGCAGTATGACATCATCAACAGCCGCACTACTGAAGTGGACGGCCTGCCGGTTCTGCATATTGCGGACGAGGCTCCTCTGAATGTGGGGCGCCTGGCCAAGCGCACCTTGGACGTGGTCTTCTCGGCACTGGTACTCCTTGTCCTGCTGCCGGCGCTGCTGCTGATCGCGCTCGCGGTGCGGCTATCCTCTCCGGGGCCCATATTCTACCGCCAGGAGCGCATGGGCCTAAACGGTCTTCGGTTCCAGATGCTCAAGTTCCGGTCAATGCCGGTCGATGCCGAGGCGGCAACGGGAGCGGTATGGGCCAGTTCCGCAGACAAGCGACCAACGGCCATAGGCAAATGGCTCCGGCGCACCTCGCTCGATGAGCTACCGCAGTTCATCAATGTTCTCAAGGGTGACATGTCTGTGGTGGGCCCACGCCCGGAACGGCCCGTGTTCATCGAGCAATTCAAAGACCAGGTGCCCCGCTACATGCTCAGACACAAGATGAAAGCGGGCATCACGGGGTGGGCCCAGGTCAACGGATGGAGAGGCAATACGTCAATCGAAAAGCGTATCCAGTATGATCTCTATTACATCCGGAACTGGTCACTCGGGCTGGATCTGAGGATCATGCTGATGACGGTGTGGAAGGGTTTTCTCAGCAAGCACGCATATTGAAGACGTGATCCAGCTGCCCGGCGTTTCCCTGGCGTTCGGAGGCCGCAGCATCCTGGATGGGCTCTCCTGGACCATCAAACCCCAGCGACGTATCGGGCTCATCGGTGCCAACGGCGCAGGCAAGACCACGCTCCTGAGGGTGCTGGCGAAGCTGCAGGAGGCGGATGAAGGCCACGTCGCTGGCGACGTGAAGGTGGGCTACCTGGCCCAGGACGCCCAGGAAGTCTCCTCTTTTCGCACCGTGCTGGAGGAGGCCATGCATGCATTCGCTCACATCGAGCAGCTGCGCAACCAGGAGTATCGGACCACGCTTGAACTGGGACAGCATGCAGACCCCTCGTCAGACGGCTACAGCAAGCTTCTGCAGAAGCTGGACCGCGTGCAAACGCAGCTTGCCGCGCACGACACGTCGCGCATACGACCCCAGACCGAAGCCGTCCTGGCTGGGCTCGGCTTCGAAAATGCGGACATGGATCGCCCGCTTCGCACGCTTTCGGGAGGATACCGGATGCGTGTCTCCCTGGCCCAGATCCTGCTTCGCCAGCCTCAGCTGCTTCTTTTGGACGAGCCCACCAACCACCTGGACATCGTCAGCATTGCCTGGCTCGAATCGTATCTGAAGAGCTACATCGGAAGCGTCGTCTTCGTATCTCACGACCGGTACTTTCTGAACCGGATGGCTACATCCATCGCGCACCTGTCGCGCGGCAAGATCACCGAGTACGCGGGAAACTATTCCTTTTTTCTCGCCGAGCGAGAAAAACGCCGCGTCCTGGAGCAGGCGGCATACGATAACCAGCAGCGGGAAATCGCCCAGACGCGGCGCTTCATCGAACGCTTCCGGTACAAGAACACCAAGGCACGCCAGGTGCAAAGCCGGATCAAGCACCTTGCCCGAATGGAGCGTCTGCTGCCTCCCGAGTCGGACGAAGCGGAGATGACAGTCCGATTCCCGACACCCCGCAAGTCCGGTCGCACCGTTATGGAGCTGTCCGAGTTCTCCAAGTCTTACAACGACAACCCGCCCGTATTCGAGTGCGCGGGACCCTTGCACATTGAACGTGGGGCCAAGATTGCGCTCATCGGCAAGAACGGCGCCGGAAAGTCCACACTTGCCCGAATCCTGCACGGGACAGAACCCTTCGATGGAACTCGGAAAGTGGGTCACAACGTCGATCTGACCTTCTTTGCGCAGCACCAGGCTGAATCCCTGGCGCCGCAGCACACGGCACTCGAATCGCTTCAGCAGGTCTCCGTCGGCAAGACCGAGGGTGAGCTCCGCTCGCTTCTGGGCGCGTTTCTCCTGCGCGGTGATGACGTATTCAAGCCGGTGCACGTGCTTTCCGGGGGCGAAAAAAGCCGGCTTGCGCTTGCCCGCACCCTCGTCAATCCCGCCAACTACCTCATCCTTGATGAGCCCACAAACCATCTGGATATCCAGTCCATCCAGGTCCTGATCGAAGCGCTTCGGCAATACCAGGGCACGTTCGTAGTGGTGAGCCATGACCGGCATTTTCTGGACCGGATCGTCAATGCCATCTGGTACGTGGAAGGCGGCAGCGTACATGTTTACAAGGGCAATTACACGGATTTTGAGTGGTACCGGCAGCACGGGACGGTGCGGCAAGTTCAGGATGCCTCCGTCCGCACGGCGCAGCCGGAGCACGCCAGGCGGACTCGCAAGGGCGGGCCCAAGTCGAAGGAGCAGAAGCGACGCGAAGCACGGGAGCGGCAGCGGGTCTACGAGGCAGCGTCGCAGCCTGCGCCTGCCGACTCGCTGCCCGGGTCCAGCATACGCGCGCTCTGCAGCGAAACGGAAAAGGCCATTCAGGCCGCCGAAGAAAAGCGCAGCCAGGTAGAAGCTCTTCTGGCCGACCCGGCCGTCTATGCGGATCCGGAACGCGCTGCCGACGTCACCTCCCGGTACGCAGCGCTGGATCAGGACCTGAAGCAGCTCTACGCACGCTGGGAAGAACTGGTGGAACAGCTCGAAGTCACCTGATGTCCCTCCTGCGGCCATTTCACGGCAGCCTCGGCACGGTTGCTGCCCTACTCTGCGCGATCGGGCCTCCGATAGCGACGGCGCAGATAGACCGCCTTCCCCATGCCGACACGAGCCGCGGAAACTATTTTGGCGCGGCCGTGGCCATCGACGGGAACCGGATTCTGGTAGGTGCCCACGGCGAATCCAGCTGCGCCGCGAACGGAGGGGCTACCTACGTCTTCGAAAGGGACTCCCCGACCGGTAGCTGGAACAGGGCGGCCCGTCTGGTGCCAGCTGACTGCCGCAGCAATCTCTCGTTCGGGCGCGCGGTGGCGCTCAGCGGTGACCGCGCCCTAATAGCCTCGACCAGCGAGTTCTTCGCGACTGTCCGGGGCAATGCAGTCTACGTTTTCGAGCGCGACTCCGCCGGAGTTTGGGTGCAGACCGAGCGGCTGGTCCCCTCATCCGACGCAGAGGAAGGGCCCGCCGGCGCTGCCGTGGACCTCGACGGCACTCGCGCACTCATCACCACATGGGGAGATCCGGCCCGCCCGGACCGTCACGGGTCGGCCTACGTCTATGAGCGCGACGGCGGCAAGTGGGAACAGGTGGCGCGGATTACAGGCGAGAGCCGTGCCGGCGTCTTCGGCGGTGCCGGCGCACTCGCCGGCGACATGATGATCGTTACCGGCTCTACGTATTTTCAGAACCGGCCGGGCTTTGCCTACATTTTCCGGCTGGACCCGGACGGTTCGTGGCACCAGACGCAGCGGATTGCCGACCTGGATGACTTCTTTATTTCCGTCGACATTGAGGAGAGACACCTCATCATAGGAGAAAGCCGGGACGGACCCGCCAATTCCGGCCTGGCCACCGTGCATGTCCGGGATTCCACGGGATTCTGGGGCATGGCCGCCACGCTCGAGCCTCCTTCACCATACCGGGACGGCGGCTTCGGGACGGAAGTTGCGATAGGTGCAGACCGCGCCCTGGTGGTCGGATACGACGAACAGCTGAGACTCCAGTACAACGTTCACCGCGTGGTGTACGTTTACGGGCTTGACCCCGACACCGGCACGTGGACGTATCGCAGCATCATCGACCTGGGAGAGGCGGCCTTCGGGACCGCGCTGGATCTCGACGGCCGCCTGGCCGTCATCGGAGCGGCGTCGGGCGAGATTGCCGGTGCCGCCTACGTCGTCCATCTTCACTAGCGGCTGAAGCGATGCAAAAACCTTGCGTAATTGTACTGGCAGGCTTGCTGGTGTTTGGATGCTCCTCGCTGGAGGCACCTTCCCGGCAAGCTCCCGGCTACGTGCGCGCATCGGACCACTTCCGGTCGTTCGACGCGCCGGCCGCACTTTCAGACTACCTGCGCGCCAGCTCGGATGCCGGCCCTCTCGTGGCCGCCCTGCGCGGGGGCACGGAGGCGGGCTTTCCGGAACATGCGCTGGCTTCCTTCGACCGGGCGCTCCGCCACGGCCCCGTGCTCATACACGCCGACATTCGCCTGACACAGGACGGCGTACCCGTCCTCATGCACGACGAGACCCTGGAGCGAACGACCACCGGAAGCGGACCTGTAAATGGACGCAGCTTTGCTACAGTTCGGTCCTTCCTCTTACGCGATGCCTACGGCGCCATTACACCATTCCGCGTGCCGACGCTCGATGAAGCACTGGCGTGGTCGCACGGCCGCGCCATCCTCCTATTGGACGTGCTGGACGCGAGGTATCTGGTAATGGTCCTGGACGCCGTGCGCGTACGCGCGGCTGAAGGCCGCGTCATCGTCATGACGCACACGCTCATGGACGCCCTCAATGTAAGTGCCCACGCTCCCGAGGTAACCATTGCCGCGCATGTTGAAGGCCTGGCCGAACTGAATGCGCTCCTGGCAGGCGGCATCGAACCATCACGCCTGGTTGTTTTCGCGGGAAGTGGCGACGTGCCTACTGAGATCGCCGACCGTGCGCGCCGGCACGACATCCGCGTGATGCTGGCCACATTCGGCGAGACGGATGTGCGCGCCCGATCTGCGGGCGCGGCCGTCTACCACTCCCTACTGGAGCGTGGCGCAGGCATATTGCTGACACAAGAGGTTGCACTTGCCTCACGGGCGGCAGGCACCTTCCACGCAATCCTGTCACGCTAGTGGCCGCACCGAATGTAGTGGAGGCCCTGGCGGTTGCCACCGGTTTTCTGTGCGTCTGGCTGTACATACGGCAGATTGTGTGGTCATGGCCCGTGACCATCGTAAGCGCAGCTCTCTTTTTTGCGCTTTTTCTTGAGGCGCGCCTCTACGCCAACATGGGGCTCCAACTGGTTTTCGTGGGCGTAGCCGTCTACGGATGGCACCAGTGGCTGCGTGGCGGCGCAGAAGGAAAGGGAGTGACCGTTCGACGTACGCCAGGCAAGGAGGCCGCGGTGCTGGCTGCGGTCACGGCTGGAGCAGGCCTCTGCCTTTTCCTTGTGCTTCGTTCGTACACGGACGCCAGCGTGCCGCTCTGGGACTCCATTGCCACAGCGCTCAGCCTGGCGGGGCAGTGGATGCTGGCAAGAAAGAGGCTGGAGAACTGGCTGGTCTGGATCGCGGCTGACCTCATTTTTGTCGCCATATATTTGACGGCTGGCCTGTACCTTACCGCTGCGCTCTACGCAGCCTACCTTGGCCTCGCCGTCAAAGGCTATTTCGCCTGGCGCAGTCCGTGAGTTCACGGACTGCGCCGCGTACCAGCGGCGCATTGCGCAGTGCCCGGCGCCCTCCCGGATAATCGCCCCGGACTGCTGCAACAACGTCCGGGCTACGGCGCGCAGACTGCAGCCAGGATTCGTTGTTCACGCTAGACCCCGCAGACAATGTCAGAGAGCCATACCCAGACAGTTCTCAACAGCCTCAGTGAAGCCGAGAGGGCCGTGTTCCAGTCCGAATTCAATCGAAGCCGCAAGGATCCGACGCACGGCCTCCTCTTTTGCATGATTCTAGGCTTTATCGGCGGACAGAGGTTTTACCTAGTGGCTGCCAGAAAAGTCGGGATTCTTGAGCGGATATGGGTGACCGGGCGGTTCTGGAACCCGATCTGAGGCTTGGATTGGCCGGTCAGTAGGAGGTTTCTTGGTGATTACGGCGGCTTTTCCGGCCTCGGAATCCCATGATCCTGCCTTCCGGGCCTACATCAATACGGCAAAGAGATACGTTGGCCTCCCACCGCTACGGGCCGTCCTGACATACAGATGAAGGGGCCTTGACGCGCTCCTACGCCGCTCGG
The DNA here is from genome assembly GCA_964639665.1 of uncultured Rhodothermaceae bacterium. Classification (GTDB taxonomy): domain Bacteria; phylum Bacteroidota; class Rhodothermia; order Rhodothermales; family Bin80; genus CAZXEU01. The sequence continues at coordinate 6,688 of CAZXEU010000176.1, read as the reverse complement.
GACCGGGCCTGGTGCCACCGCCTTCGTCGCTTCTCCTTCTCCTTCAGCAACAGCCCAAGCCGGTGTACGTTGGCCGCTACCACCACCAGCGCCACCGTGCGCACAAAGCCTTCCTCGCCATGGGTCCGTATCAGGGACAGGCCCCGCTGATTCAGATTATTGATCGCCGACTCGACGGCCGGATGCTGGCGGCGTGCCTCGGCGAAGGCGGGCGCCTGCTCCCGTTGCCGGTCCTGCTGGTTGCGAGCTCCCTTCTTCGGCATCACGTTCAGCTCCAGTAGCTGGTCCAGTTCCTGACGGTTGGACGATGAATAGTAGCCCTTGTCCATGCTACACGAAGCCATCGCCGGATACCGTTCCTTCGCTCTCTTCAGAAACGGCACGATCATGTCCGAATCCCCTCCCTTGCGCAGCACCTCATGCTGCAGAATGAACTGGTGCTGGTCTTCCAGCACGCATACCGGAAGGCCCAGCTCCGCGATCACCCCCGCCTTGCCCTTGCTGACCCAACGGGTGTGAGGCTCGTGGATGGAGAGCAGCTTCGTGTGGAATCACTTCGCCCCGTATAAGGCGCCTATCTAGTGCTTGCCCGAAAAGGGCAAGCACTAGATAGGCCAGGCAGGCCTGGGCATACTCTACCTTCTCTTCTTCTGGACGGCGATCCCGCTGATCGTCTCGATCGTGGAGTGCTATTACATCGTGGAACGCGTGCATGCCCACAACGACCAAATCGCAAGCGAGATCATCGCCAGGATAAGCAGGCAACGCGCGGCGTCTTAATGCGAGAGGAGTGAATCCGGAAAAGCGCCGGTTGCCGCGCTGGATCCAGCCGGCGTAGCACGCGAAACGCTTCCGGCAGGTGAAGCATTGGGCCGCGGCGCAGCGCCCTCTGCAGGACCAACGCACTCCGCCAAACATGCCTGCCTGCTACTCCGCTACAACCGCAAAGGGCGGCAGGGTCTCATACGCGAAGAAAGGTCGGCCCCGCCTTCAGGCCACATCCGAGGCCTGACCAGCACTACGCATAATGTCCGAAGCGGCCCGCCTAACGCACCAATGTCATGGACCGCGACTGGCCGGCGCGTCCGGCTTCCAGCCGGTAGAGGTACCTTCCGCTCGGAAGGCCTTGCGCAGCGAAGCGCACCTCGTGCAGCCCCGCGGGCCGCGTATCGTCCACCAGCGTGCGCACGAGCCGGCCCTGCAGGTCAAATACGCGCAGGCGGACGTGATCCGTTCGTCGCAGCGAAAACCCGATAGTGGTTACGTCGGCAAACGGATTCGGGTAATTCTGGCGCAATTCGAATTGCTCCGGCAGCTCCGCCCGCTGCGTGCGCGTCACAAGAGGATCCGCCGGTTCGGCGATCAACCCCATCGACTCGAATGAGCCCCCAAGCACCGTCTCACTGGCTGAAGCGCTGAAACCAAACCAGTCTCGCAGAACAGTCGAATACACGGATCGAAAATCTACGCCGTACTTCAGATTGCCAGCGTCGTCGAGGTCGCTTAGCGACGGCGCGCTGCCGAACAGCCCGCCATTTGCACCGGGGCCGAAGAGAAACAGAGGAGCAGCCGTACCGTGATCTGTCCCCAACGAGCCGTTCTCTTCCACGCGCCGTCCAAATTCAGAAAAGGTCATCACCAATACGTCCTTCTCCAAGCCGGCGGCTCTCAGATCGCGAAGAAACATCGGCACTGCTTCGGCAAGCCGCCCGAGCAGAATGGCGTGCCTTCCGTACGTGGCCCCCTGCGTGCCATGGGTGTCGAAGCCTCCGATACTCACATGGTACGCCCTCGCACCCAGCTCGCCCTTGATCAGGCGCGCCACAACGGACAGCTTGTAGGCCAAGCTGTTATAGTCCTGGGCGGAATACTCTACTTCATTACGGCCAGCTTCTGCGGCTGCATGTATGGCCTTGCCGTAGCGAAACGCATCATTCGCTACGCGCCTCACATAGGACATCTCGTGACCGTAGGCCGTGTCCGGGATGCCGTCCTCGTCGTAAATGCGCCCGGACCTGACAAGCCGCTCGAAACGAGCCGCGCTTGCAACCGACATGCCCATGTTGCGGACCGATCCCTGGAAGAGCACGCCCGGAAGGCCCCCGATCTGCACGGCAAGCGGATACGGGGTAGGATCGCTGACAAAGGCCGGGTATTCCGTCTCGAGCTGCCTGCCCGTCCATCCACTCAATTCGTGACTGTCGCCGGCCCGGGCGCTCATCCAAATGTCTGTTCCCCTGAAATGAGACAGGCTGGAGGATGGATATCCCACGGCCTGGACGATGGCCATCTGCCCGTCGCCATAGAGCCCCGCAAGCGGAGAAAGTGCGGGATGCATTCCGAGCGTGGGCGAAAGCGGCAGGGCGAGGCTCTTGGGTATTGCCAGTCGCGGACGGGCCCTGAAATAGTCGCCGTCCTCGACCGGAATGATGGTATTGAGGCCGTCGTTGCCTCCCTCCAGCTGGATCAGCACCAAGATCCTGTCCGAAGAGCCCCGGCGCAGGTGCTCCAGCAGCGGACTGCGTCCAAGGGCCGTAACGGCCGTGGAGCCGAGCATGACGCTTGCGCCTGCGGAAAGACCAAGGCCCCTGACGAAGTCCCGCCGAGACCATCGGCGGTGCTCCGCCTCGTGCGCGCACCCGTGTTCCAGGCAACTGCCGAATCTCATGCCGTGCTTCGCCATGGCTATTAGGTAAGCTGGTATTCCGGGAGCTGCGTCAGGTACAGCAGGTATCGCGTCATGGCGAAAGCAATGCCCTGCCGATACAGATTCCACGAATACCAGGGGGCGCTGCCGAGAAAAATCTTGGCAAGGTCCTGCACGTGCGCGGGGCCATTCGCAATCTCCTCCGGTATAGGAAAGCTGTCGAGGTCGCCGAAAAATTGCTCCGGCGCATCCAGGCTGAGCTCCGACAGCGGCGCCGCAATAAAGTGCTCCGCAAGCGCAACCGGGGCTTTGAAGGCAACCAGCGGATCCTCCGCATCCAGCAGCTCCCGGGCAAGCGGCACCAGGTTTAGCGGACGATTCGCTATGCCGCCACGCACCAGGTAATCCAGCTCCTGCCAGCGCTGCGGCAGCGACGAGGTCGATATCCAGGTCCTGTAGCCGGGCCAGCCTGCCACGTTCGGCGGATTGAGCAGCCGCTGGCCGAGAATCCTGAGACCACCCGCCACCCGGTACAGCCCGTCCCGTTCCACGTCCGTATGACCCAACTCCTTCATCAGACCGACAAACAGGGCTGCCGGACTCTTGATCTTGGACCCGATGACCTCCTCTCCGTAGAAATGCCGGCTGGCCAGGATGGCCTGCACAACCGGAGCAATCTCGAATCCATTGTCAAGAAAGATGTCGGCCAGCGAGGCCGCTATCTCGTCCGTGGGGGTTTCGTAGACAAACTCCCGGTAAAGCTTCCTCGCCATGAAGTCTGCGATCTGCCGGGCCCTGGCTTCGAAGATGAGATCATGCACGCCCCTGTAGTCGTACCGGCCGCGCTGGCCGAACAGCTCCTTTTCGCTGGCATCGCCCCTGCTGTGGCTGTACCGGGCCTCGAAATTCTGGTAGTCCACCCGCCATCCCGCCAGGGCCCGTGACAGCTCGACAACGTCCTGCTGCGTGTAGTTGGGGGCTCCTTCTGCGTCCAGCTGCCCCATGATGAAGAGCTCCAGGAGCTCCCGTGCATAGTTTTCATTGGGTTCCTGGCGCGTGCTGAGCCGGCCATCCAGGTAGACCAGCATGGCCGGGCACACGCCGATGCGGATGACGAAGTCCTTGAAATTGCCCAGCGCGTTGGCCTGAAGCAGCTTTACGTACTGGTAGGCCATGATGGCAAAGAAGTACGTCTCCCTTTCCGTGGCGAAATGGTCGTGCCAGAAAAGCGCGAGCTTCTCGCGGAGCCCGCCGCGGACCATTGCTTCAATCCACGAGGCTACCAGTGCCCTGAACCACGGTCCCTGCAAATCGGCGTATTTGCGTCTCTCTTCATCTGTCCCGCCCCAAGGCGGAAAGTAACCGGCCCATGCCGGCGGCTCGAGCACCGGTGCAGCCTGAGCCTCAAGGACGAGGCGCGAAGCAGCCTGATCTGCGGGCATGCCAACGAATTCCGTTACCTGCGCATTGGTGGCGCCAAAGGCCGCTCTTCGCAGCAGATGAATGGCCTGAGTCCGCGTAAGCGGCTCCACATTCGGCTCCAGACCAAGGGCCGTCTGCAGCGCCAGCGGCGCATCGGAACGGGCATTGCCGGCGGGACGAGCGCCACGCGGCCGCCCGTAGCTGACAGGTGGCTCGTAGACAGGACCGCTCATTGCTCGACCGCGCATGATTTGCATCCTTGAGGATGCCGATCCGCGACGATGGTTCCGAAAGGCCTTATTTGCGCTTTGGCGGTGCCGGTGCTGTGCAAGAAGCACTGTGTACTTTCTCGCATGGCAGGGCTACCTTGCCCTGCATTGATGCCCGGCTTGTGCGCCGCACGTACACATACCACAAGCCTTTCTGCAGGCCGGCCTCAACAAGTGCCCCCACTTCGCGCGCTGATGCCACTCGCCGCCTCATTCGGCCGCAGTGCGGCGCGGGACCATGCGGCGGCAAATAGAGTAGGCCGGACTACAGCTATCGGCGGTACGCGCACACCAAATCACTCCTCGGTCCCCGGAGCGGCCTGCCAGGAGGCATTCCTCGCAAGCCGATTCGGCATTTGGCAAAGCTGACATGGGCCCTGCTGTGCTCGCCGCTCTCGCCTTTGCGCCCATCGTGGTGGTGGGCCTGTTCCTGGTCGTGCTGCGCTGGCCGGCCAGCCGGGCGATGCCGCTTTCGTACGTTGCGGCGGTCGCACTTGCAGCCTTCGTATGGCAGGTGGCAGCCCGCCAGATCGCGGCCGCCACGATTCACGGCCTTATTGTCGCGGCCACCCTGCTCTACATCATTTTCGGAGCCATTCTGCTGCTAAACACGCTCCAGGAAAGCGGTGCGCTTTCGGTCATTCGCGAGGGTCTTACGGGCATTTCGCCGGATCGGCGCATACAGGTCATCATAATCGCCTGGCTGTTCGGATCCTTCATTGAAGGATCCGCCGGCTTTGGCACTCCAGCCGCCGTCGCCGTGCCTCTCATGGTCGGCCTGGGCTTCCCTGCCATGGCTGCCGTCGTAGCGGGCATGATCATCCAGAGCACGCCCGTTTCGTTCGGGGCACTCGGCACACCCATACTGGTGGGAGTTAGCACAGGGATTTCGGGCGATGCTTCCGTGGCCGCGGTCGCCGGTACGGTCGACCTCGGACCGCAAAGCGCAGAGTGGCTGACCTATCTGGCCGTGATTGGCAGCAAGGTCGCCCTCATGCATGCCGTGGCCGGGACGCTGATACCGCTCCTGGTAGTCTCGCTCATGACGCGGTTTTTCGGCCCCGACAGGTCCTTTGTCGCCGGGCTGCGCGTCTGGAAATTCGCCCTCTTTTCGGCGTTTGCCATGACGGTTCCATACTTGATTGTAGCGAGTGTGCTGGGACCGGAATTCCCGTCCATAGCGGGTGGTCTGGTAGGCATGGCCATAGTGATCCCGGCTGCCAGGTCGGGCATTTTCATGCCGCGAAAGGACAGCGTATGGGACTTTGGGCCGCGCGCATCGTGGGAGAAGGACTGGACGGGGTCTCTGGAGGTCGCAAGAGCCGCTGGCAGTGACCGGCGCATGCGCCTCGTAACGGCCTGGGCACCGTATATGCTGATTGCACTGCTCCTTGTCGCGACGCGCATTCCCGCGATCGGCCTCAAGGCGCTGCTCCAGGCGCCGCTGGCGACACTTACGCTGCCGAATCTTCTGGGCACCGGTATTTCGTCGTCGATTCAGCCTCTTTACCTGCCGGGCACGATCTTCGTCGTGGTTTCAATGGCCACCTTTGCCCTGCATCGCATGCGGACAGGGCCGTATCGCCGCGCCTGGGCCCGCTCGGCCAAGACCATGATTCCGGCATCCGTGGCTCTTGTATTCACTGTGCCGATGGTGCAGGTGTTCATCCAGTCCTCCGGGGGTGCGGCGGGCTTCGACAGCATGCCTATCGTGCTGGCCGAAGGCATAGCGCAGCTGGCCGGCACGGCCTACCCGCTGTTTGCGCCCGCTATTGGCGGATTCGGTGCGTTTGTAGCCGGAAGCAATACCATCAGCAACATGATGTTCTCGCTGTTCCAGTTCGGGGTTGGCACGCGAATAGGCGTCGATCCAACCTGGATGGTGGCGCTGCAAGCGGTGGGAGGTGCAGCCGGCAATATCATCTGTGTTCACAATGTCGTCGCTGCCTCGGCCGTTGCAGGACTGGTCGGCAAGGAAGGCTCCATCATACGCAAGACGCTCCCGGCATTCTGCTACTACGCCGCAGTGTGCGGCTGCCTGGGATACGCGATCGTCCGGGCAGCCGACACCGGGATCTTGAACATGGGCTCGTACGGACTGGCAATGGTGTATGCACTGATGGCCTTGCTCGCCATAGTGGCACTCAGGCGCCGCAAGGCCGGCGAAGGGGGATCCTTTCCCCGGCGGTCATGAAGTATGCCACCAACCGATTCCCGGGGCCGGGCCTAGCCTCGATTCCCAAGCAAGATAGGTAGGTGACAGCTGGTGGGGCAATTACTGTCGTTTTGGGGCCTATTTGCGCTCGTTATGCGGCTGTACTGTCATTAGTAGTGTGATTGTGGCGTATAC
>CAZXEU010000175.1:0-2669 GCA_964639665.1 uncultured Rhodothermaceae bacterium | reverse complement strand
TCCGAGTACTATGCATCGGAACGCCCACTTCCGGCGTGCTCATTGCCGGCGTCGCCCCTCCTCCCAACACGCGCTGCGCCTCCAGCGCGGGTTCCACTACTTGTCTCTAGGTCCGAACAGTGGAAGTGGGCGGCTACTGGACGGCCACAATTATTTTGCGCACCGAGTTTTTATGCCAGACAGGCGGGAAATAGCTGGCATGATTCCAGTGGACATCACCGATGGGCACATCCGGGAAGCCATGCGAAGAATCACCACCTGTGGATTCCCAACTCGACGCAAAAGCAGGGATTACTGCCTTGCGGCGGACGGCAGGCATTTTCCACCAAAATACACGATAGCGCTGGCCCATGAGATAGCCACAGGAAACTTTCTGGATTCAGAGCAATTCTCCGGAGGTGACGAGTCAGGGCGCTTTCTTCGAGATCGCGGATTCGCCATAGTCACATGTAACTGCGGTGGGTACCGCCGAGATGCCAGTTCTGTTCCCATGGTGCAGCAGGGCCTGCCGCGGCAGGACGGAAGCCCGGGCGGCGACCAGAGACGTCCAGTAGGTTCAGATGTGAACGTACGCCCCACGTCAGGCCGGGCGGCACCACCAACCCTGCGCGTGGCGCTGGTGTTCCCGTCACGAGGGCCGCTCCGCCGCCCAAAGATACCTGCCGCAGGAAAATTTGCTGGCGAGAAGGTGGACTTTGTACTCTTTCCAGAGGAATACATTGACTCGTCCGATGAAACGCGCGTCGAGGCGTTGAAGAATCTCGCGTCGGATCTAGGCGCGCCGCTGTTGGTGGGCGCTCTCAATAGTGTCGAGGGCGACACCGCTACCACGGCGGCGGCCTCGTGTCCCGACGCGGAGTTGGTGGGCGCTCTCAATAGTGTCGAGGGCGACACGGAGATTCTTCTTCGCTTCGATCCCGGCGGCTCCGACCCGTGTCTGCTGTACATAAAGCACTCCACCGCCGACGTGGTTGCCTTTGAGATGCCCGGATGGAGTCCGCGCGTCATGCTGGCCACGTTCGAGTTGGGAGGCGCGAGGGCCGGGGCGACCATTTGCCACGACCATTATCTGGGACTGCTCCAGCGCCGCCTGGCCAGGAATGGCGCGCGTCTTTGGCTGAACCCGAGTTATGACAACGTGGTTGATGTCAAGTGGTCGTCGGTCCTGCGGCTGAGGGCGGTGGAGAACCGCCTTTTCGCCGACGTTACTGCGTGAGGTCAAGCAACGCGTCCCAGTACCTGCGGCTGAGGGCGGTGGAGAACCGCCTTTTCGCCCTCTGCACGCTACACGATGACAAGTCCAAACGGACAACTCATCCCTTTGCGTTCTCGCCTGACGGCAACGAACTCTGTGCCAGGAAGGCCGGTTCCAAATACAGGCGGCCGATCTCGGACTGTGCGGAGGCCGATGCCATCTATGTAGTCGATCTCGACGTCTCCTCTGCCGGCAAGCAGCTCGACTGGTCGCGCCTGCCGCGCGCCGACAGGCAGCAGAGGCCGAATAGGAATCCCGAAAAGCCTGTCCGCGTATCGGTGAGGGGCGGCCAGCCGGCGGTTTACGCAGGAGGGCGCTGGCGTAATACCGACGATCGCTGCATCCGGACGGAGCATTGCAAAGCATACGTGGGCGTGGTACGCGGCCAGTGCATTCTGGATGCCGCCGCGCGTTTTCGCGTGATTGACAGTGCGGATGGGATGGGCTGCCGCCCGATCATCTGGAACCATTGGGACTGCCTTCCGACAGAGCCGGATCGGCTGGCAAACCTCATGTTGGGAGTGACGATTGAGTGTTGTACACCGGTAATAATTTCGGACAAAACCGGGATCCGCGAACTGGCGGAGTTGTCCAACAGAAACAAGATCCCGGTCCGGAGGGTTGTTGAACGGTATGAAGCCGTGGTCGATCTTGAATATGCGTGGGGGCTGTCCAGCGCACTCAAGATGGCCACCAAAAATACGGCGACGGCATTGGATCGGTATCGGAGTCTGACTGAGTGACCACATGTTTGCGCCAGAGGCACCGGCCTGCCCCCGGGGTTTGCGGACGCTAGCAATCACTGAGTACCGCACCTACATCCCGAATGGACGCGGAGGCCGCGGCGCATTCCGGGGCCGCATGCAGGCATCATCCGGGCAAGTGGCAGTCTGGGCCGGGGCCGTTGCACCGGCTAGTGCGCGGGCGCCTGCGCGACCCGGCCCGGCCTTTCCTCGCGAGGGCGGGACGCTAGGGCGCGTGCGCAGGTGATGACCTCCGCGTCAGAGTGCAGGTCCAGGGCGCCCAGACACACGGGGCACGTCTTCCTGTCCATGCGGCCAGTGCCGCGGGACGCATAAAAGCCTCAGTTCCCCTTGGAGGAGTAGGACTCGATCCTGCCCGCAAGCTGCTCGATCATGAGGCGCAGCTTTGCAATCTCCCGGTCCTTTTCATCCTCCAGCAGCCCTATCCTCTCCGATTGCCTCGCGTTTGCCAGCCGCAGCCTAGCCGCGTCGTCTATGGTCAGGTGCGGCACCGACTGCAGATACTCTTCTGCAAGCTCCATCACGTGCGTCTTGAAGTAGTTGCGGTCCAGGCTCACCAGGCCGACGTGCCCCATCATGTACTCCTTTCTTATCAGGGACGACAGGGGCGACTCCCTCGAGGAGGACTCTTTGCACGCCTTGTTCCAGAG
>CAZXEU010000174.1:0-5430 GCA_964639665.1 uncultured Rhodothermaceae bacterium | reverse complement strand
CGATTTCGCGACGCTGGCGGACACCCTGGCCTACCTGCAGAGGCTCGGCGTCAATGCCATCGAGCTCATGCCCGTAGCTGAATTTGGCGGCAACGACAACTGGGGCTATCAGCCGCAGTTTGCCTTTGCGGTGGACAAGTACTACGGCCCCGCCGAAACCATGAAGAGGTTCGTCGACGAGGCGCACCAGCGCGGCATGGCGGTGATCCTGGACGTCGTGTACAACCATGTGGACCTGCCTTCGCCGCTGGTCACGCTGTACGGCGCCACGGACGCGAACCGGTGGATCAACCTTCCGCCACGGCACTCCTATAACGTTTTCTTTGATATTAATCACGAAGATGCCTACATCCGCCACTGGCTGGACCGGGCCAACGAGTACTGGCTGACGGAATTCCGCGTAGACGGGTTCAGGTTCGACCTGTCGAAGGGCTTTACGCAGCGGAACACCGGGAGCAATGCGGGGCTGTGGGGCACCTACGACGCCTCGCGGGTTGCGTTGCTGCAGCGGATGGCGGACCATATCTGGTCCGTCAATCCACGCGCTTACGTTATTCTGGAGCACTTCGCGGGTGACCGCGAGGAACGGGAACTGGCAAGCTACGGCACGGCACGCGGACTGCCGGGCATGCTGCTATGGAACAACGTGAGCCATGCCTACGGCGAGGCGCTGATGGGCTACCATGCAGGAGGCAAGAGCGACTTTTCGCGCAGCTATTTCGGTCGCGGCGGCCGCGGCTGGACACTTCCCCATACTGTTTCCTACATGGAAAGCCACGATGAGCAGTGGCTCATGTACAGGATGCGGCAGTGGGGTGCCTGCGAGCGGGGGCCGGCCGGAGGGCCGGTGTGTGATCCCGCCAGGCACGAGAATTTCGGAACGTACAATGTGCGCCAGATGGCCACGGCGCTGGACCGGCTCAAGATGGCAGGCGCCTTCTTCTTTCTGTTGCCGGGGCCGCGCATGATGTGGCAATTCGGGGAAGTGGGCTACGGCTTTGGCGAGCGCGGAGAAGAGTGCCTGCGCCCTGATCCGTGTCCCGCATTCGCACCCAGCCGAATCGGCGCCAAGCCGATTCGGTGGGACTACCAGGCTGATCCCCAGCGTAGCCGGCTGTACAGGTTCTACGCGGCGCTGCTCAAGCTGCGGCGGGAGCATTCAGTATTCAGGGACCCTGCCGCGCACGTAGAACTTGATGTGCGTGGTGCCACCAAGCGGATTGATCTCCGGCTGGATGCTGTACAGGTGCAGATCGTGGGCAATTTCGATGTTCGACCCAGACCCAACCCTGCAATTCTACCGGCGTCGACCAATTACTGGTACGAATTTGTGACCGGTGACAGCCTGGAGGCCGGCGCAGCTCCCGTAGCGGAGCTGCCGCCGGGCGAGTTCCGCATCTATTCCAGCGCAAGGCTGGGTGCGACCCCTGACGATGTCGTGACGGTTGGCACAGAAGGGCTTCCGGCCGCTCCGGACCAGCTCCTCATCGCGCGCACGTATCCGAATCCCTTCGCGGGACACGCATTGATAGAGTTTTCGCTGCCAGCTCCGGCACTGGTACGCCTGGAGGCGTTTGACAGCCTCGGCCGCCGCGTGGCCGTTATCGTGGATCGCTACCTGGCAGCGGGCACGCATACCGTGCCATTCGACGCCTCGGGCCTCCCGGCCGGAGTTTACCCGTATCGTTTGCAATCCGGCAGGCATTCGCACTCGGGAGCCATGCTTGTTCTGCGGTAAAGGCCGCCGCGCACTATGTCAGCTGCTAGCGCCGAAACGTTGCCTGCCCGTCGCCGCCGCCTGTTCGCGCTTATTGCCGGGCTGATTCCCGTTGCTTTCTTTGTGGGGCTGGAGCTCGCATTGCGGCTTTTCGGGGTGGGCGGCAGCTATCCGCTCTTTGTCCCCGTATCGGGGGCGGAAGGCTATCTGGCCATGAATCCGGAAATGGCGCGGCGCTATTTTCTGCGCGCGCCGCGGGTGCCCACAGGAATGCACGACGTGTTCCGCACCGAAAAGGACAGCGCGACCTTCCGCATACTTGTCCAGGGGGGCTCGACGGCCGCAGGCTATCCATACTATTATGGAGGCAGTTTCAGCCGGATGCTGGAACAGCGGCTCCAGCAGACCTGGCCAGAGCGCAGCGTGGAAGTGGTAAACACGGCCGCGGCTGCGGTCAATTCGCACACGCTGCTGGACCGCGCGCCGGAAATAGTGGCGCAGGCGCCGGACGCCGTGCTCATCTACGCCGGGCACAACGAATTCTACGGCGCGCTCGGGGTGGCTTCTGCGGAATCCCTGGGGCGCCGCCGCAATGTCGTGCAGCTGTATCTCAGACTGCAGCGCCTGCGCACGGTCCAGGCCTTGTCCGCGCTGCTCCGAAGTCTGGCGGAGGCCGCGGCGACGGCGGGCGCGGACAACCGCACGTTAATGGAGCGCATGGTCGGCCAACAGAGCATAGCCTACGGCTCGGCCCTGTACCGGCGTGGTCTTGCCCAGTTCAGGGGCAATCTGCGGGCGCTGCTCGCTCGTTACGCCGCGAGCGGCATACCCGTGTTCGTGGCTACCCTGGCGAGCAACGAACGAGGTCATCCTCCCTTTGTCGGTGAGCCCAGTGGCGCACCGCGCGACTGGGCCGCGCATCATGACAGGGCCCTCCAGCTGGCGCAGCGCGGCAGTCTCGACAGTGCACTGGTGGCCGTCGACCGGGCTGTGGCCCTCGATACGATGGCGGCCCGCTCGCACTTCAGCCGGGCCCGGATGCTGGAGTGGGCACGCCGCCCGGAAGAGGCGCGGGATGCCTACATTCTTGCCAAGGACCTGGACAGGCTCCGCTTCCGGGCATCGGAGCGCATCAACGGCATCATTCGCGAGGAGGCCGCCCGGTCCGGGGCAACGGTGGTCGACGTGCGCGCTGCCCTGGCGGCTCGGTCGAGGGACGGCATCATCGGATCGGACCTCATGCTGGAGCACCTCCACCCCAATGTGGAGGGCTATTTTATCATGGCTGATGCCTTCTACCAGGCGATGGTTCGGGACTCTGCGCGCTACATTTCTGCGGAGAGGGCCCGCCGCGAGGTGCTCTTTACGGCCGTTGATTCCCTGTTTGGAGCCTATCGCCTCAGGCAGTTGCTCGGCTCCTGGCCCTTTGAGCCCGCTGGCACGCCGCTTGCCACACTGGATACGGTGACGGCGCGAAACCCCGTGGAGGAGATTGCGCTGGATCTGTTTCGCGGGCGCAGGTCGTGGTACGAATCCACGGCAGCGCTGCGGACCCACTACGCGCAGAACGGTGACTACCACCGAGCGCTGCAGGCAGCGCTGGCCATGGTGCAGCAGTATCCCTACCTGGGGCCTCCGTATCTGGATGCCGCTCGGATTCTGGTAGAGCAGCGCAGACTGCCGGAAGCCCTTCCGTACCTTGAGGCGGCTATCAGCCTGCAGGAAACGGCGGACGCACATTACCTGACGGGGAATATTCACCTGGCGTACCGGCGCGCTGAACAGGCCATCCGGCACCTGTCACGAGCGGCAGACCTGGAACCGGGCAGCGAAGTAATGCTCTTCCAGCTCAGCCAGGCGTACGTGCTGACGGAGAGATGGATTGAGGCCGGCGACGTCTTGGATCGCCTGCTGCGCCTGGCGCCGGACCACGGTGACGCACGGATGCTGCGAAGCCTCGTTGAAGCACAGATAAGCAAGGGTTGATTATAATGGTAATTACATACCTGAATGAAATTGGGAACCACTCACGCACATAGTTATTATGTGTATTCCGTTCTTTGACCTCCGAGAGGTGCTGCAAACGATTCCTCTCTGGCTTAAAGGCCTGTTGCAGTGCTGCATGAATACTCTCCCGAGGGAGAGGCTGCGCGCGCAAGGCGCGGAAGGGTGGGGTGTTTCCCTTTGTACGGCGTGGCGTAACCCAAGCTGGGTCCTCTGCACTGAATGACTTGTCATCATGACGTGTAAGATTCGGCACCGGACAGGATCGTATGTCTAATTCACTTAGGTATATAAGCCCCTTTGTAATGCGTTGTCTTTACACGCTGGTAACAGTCGCGCTTGCCGGTTCGGCAAGCGCGCAGCCGATTGCCTTCCGCGCGGGACCGATTCTGGAAACAGATGGTGGAGCGCGCGGCGTGGCTGTTCATGACTACGACGGTGACGGGGACGACGACATATTTCTGGCCGTGCTGCGAGGCACTTCGGTGCTTTTCCAGAACCAGGGGGATGGCACGTTTGCCGAGACTGCCCTTAAGGTGCGCGGTACGTTTAATGTGGCGCTGTGGGGAGACATAGACCGGGACGGGACCGCCGACCTGTATCTCGGCGGCCTGGGCCAGGAGCGCGTGCTCCTGCAGCAAAGCGATGGCACATTCCATGACGCTACGGCGCAAATGGGGCTGGAATCAGGGGCCACGGTGGCAACGGCGGCCATGGCTGACTACGACGCGGACGGCTACCTGGACATATTCGCCGCCGTGGTGGATGGGCCGGACCGGCTGTACCGGAACATGGAAGCGACCCGCTTCGAGGATGTGGCAGCACGGGCCGGTGTGCAGGGATCGTCACATTCCAGGCCCATGCAGGCAATCTGGCACGATTATGACGGAGACGGCAGTCTGGACCTGTTTTGCGTGCACGATGGACGCGAGCGCAGCAGGCTTTACCGCAACACAGGTTCTTTCCCGTTTCAGGATCGCGCGGTACAGACCGGCATAGATGTGTATCCTGCGCCGCAGGTGTGCTGTAACATGGGCGTGGCATGGGGCGACGTCGACGGAGATGGTACCCAGCATGCCTACGTTACGCGTATCGCGCACGGCGGCTTGTTTATCGGCCGAGGTGACGGCACCTTTGTGGACGAGGCCGAGCAGCGCGGTGCTCACCGCAACGGTATGTCGTGGGGCGTGGTCATGTCCGATTTTGACAACGACGTGGACCTCGATCTATTCGTGGTAAGCACATCCTCCTTCGATGGCACACCGACACTGCTCTACCGCAACGATGGCGGTACATTCACCGAGACCGGCCGGTCGGCCGGCGCCTCGTTCCAGTCTGAATCCCAGGGACTGGCCGTGGGAGACTTCAACGGCGACGGCTTGCAGGATCTTGTCGTTCCCTCGGCCAGCGGCCGGCGCCGTATCCTGGTCAATGCCACGGAAGGGGCGGGGCACTATCTAGGGCTCCGGCTTCGGGGAGGCGTGGTCAATCCGACGGCCATCGGGGTGTGCGCGCGGGTGGTAACGGGCGAGAGTGTCCAGGAGCGTGTGGTTAGCGGCGGGGACAGTTTCGCTTCCCAGTCAAGTGCGGTGCTGCATTTCGGTCTGGGCTCGCAATCGCGGGTGGATACTTTGCGCATCTATTGGGGCGCCGGCAGTGTGACGGAGCTGACGGACCTGTCTGCAAACAACACATACGTACTTTCGGAA
>CAZXEU010000173.1:0-14751 GCA_964639665.1 uncultured Rhodothermaceae bacterium | reverse complement strand
CGCTGGACCGGCGGCGCGTTGCCCGAATGGAATCCGGCGGCAGGTATTCCTTTCGCAGGAGTCCCCCGATCAGGGCCTTGCCGATGTTGCCGGCGCCAATAACAGAAATAGTCTGCGTACCAAGAGTCATGATAGTCTGATGATGTCGCCCGGCGGCCGCCCTGTGGACTGGCGCCTACAGCGATCCTTTCGTGGAAGGAATGCGGGCATGGCTTGCCTCGCGCCGAACGGCTTGAGACAGCGCCCGCGCCACAGCCTTGAAGATGGCCTCTATCTTGTGGTGCGTATTTTCGCCGCAGAGTACACTGATGTGCAGCGTCAACGAGGCCTGCTCTGCAAAACTGTACCAGAAATGTCGAACAAGTTCCGTGGACAGATCACCCACCATCGGCCGCCCGAATTCCGCATCGAATACCAGCGTGAACCGGCCTGAAAGGTCAATCACTGCCCGGGCCAGGGCTTCGTCCATGGGGATGGTGGCATGTCCGTAGCGCGCAACATGTGCCTTGTCCTCCAGGGCATCGGCCAATGCCTGTCCAAGCGTGATGCCCACGTCCTCTACCGTGTGGTGATCGTCCACTTCCACGTCACCGTCACATGTAACTTCGATATCGAATCCGCCGTGCTTGGCGAAAAGGTCCAGCATGTGGTCCAGAAATCCTACGGATGTCCGGTTCTGGTAGCGTCCGCTTCCGTCTAGATTCAGTCTGACGGAAACGTCTGTCTCGTTCGTCTTGCGCCTAATGGAGGCCTCTCGCGCAGTAAACATTCGGCTAAATTAGCCAATTCCCCGTGGACAGAGAGTTAATATCTGTTGAATGCATCCCGTCTGCCGCGCGGGTAGGATGAACCGATGGGGAGGGGAAGGCGTTCGGGTAGCCGCAATTTTCCTGTGGCATGCCGGAATTCAAGAGGATACTGGTCACGTCAGCCCTTCCGTACGCGAACGGGCCCATACATATAGGTCACCTGGCGGGAGCCTACCTGCCGGCTGACCTGTACTGCCGCTACCAGCGCCTCAAGGGACGGGACCTGGTCTATGTCTGCGGCTCCGACGAGTTCGGTGTCGCTATCGTCATGCGCGCGCTGAAGGATGGCGTTACGCCGCGCGAGATCGTGGACCGGTACCATCCGCTCAACAGGGACAGCTTTACCGCCTTTGGTATGAGCTTCGACCTGTATGGCCGAACAACATCCCGTACGCACGAGGAAACGAGCCAGGAGATCTTCCGCGAGCTGGCGCGTCGCGGGCATTTCACACTCAAGACGGACAAGCAGCTGTATGACCCGGAGGCCGACGTCTTTCTGGCAGACCGGTTCGTAGTCGGTACGTGTCCGCTGTGCGGATACGAGGAAGCCTATGGAGACCAGTGTGAGCGGTGCGGCGCCTCGCTGAGCCCGCTTGAAATCATCAATCCGCGCAGTGCGCTCACCGACGCTGTTCCCGTCTTGCGCACCACCACTCATTGGTACCTTGCGCTGGGTGACTGGCAGCCGAAGCTGCAGGAATACGTGGCTGCCCATCCCGAATGGAAGCCCAATGTGCTGGGACAGATCGGCTCCTGGTTCGCGGACGGGCTACGGGATCGCGCCATCACCAGGGACGTGCCCTGGGGCGTGCCGGTGCCGGAGGACGTTGCGCGCGAGGCAGGCGTCGATGCCAGGGGAAAGGTCATCTATGTCTGGTTTGATGCGCCGATCGGATATATCTCGGCGACGCGGGAATGGGCCGCGCTGCAGGGAAATACTTCGCTCTGGGAGCGGTACTGGAAGGATGAGGGCACCAAGCTGCTCCACTTCATCGGCAAGGACAACATCGTCTTTCATGCACTGATGTTTCCGGCCATGCTCATGGGGCACGGAGACTATGTAGTGCCAGACAATGTGCCGGCAAACGAGTTCTTGACCATTGAGGGGAAGAAGCTCTCCACCAGTCGGGGCTGGGCCGTGTGGCTGCACGAGTACCTGGAGACGTTTCCGCCGGATCTGCTTCGCTACACACTTGCCGCCACGTTCCCCGAAACGAAGGATGCGGACTTCAGCTGGAGGGATTTCCAGGGACGCGTGAATTCGGAGCTTGCCGATGTGCTCGGCAATTTCGTGCACCGCACGCTTACGTTTGCGCAGCGCGAATTCGGCGCGCGGGTGCCGCCGCTGACCGGGCCAACGTCCAGGGATCTGGCTGCGCTGCAGCAGCTGGCCGAAGCGCCAGGGCGCATCGGCCGTTCCTACGAGCGCTTTCGATTCAGGGAGGCCGTAGCCGAGACCATGAATGTGGCGCGACTTGGCAACAAGTACTTCAACGACTGCGAGCCCTGGAAAACGCGGAAAACGGACCGCACGGCCTGCGCAAACACGGTGCACGTCTCGCTGCAGATATGCGCTGCGCTATCCGTGCTCATGGACCCGGTGCTGCCCTTTTCTGCGGAGAGGCTTCGAGGCATGCTGCGCCTGGAAGGCATACGGCCCAGTGTTCCCTCGCAGCGGAGAAGCGGGCAGGCAGGCTGGGACGAGGTGGCCAGGCCGCTGCTCGAGACCGGCCACCGGGTCGAAGCGCCCTCCATATTATTCGAAAAGATTGAGGATGGCGTGATAGAGGAGCAGATAGCCAGGCTGTCCTCGGGAGATTCCGGTCCGCCATACGAGGAAAGGAAGGCTGCCATGGACTACGACACGTTCTCGAGAATGGACTTGCGAGCGGGCACCGTGCAGCTGGCGGAGCGCGTGCCAAAGTCCCGCAAGCTGCTGCGGCTGGAGGTGGACCTCGGCTTCGAACGGCGCCAGGTGCTTGCTGGCGTGGCCGAGCACTTCAAGCCGGAAGCTCTGGTGGGGCGGCGCGTGGTCGTGGTGGCCAACCTTCAACCGCGCCGCATGATGGGGCTCGAGAGCCAGGGCATGCTGCTGATGGCCGAGGACCGGGACGGCCGGCTCACCATGGTGACGACCGAAGGCGAAGACGGCGCTGTGATCCGCTAGGCGTCAGATGTTGATGGAAGCGCCGACGGCGGCCCGGGTTGCTTCCATGAGGGCCTCTGAGAGCGTGGGGTGGGGGTGCACCGCCTCAAGGATCTCGTGGTAGGTGGTTTCGAGCTCGCGGGCGGTGACCGCCTCGGCTATGAGTTCGGTTGCATCGTGCCCTATGATGTGACAGCCCAGGAATTCACCGTAGCGGGCATCGTAAATCACCTTCACGAAGCCGTCCGTATGCCCGGACGCCGAGGCCTTGCCGGAGGCCGAGAAGGGAAATTTGCCCACTTTGATGTCGAGTCCCCTTTCACGGGCTGCCTCTTCGGTAAGCCCCACGGATGCGATCTGGGGCTGGCAATACGTACAGCCCGGAATATTCTCTCGATTAAGCGGGCGCACGTCGTGACCCGCGATTTTCTCCACGCAGATTATGCCCTCGTGGCTGGCCTTGTGGGCCAGCCAGGGCGGGCCCGCCACGTCGCCGATGGCGTAGACGCCCTCCACGGCGGTGCGGCTGAACTCGCCGGTCTTGACGAAGCCTCTCTCCACCGCGATGCCGAGACCCTCAAGGCCTAAATCCTCCACATTGCCGGCCACGCCGACTGCTGAAAGCACCTGGTCGCATTCAATGGACTTCTTGCCCTCAATGGTTACTTCCAGGGCACCGTTTCTACGCGCAATGCCCTCGACCATCGCGCCTGTCATGACCTTGATGCCGCTTTTCCGGAACGAGCGGGCAAGCTGCTTTGACACTTCCTTGTCCTCTATCGGTACCAGGCGGTCCAGGAGCTCGACAATGGTGACTTCCGTGCCCATGTGGTGGTAGAAGTAGGCAAACTCCACCCCTATGGCGCCGGCGCCTACAATGACCAGTCGCGCGGGAGCGGTCTTCTGGAGCAGGGCACCCCGGTAGTCGATGATGTGCGCGCCGTCAATGGGCAGTGTCGGGATTTCGCGCGCACGCGCTCCGGTGGCCAGGATGATATGCCGTCCGCTCAGGAGTTCGTCCTTGCCGATGGCTTTGCCGTCCATGTCCACCGACGGAGCAACGCGGACGGTGCCGGCACCCTCCAGTGCAGCATGCCCGAAATGCACGTCGATCCTGTTCTTCTTCATCAGGTAAGCCACACCCTTGTTCATCTTGTTTGCCACGTCGCGGCTGCGGCCGATCACCCTGGCAAAGTCCGGGCGGATGGTGCCTTCGAGTTCCAGTCCGTAGTCGGCAAGGTGCGCGCTGTACTCCACGAGCTCCGCGCTTTTTAGAAGGGCTTTCGTCGGGATACAGCCCACGTTGAGGCACACGCCTCCCAGCTTATTCTTTTCAATGACGGCCGTGCGAAGTCCGAGTTGGCTCGCACGAATGGCGGTTTCGTAGCCACCCGGTCCGGTGCCGACGACAATGACATCATAGGGACTGCTCTTGGACATGCTCTTTGCTGTTTATGCGGGAACGTGCCGCCATGCGGCAAGCGGCAAGGACAAACTGTTTTGCTGAAGCGCGGTTCTCCGGGCACGATTCCGAAGCAGCATGCTAGGACTGTTGCCGATCAAGCTATCTGCGGGGCGCCAGCGTTCCCATGTCCAGACGCTCCGCGTCCGCAGCTGCGTCCAGTGACAGGGAGAGAGAGGGCGGATTGAGTTGCATTTCGCTGTAGCGCAGTGATATGTTGGTGCGCTCAAGGGGACGGCGCAGTATGATGCGCCGCGGAAAGTGCACGCCTGCTTCTGCGTCAAATTCCGTAAAGGCCAGGGCTTCTATGAGGTCTCCGCCCGGCATCCTGTGCGTGTAGCTTGTGGTGCGCCATAGGCCCGGGACGATGATGTAATGCTGTGTACTGTCTTCCAGGTGGTACTGAGCGCGCGCAGAGTCAGCACTTAGCGCCATATCCGGCTCGTGCGGTACCATAACACCCAGGAGTCTCTCGAGAACCGGCCCCTCTATGAGGGCGGTGGACAGCCTCTGCGCCATCGCTGACGAGGGGCCGTAGAACAGCTGATTCTGCAGCCTGTTAAAAAAAAAGACGCTGTCGGTCGTCACAAGCAGCCTGCCCGCTTCGATGCGCAGCGCCGTACCGTAGAGCGACACGAGCAGCGAGTCATTCCGGCGATGCATGATTCGGGCCCAGGCAGTACCGCTGTAATAGGGTGACCGGATGGAAAGCATGGCCTCCGCTCGCAGACTCGTGACCGTGTCGGGAATCGCGGTACGCAGCAAGGCGCGAACTTCCGGCTCCGTGTGGTTCGGAAACCGGTCGACCGAATCCACGGTGGCAGGTCGCGTGGCGGAGCAGCTGCCTAGCAGCAGGGCTAGCGCCGCCGTGGCCAGGACCCCTCGGATGCACGTCGCGTTAGCGGGCACTTTCGTCGGCGGACTTCGCATTGTCCTCGTAGACTTCGCCTGCCTGCGGGCCCACCCCCCAGGAGAGCTTGGACCGGAGCGTCTGAAAATAGGGCCGCTCGGCAAACTTGACGAGCCGAATCGTGTGCGCGGCCTTCCGGATGCGGATGGGGACACTGTCGCTCCTGGGACGCATGCTGAGTCCGTCCGTGGCGATAATGTAGGGCACGTGACCGCCGCTTACGCAGATCTCGATTTCGGAATTGGAGGGCACTACAACCGGGCGTATCGTCAGGCTGTGTGGTGCAATCGGGCTTAGCAGTAGCACGCTACTGCCGGGTATCATGATAGGTCCGCCGACCGCGAGCGAATAACCTGTGGAACCGGTTGGCGTGGCGACGATCAGGCCATCAGACCAATACCTGTTCAGGTGTGCGCCCCCGACCGTTACGTCGAGGGCTACGAGCCCAGCCGGGCCTGCGCGTGCAACTACGACATCGTTAAGTGCCCAGCTTGTGCCTTCGCCCTCGACGAGCACGGCGAGCGCCAGGCGTTCGTCGACGGCATATGCACCCGATTCCAGGTTGTCTATGGCCCGCCGGATATCCACGGTCTCCACGTCGGCCAGAAAGCCCAGCCGACCTATGTTGACACCCAGAATGGGCGTTCCGGCCGTGCCCACGATGCGCGCCGTGCGAAGCAGCGTTCCGTCTCCGCCAAACGAGAGGATGACATCCGACCGCGAGGCAAGCTCGTCAGCCTTGCAACTCGGCAGGCCAGCGCCGGCCAAAAGGCCCCTGTGGGCGAGCCCTTTCGCCACACTCGCGTCGAGGAGGCACGGCAGCTGCTTGCTTTGAAGCCAGGAAACCAGGTCTGCGGCCGGTTTCCAGATGGCGTCCTTGTCCGTATTGCCCGTTAGCCCGTATAGCATAAGGGAAGCTGATCTGTTCGAGCAGCCGCCTTTCTAGCGGTATGCCGGGCAGTCAAATTGCGTACCTTTCCGTGTCCGGGAAGACTGGCCGGTATGTCGAAGCATGTAGTCATAATCGGAAACGGTGTTACGGGGGTAACGGCTGCCCGGTTCATCCGCAAGCTGAGCGACTACCGCATCACGTTGATTTCTGCGGAAACCGATCATTTCTACGCCCGGACGGCGCTCATGTACATCTACATGGGACACATGCGCTACCGTGATACCAAGCCGTACGAAGACGACTTCTGGCAGAAGAACCGCATCGATCTAGTTCGCGGCTACGTGACGAGTATTGACACGAAGCGGCGACTGGTGGCGGTAGGCGGCAGCCGCAGCCTGTCATATGACGCGCTTCTAGTTGCCACGGGGTCGCGGTCCAACATGTTCGGCTGGCCAGGACAGGATTTGGACGCTGTACAAGGTCTGTACGGCGTACAGGATCTGGTAACGCTGGAACGGTGGACCAGGGATACCGACCTCGCTGTGGTCGTGGGGGGCGGGCTGATTGGTATTGAGCTTGCCGAGATGCTGCACGCCCGCCGGATTCCGGTTACATTCCTGGTGCGGGAGAAGGGGTACATGGACTACGTCCTACCCGCCGAGGAGGCCGAGCTCATCCGCCGGGAGATCCTGTCGCACGGAATTGACCTGCGCCTGGGCACGGAACTGGGCGAGATCCTGCCCGATGCGGCTGGCCGCGCCCGGGCCGTGGTGACGAAAGGCGGCGAAGAATTGCCCTGCCAGCTGGTTGGCCTTACCGTAGGCGTGCATCCAAACACGGATGCCGTGCGCGGCTCCGGCGTGAAGACCAATCGGGGGATACTGGTCAACGAGTATTTCGAGACCAGCGTCCCGGGTGTATACGCTGCGGGAGACTGCGCGGAATTCCAGCGGGACGGTATCGGCAGCCGGCGCATCGAGCAGCTGTGGTATACGGGTCGAAGGCACGGCCGGACGGTCGCCCGGACCATCTGCGGAACGCGCACGGCGTACGACGCGGGCGTTTTTTTCAATTCGGCCAAGTTCTTCACTATTGAGTACCAAACATACGGCACGATCGCGCCCGGGCGGCCAGCGGGCGTCCGCACGCTGCTCTGGCAGGATGAACAGCGCAGAAAGCTTCTCAGGATCGACTACGCCGAGCGCGATCGCCGCGTCGTGGGATTCAATTCCCTCGGCATCCGGTTGCGCCACGATCTGTGCGAGCACTGGATCTTGAGGGGCGAGCCCATCCACGATGTGGTCCGGCAGCTGCGCTCCGTGCTGTTTGACGGCGAGTTTGCGCCCAATTGCGCGGCCGCGTTCAGCGATATCTTCCACCAGACGGAGGCAGGCCATGCCCAGTAATCCAAGCCTTGCGCTAACCACACCCGGCGGAGATTTCACGCGCACCGAGAGACTGGGCATGGCCATGGTGGGGCTGGGACTGGTCGGCTTGCTCGTTGCATTTGCGGGGGCCGGCAGCTCATTTCCCCTGCTTTCCTTCTGGACCAGCATCGGAGGCATAGTGGCGGGCGGCGCCATGTTGGTGCGGGCCTATCTGGCTAGGCCCGCGGGCGTGGACAACAACGGCATCTGGTTTTCCTCCGCCACGGCCCGCGGCATGGCAGGCTGGATCCTGGGCATCGTCCTTACCGGATTCTACATCCTGCTCTACTGGGCGCCAAACAGCCTTGATCACCTGGTGCGCATGACCGACGCGCTTAGCTACGTCCTCCGCGGCGAGGCTGCGGATCGGTGGTTTCTGTACGGCTTCTTCTACACCGTCGCGGTCCTGGTCATGGGCGCGCGCATGATCGTAAAGTACCGTGACAACCCTTACCAGATATTGCGCACGATATCGGTGATGTTCTTCCAGCTGGGGCTGGCTTTTATCTTGCCGGGCTTCTTGCGCATGCTTAACCACCCCGAATATTACTTCAGCTATTTCTGGCCGCTGAAGTACGACTACCTATGGCCGGGAAGCCTTCAGGGTCTTCTGGCGTCGCCTTCCGGGCTCGGCGTTTTCATGGTCTCCTGGAGCGTGGTGATGTTTTTTGTCGCCACGCCCGTTCTGACGTACTTCTTCGGCAAGCGCTGGTATTGCTCCTGGGTATGCGGCTGCGGCGGTCTTGCGGAAACAGCCGGGGATCCATTCAGGCACCTGTCCGACAAATCGCTGGCATCGTGGAAGATAGAGCGCTGGATGGTGCACTTGGTGCTCGTCTTTATCGTGCTTACGACCGCTCTGCTGTGGGGTAATTCGGCGACCGGAGGCTGGATTCTGGGCAGCCTTTCCGGGACGTTTTCGCAGCTGTACGGCTTCTTCATTGGCCTGGTATTTGCGGGCGTTATCGGAGTCGGGTTCTATCCCATCATGGGCTCCCGCGTGTGGTGTCGCTTTGGTTGTCCCATGGCTGCGGTTCTGGGCCTGCTGCAGAAGTACTTCTCCAGATTCAGAATCACGACCAACGGTGGTCAGTGCATCTCCTGCGGCAATTGCTCCACGTATTGCGAAATGGGCATCGACGTGCGGTGGTATGCGCAACGCGGGCAAAACATCGTGCGTGCCTCCTGTGTTGGCTGCGGAATGTGCGCCACGGTGTGCCCCCGCGGCGTGCTCAAACTTGAAAATGGTCCCAGGCGGGGACGCTACAACGGGCCCGTCCTGCAGCAATACGATGCCGTCTCCGTGCAGCGGAGCGATGCCTGGCTCTCCAGCCGCGGCCTGATGCCGCCCGTGCAGGAGGACATCCCCGTTCTCACGGATGCCGACATGCAAGGCGCATAACCAGGTACTCCATGGGCACGGAGAATAGCGATGATCTCGCCCGGCGCGTTGCCGCGCTTGAGGAGCAGGTGCGCAGGATGCAGCAGCATCTGGAAGTGCTGCAGCGCCGCGCCAGGAAGCAGGCGGACCCCAAGGCACAGGACAGGGAAACGCTGGCCAGCAGGCTGCGGCAGGAGGTCGGAAGTGGCGCATGGGTCGGTCGCATCGGCATCGGCCTCCTGCTTATCGGTCTTGCCCTTCTATTCAAATTCGGCATCGACCGGGGTTGGCTTACGCCCGAAGTGCGGGTGGCTTTTGGCGCCGTACTGGCCGCGCTACTAATTGCCACCGGGCTAAGGCTTGCCGGGCGGCGCGCGTCGCTGGCGCACGTGTTGGTTGGTGGCGGTATTGCGACCCTCTTCGTGACCGTGTTTGCCGCCTTTCAGTTGTATGATCTGATTCCCTACGCCCTGGCGCTGGCTGCCCTCACCGCATCTACGGTCGGGTGCTTCGTGGTGGCCGTGCGCCTCAAGGGCAAGGCTCTGGCCCTGGTGGCGACGCTCGGGGGCCTAGGCACGCCATTCTTGCTGAGCACGGCAGAGGGCACGGCGTCAGGACTCGTCATTTACATCAGCCTCGTGATCGCCTGTGCCGCAGGCATCTACCTGCGCACTGGGTGGCGCTCTCTTCTTTGGACCGGGGCGGTCGGGGGATATTTCGCGCTGCAAGCGGGCTGGGCAAACTTGCCGCAAATGCCGGACCTCGGCCTCCTGGACAGGACATCGCTGCAAGCGGGATACGTGTTCTGCCTCTTCGCCAAAGGAGTCCTTCCCGTGTTGAGGCACGCCTGGAGCAAGTCAGCACCGGAGAAGTGGCCTGTTCCTGCGCTGCGTTTCAAGGCGCTGCTCCTTCAGCGTCCGGATCTGGCAACATCGGTGCTGGGTGCTTGCGTAATGGCGAGCGTATCGCGCTCCCTTTGGGACTGGCCCGAGTGGGGCTGGCTCGTGGCCGGTTCCCTGCTTGTCATCGGCTATGCCGCGACGCATGCTATGCTCCGGGCCCTTGAGATGCGGCAGGCGGCAACGGCCCATGGGGTGGCGGCGGCACTGGTGGCCGTGATCGTTTCTTCTCACTTAGCAGATGCCTTCTGGGAGCTTTACCTCGCGACGGCATGTGTTACCTGTGCGCTGCACCTGTCGGCCAGATTCCTGGGCGGCCGCGCCTTTGCTTACCTGGGAACGACGCTGGCCGCTGGAGTATCGATTGCACTCCTCGCCCGCGTGGTAACCCTGTCCGGTGATTTTCCGCCCCTGTTCAACAGGGACGCGGCAGCTGATCTCGCGGTGCTTGCTCTCATGGGCACTAGTGCGTGGACGCTCAAGGTTGCGTGGAAGCAAAGAGCATACTGGGTAGTGATCTATTCGGGATTTCTCCTGTGGCTATACCGTGAGGCGGTGGTGCTGGAGAGCGGGCAGGCGTACGCTAGCATTGCGTGGGGGCTCTGCGCTGTTGTATTTCTTCTGACTGGCTGGCGGCTGAAAAGCGATGCCGTGCGGGTTGCGGGTGTAGTCACGCTCTGCTGCGGGGTTGTCAAGCTCATTGCGGTAGATCTGGCGCAGCTGAATGCTGTGTGGCGTATCATGCTGTTTATGGGATTTGGCGCGCTGCTACTAGTGCTCAGTTATCTATTCCCCAGCCTGTGGCGAGTCGGTCCTTTGAAAGGAGAAAAAGCATGACGTCGCGAGTGCTTTGGGCGTTGTGGCTTTGTATGCCGATGGTCATGGCTGGGTGCGCCGGGTCGCAGGGAGTGACGCAGCGATACAATGCAGACGACGACATAACGCGGTATGCGTCCCGGCGCGTGGTGCTCGGTCACAGTGACATGAGTGCAGGACTTGCAAGCGGGCAGCGCGTACTTTGGCGCGCGGAAGCTTCATGCACGGGTGCATCGTGCACGCCGCGAGAGGTCGACCTGGTCTTTTTCAACGACAGCAGCTCGGATCTGAATCTCGATTACCGCCGACTTGAGGTTGTAAGCGACGGCTTGGCCGGTGACTGGGCCGATCTGGCATCAGAGGACGTGGTCAATTTTGCCGTGCCCAGGGGCGAATTCTTGCGGGTGCGCATCCCAGCCGCCTATTTCGTGCAGATTGCCGAGGCCGAAGATGTGACGGTCTTGTTCGGCCTTACGGCAAGCACAGAATTCTCCGCGTCGTACGCGCGCAGGCAGGGACTGCGCGATCTGAATTCTGCAGCTCGGCTGGCAGGTGACTAATGCGCGCCGAAACAAGCCTATGCCGGCACCCTATTCCCGGTGCTGCCTGGTCACGCTGCTGTGCGGCATGATCGCCACCGGATGTACCTCCCCGGACCCGGTTACCACGTGGGTCGCGGAGTTGCTTGTGGCCGAGCGCAATCTGGCAGACAGCCTTGCCACGGCGGGCATGCGGCAGGGTATGGCGTCATTTATGGCCCCCGCGTCGACGGCCCTCGGTCCTGCTCCGGTGGACGGCCGCAGTTGGGCGAATTCCCAGCCGGATGAAAGTCGCAGGACCGTCATACGGCGTGCCCATATATCCGCAGCAGGAGATCTCGGCTTTGCCATCGGATTGTGGCCCCGAGCTGATTCGGCGTCAGGTCATTACGTAAATGTCTGGCAGCGGGACGAGTCAGGCCGTTGGCATATCGCGTGCACGGCGTGGCTTAGTCATGCTCCTGCGTGGATTCCGGCGCGCCTGGACACGACAGAAGCCCCTGGACTAGTACGGGCAAGCCGCAAACTCTACCAGGAAGCTGCCCGCGTCTCCATGCTGGGAGCGGACAAGGAACTGGGGCGGCGCTCGCTGGACAGGAGCGCGGCCTGGGCATTCAGTGGCGCCGCGGCCGATTCCATCTCATTGCTGCGGGAAAGTCTGCCCCCAATTCGCGGCCGCGAAGGCACGCTGGAGGCGCTTCGGCGAACCCGCGGCGTGCTTTCCTGGGTGCCGCTGGGAAGCCATGTCGCGCAGTCGGGAGATCTGGGCTATACATACGGATTCCAGACGGCCAAGAGTGACACGATGGTCCAGTCCCGCGCCTACCTCCGGATCTGGAAGGCCATGCCGGACAGCTCGTGGAGCATTCTTGTGCATGCCGTTACGCGCCCTGTCCTGGACTGATCGCAGCTGCCCCCGCCCGTCCGTCCCTCCGATGCGCTATAGCACCCCCGGCCTTTCTCGCAAGGGAAGGGAGGAGGCTCTCTCCTGGCGGGAGCGCGGAACAGGCGGCGTCTATCGCACGCCGCCCGTCCGGTCCCGGGTAGGCAGCCTGAATCTCGCATCGGGCGGCGTTGCCGGCCACGGGCTCAATCGGGGTGGTAAATTCAAGTCCTCTTGCGGGCGCTCCAGCAGAGCTGCCGTGAACCTGCCTCTTGTCGGGAGGCGGAGGAACTGCACCCGCGTGCCGCCGCGTACTGGTGCGGCACGGCGGAGGAATTTCCGGAATGCCATGATCGCTCCCGGTTCAGCTGATACTCCTGCAGGATGCAGCTTGCTGCACCGGTACCGGCTTGCGGCCAGATGCCTCGGGTTGTTCGCTGCCACGCATTCCTTGCACCTAGTGATTGTGATATCTGCTGCTGCTCAACCCGGGGCGGCTGAGCAGCTGGCGCATTTCGAGTGGGTGCGAACGATTGCGCTCTCCGACCCGGGTGCTGTGCACCCGGACACCTTGCTGATAGGATGGATATGGAGCCTCGACGTAGCCCCGGACGGGCGCTTGCTCGTCGTTGACTATAGGGCGCGGGAGATCCTCTTGTTTGATCCGGAAGGGAAGCTCCTGGCGGTGCCTGATCCTGTGCTATGCCATCCTGGCTTCGAGGCAGCGCCTGTTATTGCCAAGTTTGTCGGGGATCAGTCCATTTTCGTGTCCAACGGCGGCAGTCCACGGGGATATCGATTCACTTCCGACGGGGACTGTCAGGGAAACGTTGACCCGGATTTTGGGTTCTTGACCCAGAGCGGATTCCTGGATGTTGGCGCTCAGGGCAGTCTCATTGGAGTCTACCGATTTCCGGACAGGCAGGTTGTCAGACGCATGGATGCCAGTGGCAAGACTCTCCATGAATTCGATTTGCCGTCTAGCAAATTCCCCAACGCAACCCGCAGAATTGCCGAAGGCGGACTCGTTGCAGATGAACGCCACATCTTCTACGCTGGCGTTGCGGAACCGTCCATACTGAAACTGACGCTGGAAGGTAATGTCGTTGCCGAATTCTCTCAGCGTACTGCGTGGTTCCGTGACGTTTCGAATGATCTCCGCGAGACTGGATTGGGCATTGAGGGGCTTGGGCCCGCCCTTGGCGAATTTCGCCGCGGCAACACGCTCACAACAGACATTTTTGAACTCGCGGAAGAAGCCATAATAATTCAATACCGGAATTCATCCAGGGGTTCGGGTTACCAGGTGTTCACCAAGGACGGCGAACTCGTCGCGGAGGAGTTAGGTGTTCAAGTCCGATTTGACTATGGAGCGGACGGACTCGCTTACCGCGTGGTGCAGCCGAGTGAGGACGAACTGGCTGAGATACCCAATCATTCTATCGAGGTCTATCGGTTCGTCCCGCCGATGTGAGCAATGGCCGTGCCCGCACTCATTGTACACGGGTTCCCGGCTGCTGTCCAAGCGGATTACGTGCTACCGTAGCCGCGTTGGTACTCTCAGGCGTGCAACGCAGATGACTTCCTCGATCCCGACGAAACCGGGTACGCCCGCAGCACGCGCATGGGTATCGCGATGGCTGCAGCCGCGACGGACTTGCCGCGAGTGTGCTTCCAGGCCATGCCGGTAGATTCCCGCCATGCGGACGGGGGCCAATGCTCCCTTGTCGGGGTGATACACGCTTACTCAATCAAGAAAGAGACGACGCATGACGGTCATGGAACCCGGTGCTCGTGAGAGACGGGATCCCGCAGATCAGACGGGCCGGTCGGGTGCTTTGCTGTCGAAGGGAAACGCGCCGGCCCTGAAGCGAGCTCTCTATTGTACACTAATCGCCGGCGCGTTCTGCATGAGTGTTGCCCCGGATTCCCGGGCATGGGCGCAAGCTACGATTCCGCTTGAGTTGAAGCACTTCCAGAAGGTGAGGACGGTTCGGTTTGACGATCCGGATACATTGCTCATTGGAACCATCGACCACATGGATGTGGACCGGGCAGGACGCATGCTTCTGGTCGATCGGAGGGGCAAGCAAGTGCTGCTGTATGACTCGACCGGAGTCTTGCAGGCCTCGTTGGATCCGACCGCGTGTCACCCGGGCTTTAACGTGTTTCCGCTAACCGCCCACTTCGGAGGTGATGCATTCATCTTCATCCAGAATTCCATTCCGTGGGGATATCGCTTCACGGCGGAGGGAGGCTGCCTGGGAAGCGTGGATGAAGACTTTGTGGGCGTTCGGTCTTTCGACATAGACCCTGCGGGCACCCCTTATGGCTCCTATCGTGGCCAGCCGGATCCGCAGACGCGGATACTGCGACGCATGAGTTCCTCCGGAAAGACCCTTGAGGAGTTTCCGATGCCGCCCTCCGTATACCCCAATTCCACTCGGCTAGGAGCCTGTCGAGCTTAGTGCTCGTGTGATTGAGTTTTCGGCCGAGATTTGCGGAATACAGCAGGATTGCGCCAATGACCATCCTGAAGGTCGTGGTTTAGCGGCTTCGGAGATCTAATGAGCCCGCTCTGGGCCTG
>CAZXEU010000172.1:0-34283 GCA_964639665.1 uncultured Rhodothermaceae bacterium | reverse complement strand
GCAGGCGGACATCGTGGCTCTGCCGGAGAATTTTTCCTTCCTGGACCGAGAGGGCGACAAGCTGGGCGTGATCGAGGACTTCGACAGCGGCCCCAGCATACGACTTCTGCGCGAGTTTTCGGCAAGGACCGGCATCGCCGTAGTGGGAGGCAGCGTCCCGCTCGGCACGGCGGACGGCGAGCGGGTCACCAATTCCTGCCTGGTGTTCGGCAATGGAGGCGCGCTCTGCGCGCGTTACGACAAGATTCATCTGTTCGACATCGCGCTGGACAGCGCCCATGCCTTCAAGGAGAGCCGCTACATCGCACCCGGGAGAGATCCGGTCGTGTTCGAGTGCCTTGGTCACCTGATGGGGCTCAGCATCTGCTACGACGTGCGTTTCCCCGAGCTCTACCGCCAACTGGCGCTTGCCGGTGCCAAGGTCTTCTTCGTTCCTTCGGCCTTTACCATGCGCACGGGTCGCGACCACTGGGCGGCCCTGCTCCGGGCCAGAGCCATCGAGAATCTGGCCTATGTCGTTGCGCCGGCGCAATGGGGTCGCCACAATGACCGCCGTGAAAGCTACGGCAGGGCCCTGATTGTGGACCCGTGGGGGCAGACTCTGGCTGAAGCACCGGACCGCAACTGCGTTATCGTGGCCGATCTGGACTTCGCCTACCTGCAGGACATCCGGCTGCGCCTGCCGTGCCTGGACCATGCTGTCCTTCTGGGCAAGAACAGCGCATAGCGGCGGCCTTAAGGCCGGGTGCCTCAACGAATTCAGCAACACTTTCGCGCCAATTGTCATGGTCTCACGATTCAGCTTCCCCGCCATCCTGCTCCTGTTCGCCTATCCTGCCTCAAGCCAGGAAACAACGGTTTCTGAGGCGGACTTTTCGGGCCTGGAGCTTCGCGGCATCGGGCCCGCGTTTACGTCCGGGCGCATCGCCGACATTGCCATGGATCCTCGCGACGACAACGTGTGGTACGTGGCCGTGGGCTCCGGAGGTGTCTGGAAGACCGACAATGCCGGCACTACGTGGGAATCACTCTTTGACGGCCAGGGCTCGTATTCCATTGGCGCCATCACGCTGGATCCCGGCAACCCCCACACCGTGTGGGTCGGAACAGGCGAAAACGTGGGAGGACGCCACGTCGGATACGGCGACGGCATTTACCGGAGCGACGACGGAGGCAGTAGCTGGACCAACATGGGACTCAGGGAAACCGAGCACATTTCTCGCATCATTGTGCACCCTAGTGATTCGGACATCGTGTGGGTCGCGGCACAGGGTCCCCTCTGGAGCTCCGGCGGCGAGCGCGGCCTGTTCAAGACCACCGATGGCGGTGCCACATGGACAAGGACACTCGGGGACGATCAGTGGGTTGGAGTAACGGACGTGGTCATCGATCCGCGCGATCCCGACCGGCTGTACGCCGCCACGTGGCAGCGCCATCGCAATGTGGCCTCCTACATGGGCGGCGGCCCGGGCTCGGGCATTTACCGGAGCACGGACGGCGGGGAAACCTGGCAAGAGACCAGCAAGGGCATCCCGGCTTCCAACCTGGGCAAGATCGGGCTCGCCATCAGTCCGCACAATCCGGACTATGTGTACGCCGCAATCGAACTCGATCGGACAACCGGAGGCGTGTTTCTCTCCCGCAACCGCGGTGCCAGCTGGACACGGATGTCAGACGCCGTCAGCGGGGCTACCGGGCCGCACTATTACCAGGAGCTGTATGCCTCACCCCACGTGGAGGGCCGCCTCTATCTGATGGATGTACGCGTACAGGTCTCGGACGATCACGGCGCCACCTTCCGCCGCATGACAGAGAGCGACAAACACTCGGACAACCACGCGATCGCATTCCGCCCGGACGATCCGGACTATATCCTGATGGGCACGGACGGGGGCCTGTTCGAGACGTTCGACGGCACGCGTACCTGGCGCTTCATTTCCAATTTGCCCGTTACGCAGTATTACAAGGTAGCGGTGGACGATGCCGTGCCCTTCTACAATGTCTATGGCGGCACGCAGGACAACGGATCGCACGGCGGACCCTCGCGCACCGACAACCGTCACGGCATTCGCAACGCGGACTGGTTCAAGATTCTGGGCGCGGACGGGCACCAGACCGCGACCGAGCCCGGCAACCCGGACATCGTCTATGCGGAAACGCAGCAGGGCGGGTTGCACCGCATCGACCGCATTACGGGAGAGCAGGTATCGATTCAACCCGGGCCTCGCGACGGCGAGAAATTCGAGCGCTACAACTGGGACGCTCCCATAGTGGTGAGTCCGCACGCCCCTGCCACGCTTTATTTCGGCTCCTACCGCGTCTGGAAGTCCACGGATCGCGGCGACAGCTGGGAGCCCGTTTCAGGAGATCTCACCCGGGATCAGGAACGGTTCTCTCTCCCCATCATGGGCCGCGTCCAGAGCTGGGACAACTCGTGGGATCTCGGGGCCATGTCGGTCTACAATACGATAACATCCCTGGCCGAATCGCCAGTGGAAGCGGGCCTTTTGTACGCCGGCACGGATGACGGCCTGGTGCATGTCAGCGAGAATGACGGCGCGGACTGGCGTGGCATCGAAGTCGGCAGCATGCCTGGCGTGCCGGCAACGGCATTTGTCAATCATGTGTACGCCGACGTGCACGACGCCGACGTGGTCTACGTCGCGCTTGACAACCACAAGTTCGGGGACCTCGATCCGTACCTCCTCAAGAGCACGGACCGCGGAGAGAGCTGGACATCCATAACCGGCAACCTGCCGAATCGCACGCTTGTATGGCGCCTGGTGCAGGATCATGTAGAACCCGGGCTGCTGTTTGCCGCCACGGAGTTCGGCATTTACTTCACGGTCGACGGAGGAGATGAATGGGTGAAACTCAAGACTCCCACCATCTCGTTCCGGGACATCACCATTCAGCGCCGGGAAAGCGACCTTGTGGCGGCAAGTTTCGGCCGCGGCTTCTTCATACTGGACGACTACAGTCCGCTGCGCGAAGTCACGCCTGAATTTCTTGCCGGGCCCGCCCACCTTTTTGCTCCCAGAGAGGCATACCTGTATTCGCCCCGCGACATTGCCGGTGGCTCACAGGGATCCAACTACTTCACCGCGCCCAATCCTGACTTCGGTGCCACGTTCACATACTACGTCAGGGAAGGGGCTTCCACACTCCGCCAGGAGCGCGTCGAACGCGAGAAGGCGGCAGGAGATGCCGACATTCCGTTCCCCGGCTGGAACGCCCTTGAAGCAGAGAGAAACGAAGTGCCCGACGCACTGCACGTCATTGTGCGGGATGCAAGCGGCGAATTGGCAGGGCGCGTGGCAGCTAGCCCGTCCGCCGGCTTTCACAGGACCAGCTGGGACCTGCGCTATCCGTCGAAAGCCCCGCTCACTCCTAGGGAAAGCTCTGGAAGCAGCAGCGGGTTCATGGCAACGCCCGGAACCTATTCCGCCAGCCTCGTCCTGACCTCTGACGGGATCGAGACGATTTTGGCCGGACCGGTGACTTTCGAGGTGACGCTGCTCCATGAACCTGCGCTGCGCGGGGCATCGCCAGAGGTTATCGCCCTCTTCCGCAAGGAAATGGAGCGCCTGCAGGGTGAGGTGGCTGCCTTCAACCGCAATCTCGACCACCAGCTCGATCGGGTTTCGGCCATGCAGAACGCACTGGCCAGGGCGTCGCTCCCGGACGCGGATCTGACGACTCGCTTGCACGAAGCCCGTGAGACCTTACTCGACATGCAGGTGCGCGTCAGCGGCTATGCCTCCCGCCGCGAGGCCGGAGAGCGAACGCGTCCGACAGCCCAGTCCAGGCTGTTTGCGGGATACCGGGCGCTCGGCACCACGTACGGACCGACGGCACTGCACCAGGAAAGCGTCGCAAGCGGCGCCCGGGAGCTGGTCCTCCTGACCGCAGAACTGGATTTGTTCACGACGTCCGTCATGAACCCTCTGGAAGCGGATCTCGAGGCCACGGGCGCCCCGATCATACACGACCGGTAGCGTTTACTCTACTGGTCCAATAAGCAGTTCGGCCCGGACGGTGACCTCGTCGCCCGTCCTGAGCGCCCCGAACATAGCGGTCGGCGCTTGCAGCCCGTAGTCGCTAAGCAGCAAGCTGTGGTTTCCGGCAAAGGAAACGATGCCGTCCTCGCGCAGCGTAGCAGAAACGGGAAAGCGCACCTCATTGGTGGCAGGGCCTAGAGTAAGGGAGCCCGCAACCTCCAGGGTGGAGGCAGAATCCGTGTCAGCCGCGATGGACTCCACTGCCGTCAGCTCAAACATGACTTCCGGATGCTGGTCCACGAGCATGGCCTTGTACATAGTGCGATCCATCAGGCTGCTCTTGTTGCTCTTGATCATACGCATGGGCACGACGAGACGGACGCTTTCCACGCGCGGATGTACAGCCGCTTCGTCCGCTGCGGTGCCGAGCGTCACTGCACCGCTCAGTTCCGTAGCGTACACGGTCCATTCCGGCGTATTGTTCGACGTACCGTCCACTGATATCGTGCTCTCGGGCAAGAACTCGTAAGTGACTGACTGCGCGCTCGCAGTTGTGGTGGCAAGCACAAACAGGGCCGGCAGGAGGCAGCAAATTCTCGGCATGGTGCAGGAAGGGTCTAGACTGGGACCTTGACAGGTTGCTTCAAGACGCGAGGCCGGCGCAAAGTTTCATGGTCGGCGCTGCACTGTCAAGATTCCTTGCAGAATGGATCGGACGCACCGGAGGGTGGAATTTCAGCGGCGTTGAAGTTAACTTACTTAGCCGCCACAATTCCCGGCGGATTGCGATCTTGCCCTAACCTTTCCCCTTTACGTTACGATGAAAGATTCCAGCAACGGACGCACGCTCTCGGCCACGCGCCGGGATTTTCTTAAGAAAAGCTCGCTTGGAGCAGCGGCCGTAATGGCCGGTGTTTCGACCGCGGCCAGGCCGAGGCATTCGAGAGCCAAGGCGCCTGTCATTGCCCCGGTGCTTGGTGCCAATGATCAGCTTGTCGTAGGCTTCATCGGCGTAGGCGGACAAGGCTTCAATTCTCACCTGGTAAATGTGATCAATATTGGGCGCGATGGTGGGCCGCGGCACGAGGTCCAGCTCAATGCCATCGGCGCCGCCGCCTGCGATCTCTATTCCGGGTATCGTGACCGCGCATTTGCGGCCCTGGATGGTGCCCGCCAGGCTGCCGGACGCGAAGCCAAAGTCACTGTCCACGAGGACTACCGCGCCATCCTGGACAATCCAGATATTGATGCCATCTTCATCGGCACCGTTGATCACTGGCACACGCAAATTGCCGTGGACGCCATGGATGCCGGCAAGCATGTGTATTGTGAAAAGCCGATGACGCGGTACATGGATGAAGGCTTCCAGATCTATGACAAGGTCATGGAGACCGGCAAGAAATTCCAGATTGGATCACAGTACTGCACCGAAGGCAAGTGGCACGTGGCCGCTGACATGATCAAGGCGGGCAAGATCGGTCCCCTTGTACTGGCACAGGACTCCTACATGCGCAACTCTCCGGACGGCGAGTGGAACTATTATCAGCTCGACGATGGAGTAGTGCCGGGCCAGACGCTGGACTGGAACAAGTGGCTTGGACCTGTTTCCGAGCGCGAATTCAATCCGCAGCATTTTCATAGGTGGCGCAAGTATTACCCGTACTGTGCCGGCATTCTGGGCGACCTTCTTGCCCACCGGATACACCCGCTGCTCA
The DNA here is from genome assembly GCA_964639665.1 of uncultured Rhodothermaceae bacterium. Lineage (GTDB taxonomy): Bacteria > Bacteroidota > Rhodothermia > Rhodothermales > Bin80 > CAZXEU01. The sequence continues at coordinate 28,567 of CAZXEU010000172.1, read as the reverse complement.
TTGCGACGGGCGCGCCCGAATTCCCGAAACGCGTGTGCTCCATCGGCAACAAGGCCATCACGGACGCAACGCTTGGGCCGGAGGATCGCTCGGTTACCGAGAACACGCAACTCTTGACCGAATTCCCTAGCGGCTTGTGCATGATGATCACGGGCTCCAGTGTCAATCAGCAGGGCTTGCCGCAAGTTATTCGGGGCAACGAAGGCACGCTATTCTTCGGCAATGGCCGCGTAGAGCTGAGGCCGGAGCGTCCGTTTGCCGATCTGGTGGACGCCGAGACGGTGGAAAACATCGAGCCGGGCTTCAGCGTGCCGCATCATATCGCTGACTTCTTCACTGCGATTCGCGACGACACCGAGACCAACGGCAACATCGACGTGGCCATCAAGGCGCAGACCATCATCTCCATGTCGGAGATGTCGGAGCGCCTGGGCGAGATGCTTTACTTCGATGAGGAGACCCGCAGCCTGAGTACCGGCAGCGGCAAGAAGATCGAAGCCATCACGTACGGCACACTCGAAGATTCCTAGGGGTCTGTACCCCTCCGATCTTGGGGAGCCGGGTGTCATCACCCGGCTCCCTTTTTTTGGCTCCATGCACACGGCACGGCTGGCTCTGGCTGCGATGGCGACGCGCTTCGAGCTCGTGCTGCACGGAAGTGACGCCATTGCATTGCGGGCAGCGGGCGAGGCAGCCCTTGCCGAGATCCGGCGCCTGGAAGAGGCCCTTAGTTTCTACCTACCGACCAGCGAACTGAGCCGCCTGAACCGGCGGGCTGCCGCCGGTCCAGTCGCCGTGACCCCGCTGCTGTTCGGACTGCTCCGGCACGCCAGGAGGCTGCATTCCCGCACCGATGGTGCCTTTGACGTCACGATAGGACCCCTCATGAAGTGTTGGGGCTTTACCGGCAGCGGTGGCGCTCGGCCATCGGAGGACGCAATCAAGCGGGCCCGGTCGGTGACCGGCATGGATCTGGTGAAGCTGGACGCTTCCCGGAGGACCGTGCGGTATCAGCGAGCCGGCGTACAGATCGATCTCGGGGCCATCGGCAAGGGCTTTGCCATCGAGGAAGCCATCTCTGTGCTGCGCTCCTGCGGCATTGAGCGCGCGTTTCTGCACGGCGGCACAAGTTCCATGGCAGCGATGGGATGTCCACCCGGTGAGAGCGCCTGGAAGGTAGCCGTGGCTGCACCGGACACTGACCAGGTGGCTGCCGTCGTGCACCTCAAGAACGAAGCCCTGTCCGTGTCTGCTCCTGCCGGCAAGGCGTTCCGCGAGGGCTCTTCCACCTACGGCCATGTTATCGATCCACGCACGGGCCGTCCGGTCCAGGGAGCGCTGCTGGCCGCCGTTAGTCATGCCTCGCCCACCGTGTGCGATGCCCTTTCCACGGCACTTCTCGTTCTCGGGTGCGGAGACGCGGCACTGGCGAATGCGTTCGGCAACAGAATTCGAACATTGGTATTTTGCGGAACCGAAGAGCACCCTGAATTGATCACTCACGGGATCAAGCCCCTTCTGCACGCACGACAACTCAACCATGAAACAAACGGACAAGGGACATCTTAGCCGGCGCACCTTTCTCAAGGCAGGAAGCATGGCCTCCCTCTTCGGGCTGGGAGGAGCCATGGAAATCGTTCCTGAGCCGGTGCATGCACGAGCCCGCCCTCAGGGTGCCGCTCCCGTCACGTGCGCCATCATCGGGTACGGGCCGAGAGGCCGAGAGCTGGCGGAAACGCTGGGCCGCGTACCGGATGCGCAGCTGGCCGCCATTTGCGATTCCTATCCCGTAATGCTCAGGCGCGCTGCCCGTGACGTGCCGGAAGCCATTTCGCACACGGACTACCGTGAAGTGCTCGACAATCCCGACATCCAGGCCGTCCTTGTCGCCACACCTACCCACCTGCATCGGGACATTGCGCTGGAAGCGCTGGATGCGGGCAAGAATGTCTACTGCGAGGCCCCGATGGCATCTTCCGTCGAGGACGCCCGAGCCATGGCTCGGGCCGCGCGGGATGCAACCGGCAGGATTTTCCAGGTCGGGCAGATCTTCCGCTCCAACCCGCAGCACCGTTCCGTTTTCCAGTTCATCCGAAGCGGGGCACTCGGGCGGCCCGCCATGGGACGGGCCCAATGGCATTCCAAGGAAAGCTGGAGGCGCGTGTCCCCGAACGCAGAACGGCAGCGCGCGCTAAACTGGCGCCTTGATCCAGAGGTGTCCGCGGGCCTCATCGGAGAAGTGGGACTGGTTCACCTCGATGTCGGCTTCTGGGTACTGAACGAGTTGCCTAGTGCTGTAACAGGATTTGGCCAGGTCATGGCCTGGGACGACGGACGCGAAGTGGCCGACACCATTCAGGCCGTGTTCGAATTTCCAAGCGGGCTCCACCTGGTCTATGACGCGACGCTGGCCAGCTCCTTTGATGCGGCGTACGAGATCTACTACGGTACGGACAGTGCCATCATATTCCGTGACCGTGGCAAGGCCTGGATGTTCAAGGAAGTAGATGCACCGCTTCTCGGCTGGGAAGTGTATGCCCGCCGCGACAAATTCTACAAGGAGACCGGCATCGCGCTTCTGGCAAACGCGACGCAGCTGGATGCGCAGAACCAGGATCCGACGGAAGATGACCCGTCGGTAGAAACTCCGCTCTGGTATGCCCTGCAGGAGTTCATGGACAACCATGCCTTCGGACCCTATCCTCCGGCCGCCAATTACGAACGTGCTCTGGAAGCTAACGTCGTAGCCATTACCGCCAACCAGGCCATACGGCAGAATACCCGCCTGGAAATAAACCCGGCCGACTACACGCTGGAATAGGCGGCCCAACGAGCGGCATCGCGACGGCCTGGAAGGAGCGCGCATTGACGCCTGTCCGGGCAGTGCGCCTGCCCGGGCCTGGTTTTTCTCTTTTGTTGCGGGCCCGTCGCAGCGCGGTGCAGCGGGCCATGATTCCTTCGCTGGACAGACAATCCCGTCGGTGCATATTCGACTCCTGAACGCGCTACAAACAGGGTTCGACAAATCGTGACGAGACTGGCACAAAACCGCATGCGTGCGGTTCACTGGGCCTGCAACAACCCATTTCCAGACGCAAGACCATGAAACTTCGCTTCCTCCTTTTCTTTGTCGCCATGCTCGCATGTTCGGCGAGTGGCGCGCATGCGCTGCAGTCCGGCTTCGGGGCGTCCGTCGCCGCGAACGACGACGCCGTCTTTGTCAGCTACGCGCGTAACCAGGCCGGACCTGGTACGGTGTACGTCTTCGGCCGGGACGCCGACACCGGCGCCTGGGTTGAACAACAGAGACTACAGGCATCCGATGCGGGCGCAGATCCGGATCAGTTCGGCGCGACCCTGGCAACGGCGGGCAATCTCTTGTTTGTAGGCGCCGCCGACAGTGATTCAGAGCGGGGAGCAGTCTATGTTTTCATGCAGGAGAACGGAATGTGGAGCCAGTCGGCACGAATTGCGCCGGACGGCAGCGCAGAAGAGCACCGCTTCGGAAGCAAGCTCGCAGCACTCGGCAACCGGCTGCTCGTGACGGCCTCCGGCCCGACCGCGGAGGAAGCCGCCGTGTACGTATATGAAATGGACGCGGCATCCGGCACCTGGACCCAGCATGCCGTTTTTCGCGGCAGCGATACGGGTGCAGAAGCCGAAGAGGGCTCGACCCGGTTTTGGCGCATGGGCCGCGCGCCAGTAGCCGGATTTGGAGCGGCGCTGGCACTTGGAGAGCATATTGCTGTCGTCTCGGCTCCGGCATACGAAGGCGCCGTGCTGGTGTACACGCACGATCCTGAAACCGATGCCTGGTCTCAATCAGGTACACTGGACGTGGAAGGACTGGAATCGCGCCACCTGTTTGGATATTCGCTCGCTCTGGAAGGCGACGAGATTTTCGCATCAGCGCCCAGGTTTGGCGACAATCAGGGCGCAGTCTTTGTGTTTGGAAGGGACAGTGAAACCGGCGAGTGGCAGCAAAGCGGCCGCCTTTCCGGCTTTACGGACACGGGACGACTGCGCATGCTCGGTACATCGGTCAGGCTCGCCGATGGAGACCTGTGGCTTGGCGCGCTGATGGAGAACCGGGGCGGGGGTGCGGTTTACCGCTACATGCGAGACAGTGAGACGAAGCGGTGGCTGGGCGTATCCGGCGTAGTTCCCATGGAGGCGGCGGCAGAAGGAGCGCCCCGGTTGGGCCTCGGAAGTACGATTGATGTCAGCGGAAGCGTTGCCGTGCTTGGTGCGCCATCTGCCGACTACGGAGCAGGCAAGGCCTTCGTATTTGAAGACGTTGGCGGCCAATGGGTTGAACGAGCCGGCGTGATCGACGAGGTTGCCGGCATTGCATCTATTGTGGGCGATGAAGTCGCTTGCGAAGCTGGCGAGGCCGACCTTTTCGGGTGCAGCGACGTCGATCTGCTGTCTTTCCTCTCTGTGCCTGACCTCGGAGGAGGGCGCGGCGTAAATGTCAATGACCTCTGGGGATGGACGGACCCCGAAACCGGCAAGGAATGGGCCCTGATCGGACGCATTGACGGCACTTCCATGGTGGATGTCTCCGATCCGTATAACCCCGTTTACGTGGGCGATTTGCCAAAGACGGCCGCAAGTCCGGCCAGTACGTGGCGGGATATAAAGGTGTACATGGACCATGCCTTTATTGTGGCCGATGGTGCCGGCGAACACGGCATGCAGGTGTTTGACCTGCGGCAACTTCGTGATGTCGCAAGTCCCCCTGTTACGTTTGAAGTCAGTGCTCACTACACCGGCATCGCCAGCGCGCACAACATTGTAATCAACGAGGAAACGGGCTTCGCTTTCGCGGTTGGCAGCGGTGGCGGAGGCGAGACCTGCGGAGGCGGCCTGCACATGATTGATATCCGCGATCCGGTTCAGCCTACGTTCGCGGGCTGCTTCGCGGACGCCGAAACCGGGCGGCGCGGCACCGGCTACTCGCATGATGCGCAGTGCGTGAATTATCATGGCCCTGATACCGAGCACCTGGGCAAGGAGGTCTGCTTCGGAGCCAACGAAACTGCGCTCAGCATTTCCGACGTGAGCGACAAGGATAATCCAGTAAAGCTGTCAAACGCCACCTATCCCAACTACGGATATTCCCACCAGGGGTGGCTGACGGAAGACCAGCGCTTCTTCTACATGAACGACGAGCTGGATGAACTCCAGGGCCTAGTGGACGGAACGAGGACGATGATCTGGGACGTGTCCGACCTGGATGATCCGCAGCTCGTAAAGGAGCACGTATCGGAGAACAAGGCCAGCGACCACAACCTGTACATCGTGGATGATTTGATGTACCAGTCCAACTATCAGGCCGGCCTGCGTGTGCTGGATATCTCTGATAGGGAGAATCCGGTCGAAGTGGGGTTCTTCGACACGGTACCGTACGGTGAAAACACGCCGAGTTTCGGAGGATCCTGGAGCAATTACCCCTTCTTTCAAAGCGGTATCATAATCGTTACCAGCGGTGACGAGGGCATGTTCATTCTCCGGAAACGCAGCGTGGATACCTGACCGGTCCTCCTGTCGCCTTTGCTCGAAACTCGGCAGCCGGCCCTGATTATGGAGACCCGCCGCCCGTGGCCAACCGGTCGCAGGCTGGGTGGCTGTAGTGCCGCGCGTGCGTGAGATTTTCCTCGCTGCGGGCCGGAATGTACCCGGGCACACTCCTTCGCGTAGGATCCGGTCGCGCCGGTCAGTGTCCTGCACGGCGCCGAGCCAAATCGACGGTACATTGGCGCGGCGACTTTAGCCCGCAGCTATTGCTCCCCCAAAGCAACCGCCAAGGCGAAGGTAATTCGGCTGCTGTTTCGAGTGCGCTTTTGCATACCGCGACAAGATCTGTTCTGGAGTCGAAACGCCGCGCCCAAAAGTCGGTGTCTACATCTGCGCCGGCCTTGCGTGCATCCGTGCTCGAACATGGCGATCCGAGATTGCGGCGGGTCGCCGCAACACGGCCGGCAAGGTAATCTTGTGGGCGCTGGGGCTATTGCCAGGGTGGACTACGCACAGCCGTACGTCCCTTCTGCCGGGCGCCTCGCCAATTCTAGAGAGGATCTTATCTTGGCCGTTGTCCCTTGCCAGGTACGCTGAAGATGCTCACGCTGACAGAGAAAGTCCTTTTTGCACTGGCTGCTCTCTTTTCCGTTTACGGCACGGTTCTGGGATTTGGCCACGTGTTCAGGGCCATTCAGCAAGGCCGGGGCGAACCTCTTCGCCTGGATGGCCGCCGCCTGTGGAAGACCCTGCGCACCTGGGTCCTTATGGCAGACTTGTGGAAGATGAGGCGTTTTTCGAGCCTCATGCACGTGATGATCGCATGGGGCTTCATCTTCTATCTGATAGTCAATGTCGGAGATTTGGCTCGGGGCTACGGCCTGATGCCGTTTGCCGTGCCCGCGGCGCTTGGCAACGCATACCGGCTCCTGGCCGACCTGCTCAGCGTAGCCGTAATGGTGGGGATGACGTGGTTCCTCATGCGGAGGTTTGTGCTGCGAACCGGGCGCGAGCTCACTACGCGGCCGGATGTCCTTATGCGAGACAGCGCCTCGCTTGGCCTAATGAAACTGAACGTGCGACGCGACTCCCTGATCGTGGGCTTGTTCATCCTTTTCCACGTGGGCTTCCGATTCGCCGGAGAGACGTTTGCAATTGCCCGGGAGCGGCTTGAGACCGGCAGCCCGGACATGTACCAGCCGCTGGCGAGTGCCATTAGCCCGCTATGGGCCGGCATATCGCCGGAGGGTCTTGTCCTCGCCCATCATATCTGCTGGTGGCTTGCGCTAGGCCTCATATTGCTTTTCGTGCCGTACTTCCCGTACACGAAGCACTTCCATTTCATCATGGCCGGCTTCAATTTCTGGACTAAGCCCCAGCGCCGTTCTCTTGGAGCCCTGGATCCACTGGATTTCGAGGACGAATCCGTCGAATCGTTCGGAGCCTCGTATCTGGAAGAGCTGCCCAAGACTAGCCTGGTGGACGCATTCTCCTGCATTATGTGCAATCGCTGCCAGGAGGTGTGTCCGGCCTATGCAACCGGCAAGGACCTCTCACCTGCCGCACTCGAAATCAGCAAACGCTATTACCTCAGTGAGCACATGCACAAGCTGCGGGCCGGTGAGCCGTCCGGCGATCGCCTCCTTGACTTTGCCATAAGTGAGTCTGCGGTCTGGGCATGTACAGCCTGCGGCGCATGCGTGGACGTGTGCCCCGTGGGCAATGAACCCATGTTTGATATTCTGGACATTCGCCGACACCAGGTGCTGATGGAAGATAGATTCCCGCGTGAACTGGAGGCGGCCTACCGAGGAATGGAGCGCAACGGCAACCCGTGGAATGTCGGTGCAGCGGCGCGGACCAACTGGAGTAAAGGCCTGCACATCCCGACATTTGAGGAAGAGCCGGATGCAGACATACTCTGGTGGATTGGGTGTGCACCGTCCTACGACGCGCGGGCCCAGAGAACTGCGCGTGCCCTAGCCCGCGTCATGCACGCTGCAGGCATCCGGTTTGCGACGCTCGGCAGGCGTGAGCGTTGCACGGGCGACGCTGCACGGCGTAGCGGAAACGAATACCTCTTCGATCAGCTCGCCAGGACCAACATCGAAACGTTGAACTCCGTGCGACCGCGGCGAATCGTCACTACGTGCCCTCATTGCCTGCACACGCTGGGCAAGGAGTACCCCGCGCTTGGCGGCCACTTCGAGGTCGTGCACCACAGCGAGCTTCTGGCAGAGCTCACTGAGGCAGGAAGGCTAAACCTCAAGTCCGGCACTGATGCGGAGACCGTCACGTTCCACGATCCGTGCTATCTCGGGCGGCACAACGGCATCACGGAAGCTCCACGCCAGATACTGGAGGCCTTGGGTATTCCGTCTGTCGAAATGCCGCGCAGCGGCCGAGCCTCCTTTTGCTGCGGTGCGGGAGGGGCCCAGATGTGGAAGGAAGAGGAGTCACCTCGGGTCAGTGAGGCGCGCTACGAGGAAGCGGCACTCACCGGAGCGGCGAAAATTGCCGTCGGCTGCCCGTTTTGCCTGACCATGCTGACAGACGCATCGAAGACGGCCCCGCGGCAGCTAGACATCAAGGATGTGGCAGAGTTGGTGGATGAGCAGCTGGAGGCAGATACCGCGTAAAGTCGATCAACTCAGCGGGTCCCAGGCTCGGCCCGATCTCCGAATCCGACCCGCGTGGTGGCAGCGGACACGCCACCGCATGGTAGGCCTTACTGCCTACATCGATTTGGCCGGAGTGCTCCTGTCGCATTCCTTCGCTTCGGAGGAGCAAATCCATGCGAAAACGTCCGTCAGAACTGCAGGCTCCCTCGCACAAAAGCCACCGCCCGGCTCGTTATCCTGATCCAGGCACACCAAGGAAATCAGGGAAGTCAACCAGCACGAAACTCTTGGGGTCGAATTCAACGAGATGTGTATCATTCGGCCATTTGCCTGTAACACAAGTCTGTAGGGCGCAATCGTAGATTCGAATTAGGCGCCAAGCGGGGAGGAAGTAACGCGGACCGACACGGGCTGTGCCTTGAGACTTTTCCGGCCGATATCAATTGCAGTGGTGGCTGGCGTTCTGCTGTCACTCGCCTTCGTGATTTGGTCAACCGGTCCGACCCCGCATTCCGGCGTCGACCCGCTTGTGGCTCGGACGGAAGAGTCCAGGTACAAGGGGCGTGCGCAGGGCCATCCGGACCTGTTCTTGCAGTACTACCACGACATCAGGGCGTCTTCAGACGGGACGAACGACTACCCGATGGGCTATCGCTTTACGGAATACTACAAGGCGCTTGATGCCGCGAAGAACTCAGGCACCAAGCTCAATTGGGTCGAGCGAGGCCCTGGCAACGTCGGTGGCCGGACTCGCCCAATTCTGGTTGATCCGGAGGATCCAAGAGACACCTGGTGGGCTGGCTCGGTCTCTGGCGGCCTGTGGAAAACAACGGATCGTGGGCGTACGTGGCAGCCCCTGACGGATGATCTGCCTACCCTTGCCGTCAACAGCCTGGCCATGGCCGAGAGTGATCCCAACGTAATCTACATGGGCACCGGAGAAGGCGTTGGCTATTTCAGTTCCGTAGCCGGTGACGGCGTATTCAAGTCCGTGAACAGAGGTGCAACCTGGGATCACCTGTTGGCTACTTCCGGCAACCCGGACTTCCGGTTTGTAAACCGGTTGGCCGTAGATCCGACTAACCCGGACGTGGTGTTGGCTGCTACCCCTGCGGGTGTTTTCCGAACAGTCAACGGCGGTGAAAGCTGGGATGCTGCATTCCGAACTACGTCGGAGTACGAATGGGTCGATGACTTGCGTGCAAAGCCCGGCGAATTCAGCAGGCAGATTGCCGGCGTCAGTGGACGCGGCATAATTCATTCCAAGGATGCCGGGCTGTCGTGGTCGTACGCTTCAGCAGACCTGGAGCCCGAATCGTTTGGTCGCATCGAGTTGGCTTATTCGCCCTCCAGTCCGGACATCGCGTACGCCGCCGTGAATGCGTGGACTAGCGAAGGAGACTTCAGATTCTTGTCTGACCTTTACTTGAGCAAGGATGCCGGAATGAATTGGGAGCGCACCGCTACCTATAGCGACATAAACTGGTTCGGGCCCCAAGGCTGGTTCAACAACACGCTGGCCGTGCATCCGTTTTCGCCGGATACCGTGTATGTCGGCGGGATACACCTTTGGCGCAACAGCATTGTTCGAGGCTTGGTTGTAGTCAATGATTTTGACTTCGGTGGCTCTGACGAATGGCTTGCGTTCCGGCACATTTATGAAGATGAGCTTTACTTCCGGAAGGAGCAGGGGATCTATGCCGATCACCCGTTCGCCGTAGAAGTATCGCCGGCAGACTACACAGATATTGAGATCCGTTGGGGGCAGGGTACGCAGCTGGCGCATCGCTTCTGGGTATCAGAGAATTCTGGCCTGAACGGGACGACCCGGGTACCGATCGCGGAGTACATTTATGGCGGCTACGTTGAAGTGCCGTTTCAGGTTTGGGATACCGAGAATAGTCGCCAGTTGATGGTCTCGTTTCGGGATCAGGCCGACGATGGCGAATTCACCCTTATCCCCTTTTTCTTCGACTGGATACACAGCCCGCGTAACGTGCAGAGTCTGGAATACCTATTCGTTCACAAGTACGAGTACGACGGCGCCTCGCCTCACGAGAGCATCTCCAGAGACGGCGGCTGGGTCCATGGACTCTTGTACATGATGTGGCCAGTCCTCGCGAATTCGGAGATTACATGGACCCCGACCAATCTGCCGAGTCATACAGTCTCAGTTTCAGTAGAGATCGGGGAGTATCCTGGTCGAGAACTGGACGATCAAACCGATCCCGACCGCAACACACATGTGGATCACCACAACATTCTGCCTATCCCGATTGATGAATCCCGCAATGAATTCTGGCTTCTGGATGCCAATGACGGCGGCGTAGCGTTGTCCACGGACAACGGCCGAAACTACAGAGAACTGGATGAGGCGGGATCGGGATACAATACGATGCAGGTCTACGGGGTAGCCAAGAAGCCTGGAGCCTCCGAGTATGTCGCCGGGTCCCAGGACAACGGGACGTGGAGATCCCCCGGCAACCCGAACAGCAAGCACGCGTGGGTAGAGTCCGGGCCTGGCGATGGATTCGAGACGGTATGGCACGCTACTGATCCGAACAGAATCCTGATTTCGGCCCAGTTGACCTCCATAGGGAGATCAGTCGATGGTGGAGCTTCCTGGCACCCGTCGCTCGACGCGCCCAATCCGCAGTTTTATACCCAGGTTGCGAGCTCCGACAAGGCTCCCGACAATGTGTATTCCGTCACGAGTGATGGCGTGTGGTATACAAGAGATTTTGGCGAGACCTGGGACTTGACGACCATCTCATCCCCGTACTGGGAGCCCTGGACATTTGCCAGGATAGAAGTCTCCGTTGCCGACCCGAGCATAGTTTGGACCGGGTACGGCATGATATCTGAGCCAGGTGATCGCCAAGTCCTGAACAAGGTGCATGTCTCGCGGGACCGGGGCGAATCCTTCGAGCCGACGTCCTTCCCATTGATGCAGCGACCTCCCGAGGCCTATATCTCCGGGCTGGCGACACATCCCATTGAGCCAGGTACCGCCTACGCGCTCTTTTCGCGCTCCGGGCATCCCAAGGTTCTGGAAACCAAGGACTTCGGGCAGACTTGGACCGATCTCTCCGGCTTCGCCTCATCGAACACAAGCACGAATGGATTTCCCGACGTAGCTGTCTTCGACCTGGTTGTGATTCCGCATGCACCGAGTGTGCTGTGGGCAGGTACCGAAATTGGCCTTTTTGAGTCCCGGGACTATGGTGCTCGGTGGCACTATGCAGACAACGGCCTGCCGGCCGTGCCAGTATGGCAGATAAAGATTCGGGACGGCGAGGCTATTCTGGGCACCCACGGTCGCGGTGTCTGGACTGTCCCGATCCTTGAAGTTGCCGTCGGAATAGCCGAAGAGGCAGATGCGGTACCCGCAACATTCGGCCTTGACCAGAACTACCCGAATCCGTTCAATGCGTCCACGACCATCGAATTCAGGGTACCCAAGCGAGGACAGATAAGACTGACGGTTTTTGATGCGCTCGGCCGAAAGGCGGCAATTCTAACGGACCAAGTATATGCGCCCGGCGTCCACAGATTGAAATGGCGCGCTGGAGCGTTCGCGAGCGGCATGTACTTCTACCGGATGGAGTCAGAGGGCCAGCCCATCCAAACGCGGCGGATGACGCTGTACAGGTAGCCGAAATGGATCAAATTCGAAGCAACGCCGGCAATGACTGAAGCGCCGAAGCGGGGCCATATGCCCTGTTGGCTTGTTAATCGTGGGGGCACAGAGATGCTTTCCCCTCGTTGCTTGATTCTTTCCGCGTTCCCGCCTCGATCCGAATTGGCCTGCCCGAGATTCCTACAGCGAATTGCGGGGCATAGGCCTGCGGATAATCAAGTGATGCCAGAATCGAATGGATCGCGACTTCGAGCCCGACACTCGGTCTGCTGAACGTCAAATCACAGTTTCTCTATCTCGTACCCAACGACGAGTGGGGCCCCAGTCACGGGATCTCTTATCTCACCGTAGGCCCTGCCTGCCCTGATCGCCATCAGCGTCAGACCAACCGGCTGTTCCATTTCTCCCACCACGCCGGTAGCTGAGTCTATGACCAACCAATTCGTCAGGGTGGCACCCTGTTCATGGGACATCTTCACCCACGCCAATCCGGTATCATCGATGACAAACGTGGTGTAGGCCGGCCAAGTGGTCGCAAGTTCGGCGTTCATTATCAGCCTGCGGCCCTCGGCATCCTGTGCCTCCAGTACCTCTTCCATTTCTTCCTGCGAAACGGGCAGCGCATCGTGGAGCACGAATATTTCTCCGCCAGGTTGCCCATCGGGCCAAGTTAATTCTATATGGACAGTTTCATTCCAGCCGGAGTATAGAATCCCGCCCGGACCCAGGACAGCCTTGCTACTGCGCGAAAAAGGCCGCGAAAGGATCCTGGATCCGTCCGGGGCGAAAATTGGACTGGCAAGTCGAAGCCCAGTAAGGGAATCAACGGGATCACCGCCGCGGCTTACCAGAAGCACCGGAGCCGTCCTCACCTCCGCCGGATCAGGCCGTGCGCTCAGGTCAGTAACCGGCGAATATCGAACAACAAACGCATCCGTAGTTGCGCCAATCAGATCATAGGGCGTCTGGCCCTCGTTTTCCCCGACAGATACGCTGCGCACGAAGCGAAAAGTCTCCGGATCAAAGCAGGATATACGCCTTAGCTGCCAGTCATAAACGAACACCGAATCACTTGGCCCGACTGTCACGCGCCCCAGCCATTGAACTTCTCCAGGGGCCTCCCCTTTTCCTCCCAGGTGGCCTGCCAGTGTCCCATCGGAGGAAAAGACGTAGACATTCGAACCATCCCAGTCCCCAACGACAAGGTTGCCCACGGAGCTGACGGCCATCGACCGGATGCTCCCGAAGACCAGCGTATCATCCTGCGCCTCGCTGCCAAGGCGCATGACTTCCGTAAGTCTTATCGCTTGTACTCCATCGCTATCGACTGAGTCACTGTCTCGGTTGCTGCACGCGGCAAGGAAAATGAGGCCAGCGCAAAGGCCCGGATAGAGCATACTCCGCCGTCGGAGACCCGGCTGAATGCCAGTACGGACCATGAATTACTGTCGCGTGTCAGGGTGGAAAAAGGTGCACTCAAGACGTCCCGCCTGGCAAATGGGACGGCTAAATACGAGCTACGATCAAGCTTCGGGCGGGAATCCCGCCAAAAGATACGTCGTTGCGCGTTCGGGGAGCAATTGTCGTCGCACAGTGACGCACCGTTAACAGCGTCCGGGCATGTTCAGCTTGCCCGCGACAACGACAAGGAGGCAATGCAGATGCTTGTGCCAGAGAGAAAAGCCGTTGGGTGCTTGGAGCTTGTCTGGTGGGTCTCGGCGCGCAATCTTGGAAGGCATCCGCGCTAAAACAAGGCACTGCAAATTGCAAGCTCGCATGTGCGTTTGACGGCTAACCATCTCACAATGAGGTCTCCTGCCATAGAGTCAGGCCGCTTAGGGTGGCGTATTCAAGGCATCCCGCAAACCTGCTCCGTGCGTCTTTTTCGGGCTCCTTGTAGTTAATCTGGAAAACGCAGTCCGACGCAAGTGTAACCGGGGCAATTTCCCTTTCTCCTTCCTCGGTCTCCACGCGCTGGAATCAGCTAGCCGAGCACGCAAGGACACCCCGAAACTCGTGTCCGTTTCCATGGAACGAAATCAGAAGCTCCGTTTGGTTTTCATCCCGAATCACTAGGCGCGCCCATGAGCGGTAGGACTGCAAGTCCGCGTAGTACTCCAGACTCCCTGCCGTCTGGATGATTTGCCTTCGGTAGAAGTGGCTCCGTCCGTCACCATTCAGTGCCCCATCTGCAAAGTAGGTAGCATTGTCGACCACGTCTCGCGTCTCCTGCTGCATTTCTGAAGCAACTTCCCTCAAGCGTTCAACCGCATATGCCTGCTACGAACCGGCAACAGTCTTGACCCTTTCCCATTCTGCGATCGGCGCATCGCGACGCTTCTGGAGCTTCTGGCGCGCAGATGCAATCGCCTCTGTGACGCGACGTGCCCGGATGGCATCCTCTGCCAGACTGAGCGCCCGCACGAATTCGCGCTTCAGCTGACTGCTGAAAAAGTCTGCAAAAGGCTGCAGCTGCCCGGAGTCGGCCTCCTCAAGGGTTTCGATATACCGAAGTTTGTCCCGGTCCCCGACGATCAAAGGAAGCCAGCCAGCCTTTACAAACATTTGCGTAGCGAGAGTACGGGTAACTCTTCCGTTGCCATCCTGGAATGGGTGTATCTGGGCAAAACGGTGATGCAGCCAGGCTGCTTCCACCTCGGGCGCGATATCGTCATGGGCCCGGTGCATGGCAATCAGGCGATCCATTTCGGAGGCAATATGCTCGGGTGGACAATACTCGTGAATAGAACCTTAACTGCGCTTCGGATTATGTGGCAACCGCTTGTAATCCCCATGCCGTAGCGGCGCCCGTATCCTATTCCCGAATTGATCCTCTGCATCGCAATAGCGCTGGCTCCTAGTCATCAGCGCGTGCATCTCCTTGATAAAGCTCGTTGCCAGAGGTCGCTCATCCTTGACAAATGCAGTTACAGAATCCAAGCCATCTTTGTGGTCCGCAATCATTGCGATGACGTCTTCAGGGCTGTACCAGCTCCGCGTGCAAACCGTGCTCAATGAGTAATCGGGTAATGCCTCACTCAAGCGTATAGATGCGCTCGATGAGCCCCGTTTCAATCGCCCACTCACGCTTGAGGCGCTCCTCGAATACGCGGTATGCCTTCTGGCCCGTCAGCCGGTCGCGCTGGTCGGACCACACCGAAGCAAGCGCGGCAAGCTGGCGGCTCGCAACCATGTCTGCCGGACCAATGTCTCTAATAGGTGTCCAATTGTGGACCACTATCCCGTCTGGCACGCCGTGCAGATCAAACTCTACAATTCAATGTGCAGGCACTAAAGCTGTACACAGCAACGCGTGCGCAGTTGCCAGGCGCATACCTAACCCTTACTTCACCGCAGTCGCGAATCAGCCCACGCGGATGCCCCTCTGGATGGAAAGGCGATGCGGCTGCGGTCCCATAACGGCCTGTCAGCGAATTCAGCCCGTTGGCTCCTGCACGTCGAATGCGTCCAGCGCCCGGATGAAGGGCTGGTCATAAAGACGCTGGCCGGTAGCGGCAGACAAGGCGTTGGCGAGAGCCGAAACCGCCGGCGGAAAGCCCGGCTCCCCGAGACCAGTCGGATCTATGCCGTTGTCCACAAACGAGACTTCGATTTCCTTTGGCGCCTCATTGATGCGAATCAGCCGGTACGAATCGAAGTTGTCCTGGTCAGGCCGCCCATTCGTCAAGGTCAAATGGCCATAAAGGGCATGTCCCATACCGTCTATAATGCCGCCTTCAACCTCGTTGCGGGCCGCATCCGGATTGACAACGATTCCACAGTCCACAGCTGCCCAGACCTTCTGCACCATGGGCTGGCCGTTCTCCAGCACGAGGTCCATGACGGTTGCCACATAGGAATTGTGGCAGTAGTATGCGCTGACTCCGCGATAAACGCCGGGCAGCGGCTCACCCCACCCGGACATGTCTCGCACCAGGGCGAGCACGCCGGCAAAGCGCTCCGCATCGTAGTCGTGCTCATCGCCGACCGGGTCCATCTTCGCCCTTTCGAATAATTCCAGTCGGAACGCTATCGGATCCTTCCCTGCAGCCTCTGCGACCTCATCCAGAAACGCCTGCTCTGCACCAGCAATAAAATTCGACCGGGGAGCCCGAAAGGCGCCAACCGAGATATTGGATTGGAGTCTCAGGTTCTCCGCGAGATAATTCTCGACCGCGCCCGCCGGAAAACGATTCGCGAATACGGGCTGGTCATTTAGACCCACGCCCCGAACGTGAAATCCGGTCAGATCGCCGTTCTCGTTGCGCGCCGCCCGGTAGCGCACCCGGTAGGTCGGACGATACGTTCCCTGCGTCATGTCGTCCTCGCGCGTGTAGACCAGCTTTACCGGCGCGCCGGCAGCCTTCGAGATCAGGGCCGCCTCTACGCCAAAATGGCCGTAAAGCCGGCGCCCGAAGCCGCCTCCCATCCGGGTCATGTCAACCTGCACGTTCTCCACTGGCAAGCCCAGCGCCCCGGCTGCCGAGTTCCTGAGGGATGCCGGCGTCTGCACCGGCCCCAGTAGATACGCCTGGCCGTCCTTGACGTCGGCAAAGAAATTCATCGGCTCAAGCGTATTGTGAGGCCATATCGGCGTCGTATAGGTGCGGTCTATTACCTCGCTGGCCTCGCGGAAAGCCCGCTCTGGATCTCCGTCCTCTCGCGCCGCGTCGACGTCCGTGCCATCAAGCATCGCCGCCATCGATGCTGCATGGCCCTCGCTGCTCTCGGCCGGCGTGTCCTGCTCCCATTCGAGAACCAACGCCTCTTTGGCCTTCATGACTTCCCAGGTAGTGCGCCCCGTCACCACGACCTTGTCCGTAAAGGCATTGCTGTCAAACCTGTTGGCGTCTTCAAGCGCGGCATCCAGCGTGAATACGTCCACGATACCCGGCATGGCCCTAGCCGCTTCGGCGTCCATGGACTTGAGTTTCATGCCGAATGCGGGCGCATGCTCGATCATGGCGATCAGCATTCCATCACGCTGGACATCCAGGCCGAATAGCGGCTTGCCCTGCACGATATCCGGTCCATCCACATTCCGTCTGGAAGTGCCTATGATGGTAAAGTCGGCGGGATCCTTGAGTTGCACGTTGTCCGGAACCTCCAGCAGTGCTGCATCCGCAGCCACTTCTCCGTATCCCAGGGTCTGCCCAGAGTGCTCGTGCCGGATGATGCCCATGGAGGTGGTCAGCTCCGCCGCTGGTACCTGCAGGCGATTGGACGCCGCTTCAAGCAGCATGCGCCGTGCGGTGGCGCCGGCCATGCGTAGGGAATTCCATCCCCGGCGAATGGACTGGCTGCCCCCTGCCACCTGGCGCTCAAAACTGTCCGTATTCAGCCCTGCCTGTTCGACCACGACATCGTTCCAGTCAACGTCCAGTTCCTCCGCCACGATCATGGGCATGGAAGTCTTGACATTCTGCCCAATCTCCGGATTGGGTGACATGATGGTAACAAGCCCGTTCTCGCCGATCTTGAGAAAGGCATTGAGCCCGTACCACGCATCCGGCATCTCCTTGAGAGCCGCCGGAATTACGGCAGGTTTGCACGCGGTCAGCCAGTTGAAGCCGAGCATGAAGCCTCCGCCTGCCACCGCGGAAGCCTTAAGAAAGGAACGCCTGTTGTACTTGGTCTTGGACACGGTTTCTTGCGGTTGCGTTTACAGGATCAGCGGCTGTTGGCTGCGGTCTTGATGGCGGCGCGGATACGGAGATAGGTCCCGCAGCGGCAAATGTTGCCACTCATCGCACTGTCGATGTCCTCGTCCGTGACATTTCGGCGCTGCCGCAGAAGGGCTGCCGCACTCATGATCTGGCCTGCCTGGCAGTAGCCGCACTGCGGAACATCGTGCTCCAGCCATGCCTGCTGAACAGGATGGTCGCCGTTTTCACTTAGCCCCTCGATCGTTGTGATTTCACTATTTCCGACGCTTGAAACCGGCAGGGAGCAGGATCGGACGGCGCTGCCATTGAGATGCACGGTACATGCGCCGCATTGCGCGATGCCGCATCCGTACTTGGCGCCCACCAGACCCAGGTGATCGCGGAGTACCCAAAGGACCGGCGTATCCGGCGCTACATCCACCTCGTGCTGGGCACCATTGACATGCAAGTTAAAGAGAGCCATGGCCGTACCTGAGTGTTCGCTTGGTGTTGATGGGATCCCACACTAAAAATCCGTATCGGGAGTTGCAAGGTCAAGTTCCTGGATCCAGATATTGCGATAGCGCACGTCGTGGCCTTCCGCCTGCAGCTTGAGCCCTCCCGGCGTGTCGGTGATCCCCAGACCACCATCGTTGCCTCCGTCCAGCCCGGAATTCGGGCCGCCCCAGACTTTGTTGATAGGCTGGTTCGCATGCACCTTAACGCCGTTAAAGTACAGTGTAACGTGTGCCTTCTCGGTGCGATTGCCTTCTTCGTCGAATCTGGCTGCACGGAAGATGGCATCGTAGGCATTCCAGTTGCCTGTCCCGTTGTACGGGTGGTAGGCCGATGCAGCCTCATTGATAACGGCGGCCATGCCGTGGACGGTTGAATCACCGTCCAGCACCTGGATTTCGTACCGGTTCTGGAGATACATGCCGCTGTTGCCCCCCTCCTCCGTCACCAGAAACTCCACATGCGCTCGGAAATCCCGGAATTTATGCTGCGTCACAATGTCCGCTGCGCCGTAGAGCCCGCCAGCCGCAGCAGGGTCCTTGCTGCTTACAACTGTGCCTTCGTCCACAGGATCGTCCACGATCTGCCACTTGATGGGGAGCTCCGCCGCGAAACGCGGCCCCTCCCAGTACGTCCAGTTTTCATCCAGTGAGGCGCGCGTACCGTCAAAAAGTACCAGGGCGCCCTCAGGAGCCTCAGCCCCGACTCCGACCTGGCCCTGGGCAGACAATACTCCCAATGGTAGGAGAAAAGAGGCAGCGACGGAAAAGCGAGTTAGTCTCATGGCGGAATGCTTGTTGGTTGCTGTTCGAAACGGAACAATAAGTTAGAGAATTGGAAGCAGATTTAGTGGCAGCGGTGCGGGCCTAGCGAATCCTGCTTGCTTGTCTGCCCGTAGAATCCATCCTCACCAATCGGCCTGGAGAATGGAAACGGCAACATTCGGTGCAGGGTGCTTCTGGGGAGTAGAAGCCACGTTAAGGCGAATTCCGGGCGTCGTGGACGCTGCAGTGGGATTCATGGGCGGCGCAGTGCCGAATCCGTCCTATCGCGACGTGTGCGCGACGGAAACCGGCCACGCGGAAGTGGTGCAACTGCAATTCGATCCGGAAGAAGTCTCCTACGACTCGCTGCTGGATGTATTCTGGCAAAACCACAATCCGACAACCCTCAATCGTCAGGGACCGGATATCGGTTCGCAGTACCGCTCGGTAATCTTTACGCACAGCACCGAACAGGAGCGGGCAGCCAGGGCTTCAAGGAAGCGATGGAGCGGGAATTTTGTCCGGCCCATCGTAACACAGATCGTGCCTGCCATGCCGTTTTACCGCGCTGAGGAATACCACCAGCGGTACCTGGAAAAGCGCGGTCTAGCCCACTGCCACATATAACGGCTGCTAGATCGAGTAGGTCGTTACGAAGGCCTCTGCTGCGAAGAATTCAGGCAGCCCCAGCCGATTGAGCCGATCCGCCGTTCCCGTATTGCGGTCCCGGGCCCGCTCCCAGAACTCACGTTCGTCGTGGGCACCTGGGAACATGGCGCGGTCCTTTTGGCTCTCGTGCTTGAAAATGGCTTCAATCTTGCGTGCCATGTCTGCCTTTGACATGGGTACGAAGACGCTGGCCTGGTGAATCTCCCACTCCTGCCATGCGCCCCTGTAGAGCCACACCTTGGGCAGTGCGTGATCCTTGAGCCTGTTATAGCGAGTAAGGGCGCGTGCAATGGCGTCGTAACACAGCCTGTGCGTGCCGTGGGGATCTGACAGGTCGCCGGCTACAAACATATGATGGGGAGACTGCTGGCGGAGCAGCTCGTAAATGATCTGGACATCGGCCTCCCCAACCGGTTCCTTCTTGGGGCTTCCCGTCCGGTAAAAGGGAAGATCCAGGAACCTCGCGTGCTCCTTTGACAATCCCATCACCTCGATGCCGGAAATGGCCTCCGCGCATCTTATGCTGGCCTTCAGTTTCTGGGCCACGGCCAGGTCCACCTCACCGGGCTGCTTTTGGCTAAAGGACTCCAGGATTTGCTGCCTGCGCGCGTGGAAAGCCTCTTCGGCCTCCGCTGTCATCCCGAGTTCCGCTAGGCTCATCTCGACAAATGCGAGGTAGCGGCGCAAGTCCGCATCGAATACAGCTACGGACCCATTGGTCATGTACGCTACGGTCACTTCGTTGCCGTTGCGTACAAGCTTGTCCAGCATGCCGCCCATGGAGATCACATCATCGTCCGGATGCGGACTGAAAAGTATGACACGCTCCTTTCGCGGCAGGCTATCAAGGTACAGAATCGATTTTCGCAGGTCTTCGAACACCCGCAGACACAGCGCCTCAATATCCGGGTAAGCGTGCAGCAGACCGTGGAGCCGATTGGCGTGAAAGTCTGCCGCCTCCAGTCGGAGCAAGGCCTTGTCCACCGCAGCGGACAGCCAGATGACCGCCCGCCTCGCCAGATGCAAGTCCCACTTGAGATCGCGAACGACAAGCCAGGGCGTCCTTTCACGGGTAAGCTCCGAAGCCGCTGCCGCATCGGCGTACAGAGCGGCATTGGGATGCGCCTGTACATGGCTCGCAACCACGTCGTTGTCGCGAGATCCTTCCACGACGCGCCGAACGATATTGGACTTGTGCTCTCCGGTGGCAATAAACAGGATTTCCTTGGCCTCCAGAATGGTCCGGACGCCCACCGTCAGCGCCTCCAGCGGCACGTTCTCCTCGCCGTAGAATGCGCTGGCCACGGTCTTGCGAAGCATGCCGTCCAGGGTAACCAGGCGTGTCCGCACATGGGCACTCGCGCCGGGCTCGCTGAAGGCAATCTGCCCGCTCCTGCCGATGCTCAGCAGCGCAAGGTCAATGCCACCGGACTGCCTGATGGCCCCCTCATACGCAGCACAGTGGGAGTCCACGTGCGTTGGCCCAAGGCTGCCGTCCAGGAAGTGGACTTGATTATCGGGAATGTTAACCTGATCCAGGAACTTCTCGCGCAAGTACCGTCGACAGCTCTGCAGCCCTTCCGGCGGCATGGGATAGTATTCGCCAAGAGAATAGGCCTCTACCGTCGAGAAATCCACAGCCTCTTCCCGATGAAGCCGCACCAGCTCGCGGTATACACCTATGCATGTCGACCCGGTGGACAGGGCAAGTACCGTGCGCTGCCCTTTCTCCTGGCGAGCCTGGATAATTGCCACCACGTGCATGGCAACCCTGTGACAGGTCCGCACAGGATCCACGAAAATGGTAACGGGAATCTTCTCGCGCTGCGTACCGTCTCTCCTCTGGTGATGCCGCATGCGTTGTTAGGTAGCGCCCGCAAAAGGGCCACTGATACATCTGTTCAGAACAGGAGTTCTAGGGCCCTTTCTGCGCGGAATTCGCGGAAACTCTATATTCGCAAAAGGGGCCTCTACTTGAAATTTCCGCACATATTTCGGAAATTCAGACGAATTATTCGTAGCCCGCAATAAGAAGACTTGTCGTCCGCGTGGGATTGCGTAACCTGTCTCCCCGGTTGAATAGGCGTTGAGGAAAAGGAGTTTTCGCTCCAGGCGAGTAGCTGAATGTTAGGGATCAGGACGACCAAGGACAACCGGGGGTCAAAGAATCTTTAGACCCGAAAGCAGCATGGCTGAGCGCACCAGAATCCTTTTTGTTTCCGGAGAAGTGGAGCCTTTTGCACGAGTGTCCGAAGCAGGATCCTTGGTGCGCCATCTTCCGGAACACCTAACCGACAACGGCTCGTACGAAACGCGGATCATGATGCCTCGCTACGGTACCATCAGCGAGCGAAGAAACCGCCTGCACGAGGTAATCAGGCTGTGCGGAACGCCCATCTCCATGGGAAAGAGCGTGCAAAACCTGAAGGTTAAGGTGGCGTCGATACCGGGCATTAGGCTGCAGGTCTATTTTATGGACAATGTCCACTTCTTCAAGCGCAAGGGGCTCCACCGTGACCGGCAGGGTACGCTCTTCCCGGACAATGCAGAGCGAGCCCTGTTTTTCGCACGGTCCGTGCTTGAAACCGTGCTGAAGCTTCGATGGAAACCGGACATCGTGCATGCGTTCGGCTGGATCAGCGGCCTTATCCCGTTTCTTCTGGCAGACGAGTATCGCGACAAGCCACTCTTCGATGGCACTAAGATCGTGTACACTCCGGACGGCATTGATGCGGAAGCCAACATTACGGGCGCCTTTGTAAAGAAGATGAAGTTGTCCACAAACGGTTCTCTTGCCGGCCTCAGCGTGTCTGACGTAGGGCTGCAGTTTGCCGATGCTTTTGCCTTTCCTTCGTCTCTAGAGGAGGAATCGGACGGAGCGGTCCGCTTCAGTGCGGATATGAATGAAATGGCCGACCAGGCTATTTCCCTCTACGCCTCCACGATGGAGGCCCTCCAGGACTGACGGTGGTCGGAAAGCATTTGGAGCTTCAGGGCCACGTCCGGAATTAACGCACCCTTCGCACAACACGTGCGTAGCATGGGCCGTTAGATCCGCAGAACCACCACCCGCTGTCCGACATGGCAAGAACCGCCCTTCCGGCACTGCTCCTGGCACTTGCCGCCTGCACCGACGTGACATCAGACGTTGGAGCAGACCTCCTTGATGCAGGTACGACGCCGGAGGTGGTGCAAGCCCTGCCTGTTGTGTTCGAACAGATGCCGCATCGCGACATCACGGGCTCGCTGGAGCGCGTGCTCGCAGGCCATGTCGTGGACGAATTGGCGGGCACTATCCGAGCGACGGGCTATGCCGACTTCGCCGGAGGGTTTGACGAATCGGATGCCTCCGCCATTTCGACCGTGGATTTGCGCCTTGTGCGGGACTACCACTACGGTGACACCCTCGCGGATCTGACACTGGATGTCCACGATATTCTGCAAAGCTGGGAAGCTCTGGGAGGCAGGGCTGACACACTACTGCAGCTGGGACCGCGCATCACGTCGTTTACATTCCCTTTCGGGGACACGCTCGCAGTCGTTCCCCTTCCGCAGTCCTGGATTGATCTGCACGTCGGGGCACTTCGTAGTCCGGAATTCGACGAACGCTTTCACGGCCTCGCTTTGGTGGCAAGGTCCGAGTCCGGCGTTGCCGGCTTTTCAGGGCCCGGCAGCGAACTCCTGATAACTACCGGCGACGGCACGGTCTCCTACAATCTGTCCCGGGCCATTTCGCGAATCGAGCGCCTGAGCCCCGCTGCTCCGCCGGAAGGCACAGTGCTTCTGCAGGACGGCAGTGGTCCGAGCATCCGGATTTCGTTCGATCTTGATGACTTCAGGCAACGGCCCCTAAGCGGAGCAAAGGTCCGTCTTTCTGCCGATGCTGCACTGGACCAGATGGCCCCGGCGCATTTCGTGCGGCCGAGCATAGAAACGCTGCATCTGGTAATGGTACCTGAGGAAGGGGCCATTGGCACGGTAATTGCTCAATTTGTACGGACAGGCGGTGCCGTATTCGAGGCCTCGGGCCTTGATTTGGCGGGATTTTTTCAGGACACCTTTCTTGGCGTGCACGAATTTGCCTACATGGAACTCCGCGTGCCCGTGCAGGAAAACACCGTCAACACCGTTCTTATCCATGATGCCACCTCGGGCGACCTTGCACCGGAAGCGCTCTTCGTATTCGCGCGCTAAGCCATGACACACGGCCTCGCCAGATCAATTGCCGCTTTTCTCGCGTGTGTGGGAGCAGCCATTGCGGGTCCAGCCCACTTCGCGGCTGCAAAGGCGGCGCAGGACGGCTCCATCTACTCTCGCTACGGCCTTGGCGAGCTCCGGACCTTTTCCTCTTCCCGGATACAGGCCATGGGCGGGGGAGGCACCGCCCTGTGGTCCGGCGAGTCTGTAAATCTCGGCAATCCGGCCACCTGGAGTAGTCAGACCCTGGTGCATGCTGCAGCCAGCATGCGCTTCGACGGCATAAAGACGCGGGACGCAGCCGACAACAGCAAGAACCTGCTCTCCGGCACACTTGGAGCCATCCAGTTCGGCATGCCGCTCTTGACTAGCCGCCTGGGCTTCGGAGTCGCTTTCGAGCCTTACTCGCGCGTCAACTACGGCATCGTCACGGATGGTTCCCTGGTACCGGATCCGCGCTCGGCCGAGGAAGTCGCGTACCGCCTGATTCACACGGGGACAGGCGGGTTGCAGCGTGTGCGAACCGGACTGGGGTATCGCCCCGCCAGCTGGCTCTCTGTTGGGGCCGCCATCGAATTCCTGTTCGGAATCATCGAGGAAACCCGCCGCACAACGCTGTTTTCCGACGAGTTTTTCGAAACAAACCTGGCGACAAGCACGCGTATGCGCGCTACGACGGCGACAGCGGGCGCATCCGTTCTGCTGGCCGACGTGCTGACGGAAAACGATGCCCTGGCACTGGCAGGCACCGTAACGCTGCCCGCTACCGTATCCGCCAATCGGGCAATGACGCTTGGCGAGAGCCTGGATCGGGATACGCTGGGCACCCGGACAGAGGGCAGCATGCACCTTCCGCTCGGGATTCGCGGCGGCGTGAGCTACGCGCTGCGAAACAGGTGGAGCGCTACGGCAGATCTATTGTACGAGCCCTGGACTGAATTTGAAACCGACCTTTCGCTTCCCGGCATCGTTCCCGGCGAGCCGGGCTCCATGCGGGACCGCCGCCGCATATCTGCCGGCGTCGAATTCCTGCCAGCCGGCACAAGCCAGCTGGAGCCCTACTTCGCGAGGATTGCCTACCGTCTCGGCTTTTTTGTGGACGAGATGTACGTCTCCCCCGCTGCCGACTCCGAAGTGGATACGCGTGCCATAACCGGCGGCCTCAGCTTTCCGGCGATGCTGACGGGGACGCGACTGGACGTGACGTTCCAGCTCGGCACACGCGGATCGATGACGCCCGATCTGGTACGTGACCGGTTCCTTACATTGTCCTTGACCGTCAATATCGGGGAACGCTGGTTCGTAAAGCGGAAACTTGGATGATTTCCGCGTGTCTATAGATATTGCTCCTTCGGCCACCAACGGGCATTCACCCAGAGAAACCATGATCAGCTTCGCACGGCTTTTATCCTTTGCAGCCATTGCTGCCTTGGCCACGACGGCGGCATGGCAGCCGCGGACCGCGCTCGCCCAGGGCGGCGAGCTGAATCAGGAGTCTGCCATGCATTTTAGTCTCTACTGGGAGAATTTCAAGAACAAGAACTACATTGACGGCCTGCCGGATCTTGTTTGGATCCTTCAAAACGATCCGGGCTTTCCGGGCACGAGAGACAGGAATTTTGAAATGGCCGTGGAAGCGTACGCGGCCCTGGCGATGGAAGAAGAGGATCCGGCCCAAAAACGCGCGCTGTACGATTCCGCCCTGGTCCAGTTTGATCGCGTTGTACCTGTGATCCTGGGACTGGGCGGCGAGATCGACGCCTTCGAATGGACTCGCAACAAGGGGCGCTTTATCCAGGAGCACCTGGCCGATCTTCCGGATCTGGAGGGCGAAGCCATAGCGGCATATGCAGATGCTTACCGGCTGGAGCCAACACGCCTGGATCCCTACTACCTGGACGTGATTCTGAACGGGCATTATTCGGACGGAGACATCGGTGCAACGCTTGGCCTGCTGCGTGAGCTGAACGACACGCGGGGCGAGGAAGACGGCGTTGAGATGCTTGTGCGCAAGTACTTTACGGTCATTCCACCGGAGGAGCAGATTGGATTTCTTGAGGAGCAACTCGCCGAGGACGAATCCAACGTGGAGGTGATCCAGCAGCTGTTCGAACTCTACGAACAGGAGGGGTACCACGGAAGGCTTCTTGAGCTGGCACCCAAGGTGCTGGCGCTGGATCCAACACCGGATGTACTCCGCATGCTGACGCGCATGTACCTGGAAGAAGGCGATACAGACCGGGCTATCGAAGTATTTAACCAGTTGAGGGAACTGCCCGGTGTCGAGTTGGAGCCGCAGGATCTGCACAACATGGGTATCGCCCAGCAGGAGCTCGAAAATTATGCCGAAGCCCGCCGCTATTATCAGGAAGCAAGCAGCCTGGATCCGGACTATTCCCCGGCGCTGCGTGCCGTTGCGGACCTTTATGCCACGGCAGCTGCCCGGTGCGGCGTGGAGGACAGGGAGCAGTCCGCCGTGTTCTGGCTCATTGCGGATGCGTACCAGCGAGCCGGTGACAGCGCTGGTGCAGCTAGAATGAAAACGGCATTCCCCACGGCCGAGGATATTTTCTACGTTCAGAAATGGACCAACGGGGAACCTACTTCGGTCTCGTACACGTGCCGTGGCATGACCATTAGCGGCACAACGACGGTGCGACAGCGGTAGGTCCTGAACGTGATCGTAAGATGCAGGCCGGCGGCATCCTAATTACAGCGGTGCCGCCGGCCTGTTTTGTGTTGTGCTTTTCGATTGACATCCCGCCTGTGGCGATTCCGGCCTCCAAACATATAACCTGAGTATTGAACACATGGCTCTGATTGATCAACTTGTGGCCCGGCAGATCCTTGACAGCCGCGGCAACCCGACGCTGGAAGTGGATGTCCTCACTTCGGCGGGAGTGCTGGGTCGCGCAGCCGTGCCCAGTGGCGCCTCAACCGGCGAACATGAAGCGGTTGAGCTCAGAGATCACGACGAAACGGTGTACATGGGCAAGAGCGTCTACCAGGCCGTCGAAAATGTTAACAACCGGATCGCTGAAGAACTTAAGCACTATTACGTACTCGACCAGGCCGGCATCGACCAGCGCCTCATTGATCTTGACGGCACGCCCGCAAAGTCCCGGCTTGGCGCCAATGCCATTCTGGGTGTATCGCTGGCGGTGGCCAAGGCGGCCGCCTCCACGGTCGGGCTACCATTGTACCGGTATGTAGGGGGCGTCGACGCTCATGTGCTGCCCGTTCCGATGATGAATATCATCAATGGAGGACGCCACGCCGACAACAGGGTCGACATGCAGGAATTCATGGTTATGCCCACCGGCGGAATCACCTTCGCGGAAAGCCTGCGCATGGGAGCAGAGGTCTTCCACACACTCAAGAAGGTATTGAAGGAACGCGGATACAGTACTGCCGTCGGAGATGAGGGCGGGTTCGCTCCTGACCTGGCGTCAAACGAGGAAGCCGTCGAGGTTATTCTTCTGGCCATTGAGCGGGCCGGATACACGCCTGGTGAGGACGTGTATATTGCCCTCGACCCCGCCGCGTCAGAGATGTACGAAAGTGGAGCATACGTATTCTGGAAAAGTGATCCGGATCGGAAACGGTCTTCGGAAGACATGGTCGCCCTTTGGACGCAGTGGACCGAAAGGTATCCTATCATCTCGATAGAGGACGGACTGGACGAAAACGACTGGCAAGGGTGGTCGCTGCTGACAGGGTCCATTGGGGACCGCGTGCAGCTGGTAGGAGACGACCTTTTTGTGACCAGCACCAAGCGATTGCAGAGAGGCATTCGCCAGCGCGCCGCAAACTCCATTTTGATCAAGCTGAACCAGATCGGGACCCTTACCGAGACCCTACGGGCGATCGAGCTTGCTCACCGGCATGGATTTACGGCCGTGATCAGTCATCGCTCGGGGGAAACCGAGGATACTACCATTGCTGATTTGGCTGTTGCCACCAACGCGGGCCAAATCAAGACGGGCTCTGCCTGCCGCAGCGACAGGCTGGCCAAGTACAACCAGCTCCTGCGCATCGAGCAGCAGCTGGGTGATGCGGCGGCCTACCGTGGCCGCCACGCATTTCACGTGTAGAACAGCGCATGCCCATTGGCCGCAACATATCTCGTGTCGTGAGCCGGGCCGTCGTTGCCGTTCTGGTAATTGCTGCCGTGGTCTGGTTTGTCTTTTTTGACAGCTACAGCGTGCGCAAGCGAATCGACTGGCAAGCCGAGTATGAGCAACTTGAAGCGGAAAACGCACTTTTGCGCCTGGAAATAGCCCGCCTCAAGGAAGAGTTGGCTGAGCCGCCGACCGACGAAATGATCGAAAGGATAGCCCGGGAACAGTACGGCATGCGCCGACCCGGAGAATTAGTTTATCGGCTCGAAACCGAACCACCGCCCGAATAGGAGCCAAATGCAGGATTTGGCCATAGGGATTGACCTGGGCGGCACAAACATCAAGGCGGCCGTGGTGGGCCAGGCATCCGGCCTTATCCGGACGGAAGCAAGGGAAACCCAGGCGGCCCGCGGTGCCGGGCACGTACTGGACAGGATTGTCGCCATCTCCGAATTCCTGTTGGCCGGCAATTCGGCCGGCAGGCTGGCGGGTATTGGCATCGGGGCTCCAGGCACGATAAACTGGAATCGAACCACTCTCATCCATCCTCCCAATATTCCCGGATGGGCAGTAGTGGACCTGAGCGAGGCGCTGCGCCGGAGACTGGGCTCTGACCTTCGCGTCGTCGTGGAAAACGATGCCAACGCGGCGGCGCTGGGCTCTGCCCACTACGGAGCCGGGAGGCCGTTCGATTCCTTCATTATGGTTACCCTGGGAACGGGCGTCGGCGGTGCTATCATCTACCGTCGCCGCATCTTCCGCGGAATGACCGGAGCTGCGGGAGAATTGGGGCACATGACCATCGACTATGACGGACCGCCCGACAGCGCGGGTGTCGCTGGAGCTATCGAGGCCTATCTGGGGCAGCGCAACC
>CAZXEU010000171.1:0-20155 GCA_964639665.1 uncultured Rhodothermaceae bacterium | reverse complement strand
TACTGCAGGTGCACGACGAGCTCGTATTCGAGGTCGCGCCGGGGGAAGAAGAGAGTGTGCGGCGACTTGTCGAGCATGAAATGACTACGGCGCTTCCCCTTGCCACGGGCATAAGGGTAGACATCCGGTCGGGAAACAACTGGTTGGAGGCGCACTGATGGAGGGATTCGTGCACGCGGACCAATCGGGCGGCATCGATGAATATGTCCTGGAAGGATGCGGACTACGCGTGCTTGCCTACAACAAAGCCATTGCGCCCGTTGTAACGTTCATGGTAACCTACCTGGTTGGCAGCGCCGACGAGGGCCCCGGGCTGACGGGCGCAACCCATTTTCTCGAACACCTGATGTTCAAGGGCACCAGGCGGTTCAACAATCGCCAGGGGACCGGGGTCTTCAGTGTCTTGCAGCGGGTAGGTGCCCAGATCAATGCCACGACGTCTAAGGACCGGACCAATTATTATGCGACGCTGCCGACGGAGCATCTGCCGCTGGCGATAGAAATCGAAGCGGACCGCATGCGCGGCGCGCTCCTGGATGAGCAGGACATGGAAGCGGAGCGGACCGTGATCCTGAACGAATGGGACCGTGCGCAAAACGAGCCCGTGGGCAGCCTCTTCCGCCAGGTATGGAGCCTGGCATTTGCCGAACATGCCTATCGCCATCCGACGCTGGGCTGGCGCGACGATGTCGAGCAAGCTACGGCGCCGGCGCTTCGCAGCTTCTACGATACCTATTACTGGCCGGACAACGCCGTCGCTAGTGTGATTGGAGAATTCAATGCGGCGCCTACACTTGCCTTGATTGCCGATCGGTTTGGCAGCCTCGGGTGCAGGTTGAAGCGTGATGTGCCGGCCCGGGCGTTGGAGCCTGTGCAACGGGGCGAACGACGCATGGAGACAGATTCCCCGGGGCACGTTTCTGCCCTCATTATGGCCTACAAGGCTCCGCCAGCCTGTCACGAAGACACCGGGGCCCTGGATCTTCTGGCGCATCTCATCTCACACGGCAAGTCCGGCAGATTGTGGCGCCGGCTGACCGATCAGGGCCTTACAGCCGGGGCGAGCGCTTCAGCGCCGCATTTGCGTGATCCGGGGCTGTTTTGCATCGTGGCCGTGCTGGTGCCGGGGCGCTCGCACGAAGAAGTGGAGCACGCCATCTCTGAAGTGGTGGCCGAAATACAGGAAAACGGTGTCACGACGGCGGAGGTTGCCCGGGCCAGGAAGCAGCTCAGGGCTTACGAGGCCTACAGCCGCGACGGTACGTTCGGCATTGCGGCATCGCTGAACGAGGCTATCGCTGCGGGAGACTGGAAGCTGTATACAACGTGGCGCGAGCGGCTCGAGAAGATCAAGCCGGATGACGTTCAGCGCGTTGCGCGCAAGTATCTGGTCAACAGCGGCCGCACGGTGGGATGGCACACGGGTCGGGGGGCCCCGTGAGCATGCGCGTGGAAGAGCGCCGCGTCGGGCCCTGCACCCTTCGGATGCTCAAGGCGGATACCGAGTCCGTGGTATCCTGGCACGGCTCGTTCGTGACGAATCCGGACGTGGCCGCGGGGCAGAAGAACCTGCAGGCCCTTGCCGTGGCGCTCCTGGACAAGGGCACGCGCCAGCGGGACCGGTTTGCTCTTGCCGAAGCGCTTGAGAGCTGCGGCGCACGGGCGGGGTTTGCTTCGGAAGGGGTGCGCGTGTCGCTCGAGGGCCGGTCGCTGGAAGACGACGTGCCACATGTGCTCGCCGTGCTTGCCGAGATGCTGACCAGCCCTTTGTTCGCCGAGGAGGAATGCGCGAAAGAAAGGGTCAAGCTGGCGGCGGGCATAGAGCAGGATCGGGAGAGTACGTCGGCGCAGGCAATGGGTGCACTCCGGCGCTGTCTATTCGAACGCCAAAGCCTTCACTTCCAGCCCGATGCGGCCGAGCTGCTGTCGTGGCTGGAGAACGTGGAGACGGATCAGGTGCGAGACTACCACGCGCGGAATTTCGGCTCGCGCGACATGACGCTGGCCTTTGCCGGGGACTTCGATACGGGTGCTATAACAGGAGCCGTTCAGGAGTGCTTTGGCGCCTGGCCGGGCCATGCTGGGCCACCCTCTCATCTCGCTAAGGCCGCGCCCACTACGCCGGGAAGGGTGCACGTCCACATTCCGGAAAAGACTAGCCTGGACGTTCGCCTCGGGCATGCCCTGGCCCTGGACCGGCAGCATGATTCCTACATGCCGCTGCTGGTGGCCATACACGTTCTGGGAGGCAATTTTTCTGCCCGACTTATGCGAAAGGTACGGGACGAGATGGGCCTCACCTACGGCGTCTATTCACGGCTCGCCGGGTTTGCACCCGGTGTACACGGCTTCTGGGTGGTGGGGGTAACGCTGAGCAGGGAAAACCTTCGCCGGGGCATGGAGGCCACGCTGGCTCAGGTTCGTCGTTTCGTGGAAGAGGGGCCTTCGGCCGAGGAGCTGCGCCGCAGCAAGGACACCATATGCGGGGCCTACAAGGTGGGACTGGCTACCAGCGGTCACCTGGCTGGCGCGCTGCACGGCCACCTCATTCACGGTTTGCCTCCGGAATATCTTAGAACGTTCCCCGCGGAGATAGACCGGGTGACGCTGGAGGAGGTACGGAAGGCCGTCCAGATGCATCTCGACCCGGACGCACTGCACGTGGCTACAGCCGGCGACGCGGGCAAGTCAGACGAAATCGTCCTTGCGTAGAGCGAAGGCGAGTATGATATAAACCAGCAACCCCGGAAACGCGGCAGAAAAGATGGAGATCAGGACGTAGACAACTCTGACGATGGTGGAATCCACTTCGAAGTATTCCGCAAGGCCTCCGCACACGCCCGCTATTTTCCTGTCGTGCGTGGATTTGGTCAGTCTGCCTCGGGGCATGGTTGTCCTACTTGTAAATGTTGATGTTGACGTCCCTGGAGTCGATGCGAATGTCCGCCTTACTTGAATCGTTACGGTCTTTGCCTGCCCCTGTTGCATCCTGGCTGGGCATCAGGAACGCCAGAACGAGGTATGCCACGAGGGCTACAGGGCCAATGGCAGGAGTCAGGAGCGTACCAATGATGAAGGCCAGACGTACGAACGTCGGACTCAGGTTGAACCACTCTGCCAGGCCGCCACAAATGCCGGCGATCTTTCTATCTCTCGACTTGCGCAGTCGCTTTCTTGACTTAATACCCGCGGCCTCACGGTTCTGCGGCGCCTGACGGCGTGCGCGCTTGCTGCGGCGTCTGCTCTTGCGACGCGACTTTTTCTGCGGATTCCAGGAGAGTACTCCGAAGCCCAACAATACAATGAGCACGCCCGCTATCCAGGGCAGCCACGATACCAGCGTCGCCAGGCTGAAGCCGCTCAGCACATTGAGCTGCTCCAGCAAGTAGATAAGGCCGACGACTATGAGCGACAGGCCCGCCATGGTCGGCAGGTTGAATGGCCCCCGTCGAGGGCCTTCGTCTTCGTCGAAGAGTATTTCTTCCAGCTCATCTTCCGAGAGCAGATCGAGCTCATCGTGCTGCTCCTGCTTGATAACGGCTGCGGGCTGCTCAGCACGGCTGGCGGTGCCTGGCCTGCTGCGTTTGGAATGGCTCATAAAAACGTGTCAGAATCCAGCAGTGCGAAAAACAGTCGATTCCGATGCCAGAACGTGCATGGGTATGTCGTGTGGCTCAGCTGGAAGGGCATCCAGGAGGCACGCGTCGAAGATCGGACAGATGAACCGAGCGTCTACGCGGCGCAGGTAGCGGTCAAAATAACCCTTGCCATATCCGAGCCGGTGGCCCCTTCGGTCGGCACCCAGCGCAGGTATCACGGCGGCCTCTATCTCGCAAGCCGGCACGCGGTCATCCCCGCAGGGCTCTAGTATGCCCCATCTGTTGGGCCGGAGCACGGAGGCGGACGTGTAAGGCGCGGCATGCATCGCACTATCATTTACGACAGGAAGCGCAATGTGTTTACCCTCGATCCGGGCAATCAGCGGTCTAACGTCGATTTCACGCCGCTGGAGCATGGGCCAGTACACCAGTACGGTTCGTGCCGTCTCAATTTCGGGCAGCTTGGATAGCTGATCGCAAATGGCCAGGCACTTCTGCCGGTAGACATCTTCGGCAAGGCTCGCGCGATACGTCCGGAAGCGGGTGCGCAACCTGTGCTTTTCAAACTCGGCGGGCATGGCACCGCTTGAGGCTGTTGCGATTCGCTTTACTAGATCGTATCATAGCTATTCTATCCAAAATGCAGGATTAGATGTTCACCAGTCTCTCCGAAAAGCTGGAAGGAGCCCTTCGCGGGCTATCCGGCCAGGGCCGAATCACGGAAGTGAACGTGGCGAAGTCCATGGGAGAGATTCGCCGTGCATTACTGGAGGCGGACGTAAATTATCAGGTTGCGCGCAACTTTACCAACCGCATCAAGGACCAGGCCCTCGGAACGCGGGTAACGCGGTCTGTGGCCCCGGGACAGATGCTGGTCAAGATCGTGTACGACGAATTGGTGGAGCTTCTGGGAGGGTCCTCCAGCGCGCTCAAGACCAGCCACGCGCCTCCTACCGTCATATTGGTGGCTGGTCTCCAGGGGTCGGGCAAGACGACGTTCTGTGCAAAGCTGGCGCGGCACCTTGCATCGCGGGGCAGCGCGCCACTACTGGCGGCCGCGGACGTATACCGCCCGGCTGCAGTGGACCAGCTCAGGAAGCTTGCCTCCGAAATCGATGTTCCGGTACATGCAATTGAGGACGCCGACGGCATGGCTGTCCAGGATGCACCACGAGTGGCCGCGGAGGCGGTACAAATTGCCAGACGGTCGGCGCGCGATACCGTAATTGTTGACACGGCGGGCCGGCTCCACGTGGACGAGCGCATGATGCAGGAGGTCAGCGACATCAAGGATCAGATTCGGCCGACGGAAATCTTGTTTGTCGTGGACAGCATGACGGGTCAGGATGCCGTCAAGACGGCCACGCAGTTCAACGAGCGGCTGGATTTCGATGGCGTAGTACTTACCAAGCTTGACGGCGATGCGCGTGGCGGTGCCGCGCTGTCGATTCGGTCCGTCGTGCGCAAACCCATCAAGTTTGCCTCTACCGGCGAAAAGCTGGACCAGTTGACGCCGTTTCATCCGGACCGGATGGCGCGTCGCATTCTGGGCATGGGCGATGTGGTATCGCTCGTAGAAAAGGCGCAGGAACAGTTTGACGAGCAGCAGGCAGAGGTTCTCCGGCGCAAGATTCGGCGCCAGTCGTTTGATCTGGAGGATTTCTACCAGCAGCTGCAGAAGATCAAGTCTATGGGGTCGCTCGCGGACATAGTGGGCATGATTCCGGGTGCGGGTCGGGCGGTGAAGGACGAAGATCTCGAGGAGGAGGCACTGGTGCACGTGGAGGCCCTGATCTGCTCCATGACGATGAAGGAGAGGCGCAACCCCGACATCATCAACAGCAGCCGCAGGCGCCGGATAGCACGCGGTAGCGGCATGGCTGTACGGGACGTGAACCTGCTGCTGAAGCAATTCAAGCAGATGCGAAAAATGATGAAGACGATGTCCAAGATGATGGGCAAGGGGCGTTCCCCCGACCTTGGCGCACTGATGCACGCGCGCCGCTAGCCGAGTTTTCCGTAAACCAAATACAGCATCAGCAGTCGTGGCAGTTAAGATCAGATTGCGCCGGATGGGTCGCAAAAAGAGGCCTATTTGGGGCGTGGTCGCCTCCGATGCGCGGTCCCCGCGCGATGGACGCTTCATCGAAGATCTCGGACGTTACTATCCCCTGGAGGAACCGGCTCGCGTGACCTTGAAGGAAGACCGTGTTCGCTACTGGCTCCAGGTTGGAGCACAGCCAACGGAGACGGTCCGGAGTATCCTCAGCAGGGAGGGAGTGCTGCTTGGCGTGCATCTGCGACGCAAGGGCAGCAGTGAGGAGGAGATTCAGCGCGAGGTGGAGGCCCACCGTGAGCGGCACCGGGAGAGGGCCCGGCAGCAGCGAAAGGTAACCTCCGGGGACCGGCGACGAGCCTCGCTGGAGCGCGAAGCCGAAACGGCTGCCAAAAGGGAGGCAGCGGAAGCCGCAGAGCGCCAGAGACGGGCCGAGGAAAAGAAGGCCAAGGCGGAAGCCGAGGCCGCGGCTGCAGCAGCACTGGCCGCCCAGGAAGCGGAGGCGCAGGCCGACGCAGCCGAATGAGCATTAAATCGTGGAATTGCTTCTTATTGGCCGGATCGCGCGGGCGCACGGTGTGCGTGGCGAATGCAAGATGGTTCCCGAGGCTGCGGATTGTAGCCGGTACGGGAAGCTGGGGCGCGTTTTCCTGGGGAGGAGTCCGGAAGAAGCTGCCGTCTACGAGGTAGAAGGCCTCCGGGAGCACGTAACGAGCCGGGGCCGCTCGGCGCTCTTTCGCTTTCGCGAGGTAGACAGCCCCGAGGGGGCCGGAGAGCTTGCAGGGCTGAACGTGTACGCGGACCGCAAGGATCTGCCGCCGCTGGAAGCCGGCGAATACTACCTGCATGACCTGGTCGGACTGGAGGTTACAACGCCCGGCAATGAAGTCCTGGGCACCATGAAGGATATCTACTCGGCCCCTGCCAGCGACATACTCGTGGTAGCGCGGCCGGGCGGCAAGGACGCACTCATCCCCGCCGTGCCGGCGTTTGTCGAAGGCGTGGATATGGTTGAGGGCCGCGTCATCGTGCGGCCCATAGAGGGCATGCTGGACTGACATGCGCATTGATTTGGTAGTGGCATTGCCCGATGCAGCACAGAGCGCGCTGGATGCCAGCATCTGCCGCCGTGTCGGCGGCAGGGTAGACGTGCGTGTGCATGCCCTGCGAGAATTTGCCCCGGATCGTCAGATCGATGACTACCCATACGGGGGCGGCGGTGGCATGGTGCTCAAGCCGGAACCCATTTTTGCGTGCCTGGACGCGCTGCGCAGCGAAGGAGAGATTAATGACGTCATCTTCCTGAGCCCGGACGGCGAGCGCTTGTCACAGGAAGTGGCCAACGAGCTATCCCTCTGCCGCCGCCTCGTCCTGGTGGCTGGCCACTACAAGGGGATCGACCAGCGTGTGCGCGATGCCGTTGTTACGCGCGAGATATCCATTGGAGATTATGTACTTAGCAGCGGCGAACTCGCTGCAGTCATATTGGCGGATGCCGTCGTGCGCCTTATTCCGGGGGTACTGGGAGATGCCTCTTCTGCGCTATCCGATTCCTTTCAGGATGGCCTTCTTGGAGCCCCGGTGTATACGCGTCCTGCCAGCTTCCGAGGTATGGCCGTTCCGCAGGTGCTGCTTTCCGGGGATCATGGGCGCATTGCCAGATGGCGGGAGACCGAACGGATTTCGAGGACGGAAAAACGGCGGCCGGACCTGCTACCAAATTCACAGAAGCCTTAGTGCCAGCCATAGAGACAGGAGGTATACAATGCCCAAAGACTTGATGAGACTCGTCGAAGCCACGCAATTCAGGGAAAAGGAATTGCCCGATTTCGTTGCCGGTGATACCGTTGCCGTTCATGTTCGAGTCGTGGAAGGCCAAAAGGAGCGCATCCAGGTTTTCCAGGGCGTGGTGATCAGCATCAAGGGCAGTGGAGCCGGCAAGAGCTTCATGGTTCGGAAAATCTCGAACGGTGTAGGCGTGGAGCGAATCTTCCCATACCATTCGCCCAAGATTGCGACTGTGGAGGTAAAGCGCCAAGGACGTGTCAGGCGGGCCAAGCTCTACTATCTGAGAGGCCTGAGGGGCAAGGCAGCCCGCATCAAGGAGCGCCGCCGCGAGATCCATTGACATGCATCTGGCGTTGTGGGACATTCCTCCATGCAGGTGCCTGGAGGCCGCGGCATCGGAGATGCTTGTGGAGCGGACCACGGCGGCCAGGGCGATGGATCTTCTGCGCACGCGACAGGTCGACGTGGCGCTGGTGCCCAGCACGGCAGTCCTCTGCGAGGTGCAGATGCTGGCCGTTATGCCGGATGCGGCACTGTCTTCGTGGGCCTACCCCTGGGCGTCAATCGTTTTGCGGCGCGACGCGCATGCGCTTCGGACGGTGGCCTACGACCCATCCTGCCGCCAGGAAGCATTCATGGCAAGGGTGGTGCTCCGGGAGCACTATGGCGCCGCGCCGGGCTTTGTGCCCGTCACCGAAGGCGAAGATCCGCTCCGGACGGACACTGACGCGAGTCTGGTAGTGGGCAGGGTGAAGGAAGGCACAGCTGACCGGGTGCTGGACCTTGGCCAGGAATGGTTCGAGCTTGCGCAGTACCCCATGGTGTGGGGGCTTTTTGCCACGCTGCGTAGCGCGGCCACGCCTTCCATGGCTAGGCGGATTGCAGAGCTTGCGCGGGATGCCGAAAGCCATGCCCTGGTCTGGGCCCGTAGAAGCGGGAAAGAGCGCGAGCGCCGCTTTTTTGCCGAAAGCCTTCGAATGCAGATGGACGATATCGCCGTCGCAGGGCTCACGGAATTGACGGATCAGATGTATTACGAGGGTCTGATCCAAGAGCTGTCTCCGCTGCCACTGTATTCGCCTTCCGATTCTGAAGGACCCTGGTGGCAAGCCCGTGGTCAGGGAGCAGAGGATGGGTAGACAGGTAATCGTATCGAATAGACGTGCGCGGCGTGAGTACGAGATTGTGGAGACGCTGGAGGCCGGACTGGTACTCGCCGGATCCGAGGTCAAGTCACTGCGCCAGAGACAGGCTAGCCTGGCAGAGGCATACTGCCGGATTGAAAGGGGGGAAGCGTTCCTGGTTGGTGCGCACATCACGCCGTACAGCCACGCGACTGACGCTGAACCGGAGCCGGTTCGGCCCAGGAAGCTTCTCTTGCACAAGCGGCAGATCAGACGACTTCGCAAGGCAGTGGAGCAGAAGGGATTTACGCTTGTTCCGCTCCAGATGTATTTTGCGGAAGGCCGGGCTAAGCTGGAAATCGGACTGGCGCGCGGCAAGCGTCTCTATGACAAGCGTGCCGATATTGCCGAGCGCGACGTGCGGCGGCAGCTGGAGCACACGCGTAAGCGGCATGGCAGGGAATCCACTAACGCGTGACCGGGGGCTGGGGGCAGAACCCTACGGAGCCCCGGCGGTGTCAAAAGGCGAATCCGGCTGCTGCATGACGCCTTCACTCGCGGCAGGGGGGTGTTCGGACAGCTTCAATGACGGGCACCGGGCCGTGCACGGGCTCCGTGACCGGAGGGGGGCGCAATTGAACCGGTCGCCCGAACGCGGCACGATTGTTGCGATGATCGGGGCCGTAGAAGGAGCAAATCAGGCACTCCGACATGACGCGGATTTTTACCTGGGCCTTGGCCGTTGGACTCGGCCAACAAAAGAACATCGGGGTTGCGCTGGCAATCCCGTACGTTGAAGCACATGCCACACACTGTCATGTTTCCTTCCGTTGAAGAGCAGATGCTGCACCTGCGCCGGGGTGTAGCGGAGATTATCTCGGAAACGGAGCTGGAGGCAAAGCTCCGCACCTCCAAAGAGTCGCGGTCGGCGCTAGTTGTCAAGCTGGGCTGTGATCCAAGCCGTCCGGATCTGCACCTGGGCCACGCCGTCGTGCTCAGGAAGCTGCGCCAGTTTCAGGATCTCGGACACCGGGCCGTGCTGATCATCGGAGACTTTACGGGAATGATCGGCGATGCCTCGGGCAGGAACAAAGCGCGACCGCCGCTAACGCTCGAGGAAACACGCGCAAACGGCAGGAGCTATTTCGAACAGGCTTCCCGGATACTCAATCCCGACACCGTTGAAATCGTCTACAATTCTTCGTGGCTCGAGAAAATGAACTTTCGCCAGGTGGTACAACTGGCGGGCACCTTTACCGTGGCCAAGATGCTCGCACGCGAGGACTTCGCAGGGCGTCTGGATCGTGATGATCCCATCGGGCTGCACGAACTGCTGTATCCGCTTGCCCAGGCGCAGGATTCGGTGGTCACGCAGTCGGACGTGGAACTGGGAGGCACGGATCAGAAATTCAACCTGCTCGTCGGGCGCTCGCTGCAGCGGCACCATGGACAGCCGTCGCAGGTCTGTATGCTGCTGCCCATCCTGGAAGGGCTTGACGGCAGGGAGAAGATGTCCAAGTCGCTGAACAACTACGTAGGCATCTGCGAGGAGCCAAACGAGATGTACGGCAAGATCATGTCTCTGCCGGATGCGCTCATCTACCGGTATTTCGAGCTGGCGACGGATGCTGACACGCGTGAACTTCCGCGCCTGAAGGCGTATGCAGAAGAAGATCCGCGCAATGCAAAGCATGACCTTGCACACAGCGTCGTGCGGATGTACCATGGACCCGCCGAGGCGCATTCCGCACGCAGCAATTTTGAACGCACGGTTATCCGGGGCGGCGTCCCCGAGAATGTCCGCGATTACAGGCCGGAGGCCCCGGACGGCACGATTGGCGTGCTGTCACTTCTGACGCAGGCGGGCCTAACCGCCTCCAATGGAGAGGCTCGGCGCCTGATCGAGCAGCGGGGCGTGGCCATAGACGGCAGCAAGGTCGAAGATGTGCGCCTGGTGCTGGATCTCCCGGCCCGGGCGCCGTTTGTTATCCAGGTGGGAAAACGCAAGTTCGCCCGCATAGTTTACTAGCGCAACCCGGTGCAGCCCGCACGCGTAATTACGTCTGACACCTCAATTTTGCAATGAGACGACTGGTCACGATACTGATAGCCGCCTGGGTGCCTTTGTTGGCCGCGGCGCAGCAGACTGATCCACTGGAGCCCGGACGCCAGGCTTTTCGTGAGGCGAGATACGTAGATGCTGCACGCATCTTCGAACGCGTCGCGTCCGAGGATCCGCGCAATGCCGAAGCTCATTTCCTGGTGGCGCGCGTGTACTTTGAAACGCCGCTGAAGGACGACAGAAAGGCGAGGCGGTCGCTGGACAGGGCGCTCGAACTGGAACCCGAGAATGTTGAATTCCTCGTGGGACGGCTTCAGCAGCTCCGCACGGAGTCCTGGAACTTCGTTTCCGAACGCCTCAAGGAGGCGCGCCGGCTTGAGGTGTCGCGAAAGATCCTGAATCTTGATCCGGATAATGCATTTGCGCACGAGGAGCTGGGGCTGGTCAATATTCGCGACTTCTGGCGGTACCGCAACGCTATCATGTTGCCTACGCTGGACTATGGCTACCAGGGGACGACGCGGGTAGCCGACCAGGCGCCCATCCAGGGCCTTTTGGCACCGGATCAAGAGGGAACCTCGATAGACCAGCTTCTCGAACAGCAGTTTGTCGAGGGCAACATTGGTGCCAATGTGTTTCAAGGTGTGGGAGAGGGAGTGTTCTTGAGTGACAGGTTCGACCTTGAAGCGTTGAAGGATCTGGGAGTGC
Organism: uncultured Rhodothermaceae bacterium; assembly: GCA_964639665.1. Taxonomy (GTDB): domain Bacteria; phylum Bacteroidota; class Rhodothermia; order Rhodothermales; family Bin80; genus CAZXEU01. The sequence continues at coordinate 8,818 of CAZXEU010000171.1, read as the reverse complement.
CGGTTGCCGACCTCAGTGGTCGCGCAGACCGGGCGTATGAGCGCGCAATAGGGCATCTTCAGAAGGCCCTGGAGGTAGATCCGCGAAGGCGCAGCGTCTATGACGAGATGATGCAGATTTTCGTGCTCAAGGGTGAGTACGAGGACGCCCTTGTCATGCTGCAGGAAATGGAACGCTTCTTTCCGGAAGATCCTGACCTCTGGCGCTACCTCGGGCTCGTGCAATACGAGCTGGATGATCTGAACGCCGCCGACAACAGCTTCCTCAGGGCCTTCGAATACATGGCGGCGTGGGAGGTGACGGCCTACGAGGATATTGACCTGTTTCTTTCGCTTGACGAGCGCAAGCTTCGCGAACGGGATCCGGTTGCCTTCAATGCCCGCTTCTGGACCAGCCAGGACCCGCGTTACCTTACTCCCTATAACGAGCGCAAGCTGGAGCACTATGTGCGGCTTACCGAGGCTGACCTGCTTTATGGCTCCGAAGGACTGAACCTGCGGGGGTGGGAAACGGAGCGCGGCCGCATCCTGGCCCGCTACGGGCGCCCCACGGCGGACGTCGTCCTGGTTCCGAGCGAGTCCGGTCTTTTTTCGGCGCGCACTACGCTGGTGGGCGCCATTGCGGCCACTGTGGATGGTGCGGACGACGTAGGACTTGCAACTTCCGGTCTGGCCGTACAAGGCGCGAATTCGTTCGGCTCAGTGCTGTCCACGGCACGAGAGGCATTCGAGGAACTGAACACGTACAACATCTGGGAATACGGCACTTTTCGCTTCGTATTCGAGGATCCGTTTCGCAATGGCGAGTACCGCCTCTACAGTCCTCCCGCAGAGGTTTCTGCCACGCAGCTGACCACGTGGCAGAATGACTACGAGATCAAGGCAAAGGAAACCTTCAATCGCACGCCCCAATTGTACGAGTACGAAGCGCCGGGACGGCAGATCGAGCTTCCGTTCCAGTCTACCGTATTCAAGGGGGAGGAGCCGGGTACGTCCACCCTGTACGTTCACTATGGCATTCCCATCAACGACTTCGATCCATCCGAGGACATGATCGAGATAACGGCCAATACCGGGACGTTTCTCGTAAGTGCGGAGCGGGACATGCTCGTCGAAAGGAGGAATCGCCTGTACGGACTGCGCACCGACCAGGTAATGGATTTCCGGGAGCAGAGCCTCTGGATAGACACCAAGCAAATGCAGGCGCCGCCGGGTGACCATGACCTTAGCCTGGAATTCGAGACCGTCAGCGGGCAGACCGTCGCCATGCAGCGCCGCGAGATTACAGTCGACGACTTCAGCGGTGAGGACGTGGCGCTGAGCGACATGCTGCTGGCATACCGCGTCACGGATTCTCCGGACGGCACCCCGCTGGGCAACAACGAAATCGTGCGCGAGGGGCTGTCCATCCTTCCGGCCCCCTGGCCGGTCTATGCGACCGAATGGCCCATATACCTCTATTTCGAGATCTACGGGCTGGTACTGGATGAGGACGGCAACACGGACTACGACGTGGAAATCACGCTCACGCCCAAGGACGAGAAGACAGGTGTCAGGCGGCTGGTGGATGCCGTAATCGGCGGAGGCGATGCCGGTGTTTCCGTGAGCTACCATGGGAGTGGCACCAGCACGGACGAAGCGCTTTACCAGATTCTGGACGCCAGCCAGGAAGCGATGGGTCTATACGAGCTCGAGCTCCGCGTGCGGGACAACATTGGCAGAGGTACTGCCACGCGGCAACGGGACCTGTTTCTGGAAGAGTAAGGGTCGCTAGCGCGACATTTCTTCCTGTGCGCGTGCGTTCTTGGCGTGCACTTGGTCAACCATGGCAGCCTTGTAATCCAATACGCGCTGCAGGAGGTGCCGGTCAGACGTGGCCAGGATCTGCACCGCGAGCAGCGCGGCGTTCTTGGAACCATCGATGGCCAGCGTCCCGACCGGAATGCCACTGGGCATCTGCACCGTGGCAAGGAGGGCGTCGAGGCCCTTCAGCGCACCGGAGGCGATGGGAACACCCAGCACCGGGAGCGGAGTGCCCGCCGCCATGACGCCTCCCAGGTGCGCAGCCACGCCAGCCCCGGCTATCAGCACCTTCAGGCCCCGCGTGTGGGCCGTCTTCGCGTAGGTGTGTGCCTCATCCGGCGTTCGATGCGCGGACATGACGCGCAATTCGAAGGGAACGTCAAACGAGGCGAGGATGTCTGCTGCCTTGCGCATCACGGGCAGGTCGGAATCGCTGCCCATTACTATGCCCACGAGGGGGGGCGTCGAATTGGTCATGACGTGTTTGCCGGTCTAGTTCTTCAGTAGTTGGTCTAAAGCCAATTCATCAGGCACAAGCACTTCCCGTGCCTTGGAGCCTACAAACGCTCCCACGATACCCGCATCTTCCAGCTGGTCGACAATTCTTGCGGCCCGCGTGTAGCCGACTGAAAGCTTGCGCTGCAGCAGCGAAACCGACCCTTGCTGGCTGCGAACGATGATGCGCGCGGCCTCCTCGAACAGCTCGTCAATATCGTCGCCGGGCTCGGGCCCGGATGCCGTGCTGCCCGAGTTGGCGTCTTCCTCAGGTTCGGGGAGCATGTACGGCCCCGGGCCGGGCTGGGCGCTGATGTAGTCCATCAGGGCATCCACTTCGGATACGGACACGAAAGGACCCTGCAGCCTCATGAGCCGGCTGCCGCTCATGTAGAGCATGTCGCCGTTGCCGACCAGGCGTTCCGCGCCGTTCTGGTCCAGGATGGTGCGTGCATCAAACTTGGAGGCTACCTGGAATGCTACCCTGGACGGAAAATTGGCCTTGATCAGGCCCGTGATCACGTCCACGGAGGGACGCTGCGTGGCCAGGACCAGGTGGATGCCGATTGCCCGTGCCATTTGGGCAAGGCGTGCAATGGGCGCCTCGATGTCCTTGCCCGCTGTCATCATGAGGTCCGCAAGCTCGTCCACGATGACCACGATGTACGGCAGGTGCTTGTGTCCCTTTTCGGCATTGAGCCGGCCTTCGCGGAAGTACTGATTGTAATCCTTGATGCCGCGCACGCGCGCGTCCGAGAGCAGGTTGTATCGGCACTCCATTTCCCGCTCGCATGCCTTGAGCACCTCCAGCGCGTCGGCTACTTCCGTGATGATGGCCTCGTCCCCATCAGGTGGCACGGCCAGGTAGTGCTCGTAGAGCGCACGGTACTGCTGAAGCTCGATCTTCTTGGGGTCCACCATCACGAACTTCAGGTTTTCCGGATGGCAGGAGTACAGCAAGCCTCCGATCAGTGTGTTTATGCCGACGGACTTGCCGGAGCCTGTAGCGCCGGCAATCAGCAGGTGGGGCATCTTGGCCAGGTCCTGCAGGAAGACCTCCCCCTCGATGGTCTTGCCTAGGGCCACCGGCAATTCCATCTTCGCATCGCGGAACTTGGCGGTTCCCAGTATGGAGTGAAGCCGTACCAGCTCTCGGTGGCGATTGGCAACTTCGACGCCAACGACCGACTTGCCCGGTATGGGCGCGATCATGCGAATGCCGCGCGCTGCCATGGCCATGGCGACATCGTCTTCCAGGCTCTTGATCCGGCTGATCTTTACGCCGGGCGCTGGCGTGAGCTCGTACAGCGTGACCGTCGGGCCGACAATGGCGTTGATGTTGGTGATCTCGATCTTGTAGACGGCCAGCTTGTCCAGCAGCTTTTGCTTGTTTTCCTCCAGTTCTTCGTAGTCGATGACGTGGCCGTCTGCATCCGGCACCTGGAGCAGGTCGATCGAGGGAAAAGTGTACGGAACGGCGGCGTCCGTGCCGTCGCGAGCAATATCGTCGGCCCTTTCCTCGTCGATTTGCCCGGTTACGGTTAACGTGACACTGGCTACGGAAGCATCGGGCTCGCTGCCACTGTCCGGGCGCGTCTCCGGCTTGTCCGCCGTTGCCTGCGCGGGATGGGGGCCGTCCGGAGGGCGTTCAGCGTTCACATTGGTTCTTTCGGGCTCGGCAGCAGAGGCTTCGCCCGGTTCCAGCTCCTCCCAGGTTCGCTTCTCGGCCGTGCGTTCTAGTGCGGCCCGGTCGCGGAGCTTCTGCCGGCGCTCCTTCCAGGCATTGCCCGCTGCGGCCGCGGCGCGCCTTAGCGCCGGCCCTATCTTCTCGATGCCGTCCAGGGACCGCTGAATGTCACGGTCGGCAAGGGAAAACAGCATGGTTGCTTCCACCAGCAAGAGGAGAACCAGCGCGCCCCAGGTGCCGAAGGCCAATCGGGCCCAGTCCGACAGTCCTGCCCCCAAAGCGCCCGACCAGGCACCCATGTCCGCCTGCGCCACGACCCCTGCCCAGTCCAGCAGGCTGGCCCCCACGACCATGGTTACCAGCGCCACCAGGGTAATGCGCCAAAGTTTCCGAGGCCGTCGGTGGCGCAGAAGAACGTAGCCCCACAGAATGGTCAGCAGCGTCAGCAGGACAGTCGCATAGCCGAAAAACCCGGGCACCAGCATCAGGGCCAGAAAGGCTCCGGCCCTTCCGAAAGCATTGGCTACCTCTTCTTCACTGGCCGGAAAGAGGATTTCGCCGAAGGTGTTGTCACGGACAATGGCATCGTCCGCGGGCGCATAGGAGATGACGGCGAGCGTCAGGAGGGCTCCGGCGACCATGACCAGGATCCCCGCTACCTCTGCCAGGCGGCGCCTTTTTCGGCCCTCTGTCTTGGTCTTTTTCTTTTTGCGACTTGGCATGGAGACACCGGCAGACTGATTCAGCCTTTGTTGAACGGCGGGCGCACTACGCGTACGGCCAGGTTTCGGCCACGACGCCCCATGACGACCAGTTCCGCGCCGACGGCAGTATGCCCGCGCTGAACGTACGCCAAGGCGATACCCTTTTGCAATACGGGCGACTGGCTGCCGCTCGTAATGCGGCCGACCACACGCTGATCTGCCGACAAGACGCGCTGCCCCGGGCGCGGTATGCCGCGCTCCAGGGCAAGGAGGCCCACCAGGTGACGAGAGGCGCCATGCTCCTTCGCATCGCGCAGTGCGCTGTGGCCGATGAACGCTCCCTTTTCCAGTTTAACCACCCAGCCAAGCCGCGCCTCGTACGGATTGGTCTCTGCGGTCAGGTCCTGGCCGTAAAGGCAGAAGCCGCTTTCCAGCCTGAGCGTATCCCGGGCGCCAAGTCCGGCAGGCCGGAGGCCCAGAGGCTTGCCTGCTTCGAGCACTGCGTCCCAGACGCGGGGCGCACTTGCGGTCTCGCAGTAGAGCTCGAAACCGAATTCTCCCGTGTATCCCGTCCGCGATATGATGGCCTTTTCGCAGCCCAGAAACGAGCCTGGCGCCGGACGCAAGAAGCGATAGAAGGCCAGCCCGGTCACATCCAGATTCGTAAGCAGCGCCAGGATCTCGGCGGAACGCGGTCCCTGCAGCGCAACGAGCGCGATAAGGTCCGACGTGTCGTACAGCTCAGCATCCATCGGGTTGTTTGCCTGCATCCACGCGAAATCTGCGGCCGTATTTGCGGCATTTACCACGAGCAGATAGGCATCACTCTTTAGCCTGTACACAAGCAGATCGTCCAGAACGCCCCCTTCCTGATTGCACATGACAGTGTACAGCGCGGCGCCATCGACCAGCCGGCCCACATCATTGGTTACCAGGTGTTGCACGAAGCTGAAGGCCTGCGGCCCTCGAACGAAAATCTCGCCCATGTGGCTGACATCAAACAGTCCGGCGGCGGACCGCACGGCCATGTGCTCGTCCACGATGCCGCTATATTGCAGCGGCATGGCAAATCCTGCAAAATCTGTCATGCGGGCACCCAGTGCCAGGTGGCGGGAATGGAGGATGGTTTTGCGCATGGTGACTTCAGAGTCTTTGGGCGCGGCACCCGGCCTTGCCCAGCGACACGACGGCGGCCTCCGCCACCTGATCGTTCTCGAAGCTCAGCCGAAATGCGCCTCCCGTACCTTCCCGAATACGCAGCAGTGCGATGTCCTTGATACTGATGCCGTCCTGAAAGAGGGTGCCTGTAATATGGGCCAGTACGCCGGGCTTGTCTTCGGCGTAGACGTAAATGTCGCTCAGCGGATACAGAAAGCCCCGGCTGTCCCTTGGGATGGCATCCCGAAGGCTGCGCGCGGCAGCAAAAGCCCGGCACAGCGTACCGGAATCCCTACGCTCCAGCGCTCGTGCATACTCCGAGAGTATATCCCCGAAAGCACTGAGAGCATCCATTATCGGCTTCCTGTTTGCGTCCAGGATGGGATCCCACATGGCAAAGGGAGAGGAGGCAATCCGGGTCATGTCCCTGAAGCCTCCCGCGGCCAGCTGCGTGAAGGCCTTGTCCCGCTGTTCGCTCACAAGCCTCATGAGAGCCGTAGCCACGATCTGGGGCAGGTGGCTGATGCTGGCGGCAATGCGGTCGTGCAATTCTGCGGCAAGAGGAAACACGCGCGCACCCGTGGCTTCTATCACCTCGACCAGCGGGGCGTACTGTTCCAACCAAGGCTCGCTTTCCTGGCCTAGCGGCGGACAGAGTACGTAGGCCGCGTTTTCGAAAAGGAATGCGTCGGCACTCGAAATGCCGCCCTTTTCCGAGCCAGCCATGGGATGGCCTCCCACGAACGCATTGGCGCGTGGCAGCAAGCGCCTTGCTTCCCGGAGGACGGGCATCTTAACCGAGCCCACGTCCGTCACCACGGCGCCGGGTTCGAGGTGTGGCGCCACTTGCTCCAGCAAGGGGCGCATGGCGTCTAGGGGCACGGACAGAACCACCAGGTCGGCTCCGCACACGGCGTCCTGCACCGAAGCGGCGGCGTGGTCGATCATCCCCCTGCGCACGGCCTTTTCGAGGACATCGGGGACATCATGACCCACCAGCGTGAGGTCTTCCCGCCGCTCCTTCCATGCCAGGGCAAGGGAGCCTCCAATGAGGCCCATGCCCACAACGGCAATTCGTTCGATCATGGCCTGTCCGGCGGACGATCATACGCCGGCGCGCGCTGCACAAATTGGATGACTACTAATCTACCGCACCCTCTTCCGGAGAGGCTTCCTTGTCCAGCTTTCGGGTTTCGATCTTAAGCTCGTCCCCGTCCTCGAATGATACGCTGATGTGGTCCCCTTCGCTCAGATTCTGGCTAAGAATGGCCTCGGCAAGGGGATCCTCGACGTAGCGCTGGATTGCTCGGCGGAGCGGACGCGCGCCAAACTTGACGTCGAAGCCCTTGCCCACAAGAAATTCCTTCGCTGACGTCTCCAGCACCAGCTCCATGCCCATGCTCGTGGCCCTTTCAAACAAGTCCTTCGTCATCAGTGAGATAATCTCGAAAATGTGCTTTCTCTCAAGCGAATGGAACACGATGACGTCGTCGACACGGTTGAGGAACTCGGGATTGAATACCCGCTTGAGCGCCTCTTCAACGGTGCTCTTCATCACCTTGTAGCTGAAGGTTTCCTGGGACTGGGCAAATCCGATGCCCTTGCCAATATTCTTGATGTCCCGAGCCCCGATGTTGCTCGTCATGATGATGATCGTGTTGCGGAAGTCTACCCTCCGCCCGGAGCCGTCGGTCAGTATGCCGTCATCCAGCACCTGCAAGAGGACATTGAAAACGTCCGGGTGAGCCTTTTCGATTTCGTCCAGGAGAACGACCGAGTAAGGCTTGCGGCGTACCTTTTCCGTTAGCTGCCCGCCCTCTTCGTAGCCCACATAACCCGGTGGTGCGCCGACCAGGCGGCTCACGGAGAACTTCTCCATGTATTCGCTCATGTCAACGCGCACGAGCGCCTCTTCGGTATCGAAGAGGTATTCGGTCAGCACCTTGGCCAGTTCCGTCTTGCCCACGCCCGTGGGGCCAAGGAAGATGAAGCTGCCGATGGGGCGGCGCGGATCCTTCAGTCCGGCGCGGGTGCGCCGAATGGCCTTGGCCAGCTTTGCAATGGGTTCGTCCTGGCCGATAACCCGCTTGCAGAGGGCCTTTTCCATCTGCATGAGCTTGATCTGCTCCGGCTCCGCGATTCTGTCCACGGGTATGCCCGTGATCATGGCCACTACCTCGGAAATATCCACATCCGTGACGGCGTGGACTTCACTCTCCGCGGTGGTCTCCCAATCACGCTTGGCATCGGCAAGTTGCTCGAGGAGCTTCTTCTCCTTGTCCCGGAGCCGGGCAGCTTCCTCGAAGCGCTGGCTCTTGACCACGTGGGTCTTCTCCTGGCGCGTCGCCTCGATCTCTTCTTCCAGTTCGAGAATCACCTGCGGCACCCGGATGTTGCCCAGGTGAACGCGGGCCCCTGCCTCGTCAATGACGTCGATGGCCTTGTCGGGAAGGTAGCGATCCGTGATGTAGCGCTCTGAAAGTGCGACGGCAAGCCGCAGGGCATCATCCGTGTACGAGACGCCATGGTGTTCTTCGTAGCGGTCCTTGATCTTGAACAGGATGTCGACCGTTTCGCTGGCTGTGGAAGGATCCACCATGATCTTCTGGAAGCGGCGGTCCAGCGCTCCGTCCTTTTCTATGTACTGGCGGTATTCATCCAGCGTAGTGGCTCCGATGCACTGGATTTCTCCTCGCGCGAGAGCGGGCTTGAACATGTTCGAGGCATCGAGCGAGCCGGAAGCGCCGCCGGCTCCCACAATGGTATGCAGCTCGTCGATGAAGAGAATGACATCGGGCGTCTTCTCGAGCTCATTCATTACCGCCTTCATGCGCTCCTCGAACTGGCCCCGGTACTTGGTGCCGGCGACCAGCCCGGCAAGATCAAGCGTGACGATGCGCTTATCGTAAAGCGTGCGGGATACCTTGCGCTGCGTAATGCGCATGGCGAGTCCCTCGGCAATGGCCGTCTTG
>CAZXEU010000170.1:0-4129 GCA_964639665.1 uncultured Rhodothermaceae bacterium | reverse complement strand
GCTACGCAGCCGAAACCCTAGCTTCCGAAAGTGTAGAGGTGGTGCTCGCACGCGGCATCACTCCCACGCCCGCGATAAGCTGGGCGGTGGGGGATCTCGGGCTCGATGCCGGGGTGATCATTACGGCGAGTCACAATCCCCCGGAGTATAACGGATTCAAGATCAAGGCCGCGGGCGGGATCCCGGTTGCAGACGAGACCACGGTCCAGATAGAGCTCCTGATGGGCCTCGGCGGCAAGCGCCAGGATGCGCCCGGTGGCGGCGTAGAGGTGCGGGATATCCGGGCGGCATATCTGGAGCATGTAGGGGGGCTGTTCGACCTGGAAGCCGTCCGCAGGGCCGAAGTACGCGTGGTACACGACGTGATGTATGGGGCGGCGCGAGGCTGCCTTGCGGATCTGCTAGGCCACGCGTCGGTAGCCGAAATCCGCAGCGGTCCCAATCCTGGTTTTGCCGGCATCGTGCCGGAGCCCACGGAACGCAACCTGGCGGCGCTGGCTCGCGCGGTCGTGGAGCGACAGCGTACGGTGGGCATTGCCAACGATGGTGATGCGGATCGCATTGGGGTTGTCGACGAGCAAGGCTCGGTGGTGTCGTCGCAGATGCTGCTGGCGCTGTTTACCAAGTACCTGCACCAGTCGCGCGGTCTTTCGGGGACGATCGTCAAGACTGTATCGTCGACCGGCATGCTGGACAGCATGGGGAGTGCCTATGGTTTGCCGGTCGTGACCTGTCCCATTGGCTTCAAGCACATGGCGCCGTACATGGCCAGGGGCGAAGCCTTGATTGCGGGCGAGGAATCCGGCGGGATTGCCTTCAAAGGGCACATTCCGGATCGGGACGGCATCTATGCTGGGCTTCTTCTTGCGGAGTTAATGGCCGCCAGGGGCATCAGGCTCTCACATCTGGTAGCCGAGCTGCAGGAGGAATTCGGTCCGCACTCGTATCGGCGCCGGGATGTGCGTACGCCCAAGAAGGAAGCAGTGCTGCTTCAACTGCAAGTGCAGGGAGGGCTTCGCCACCTTGCAGGCATGCCGGTCAGGCGCATGGATACGCTGGACGGCTTCAAGCACATCCTGGATTCGGGATGGCTATTGGTGCGGCCATCCGGCACGGAGCCGCTGCTTCGACTTTATGCCGAGGCGGAAACGGAAGACGTGGTGGACAGCCTGCTGCAGGATGCCATGAAGCAGCTGGGTCTGCCGTAGCAGCGGGGGCCTAGCTCTGCCGTTTGCCCACATTCGTCTTCTAACATTCGGAGTCATGCTGTGTAGTTTCACGGCATGTTCCAGCAGAACCTGATCTTGTGGACGCTTAGCGCGCCTGCTTCCCGAGACGTTCTGGCGCAAGTGCTCAGCGATCGGAGTCTGAACAATCGCACGGCCATAGCGCAGCGCGTGTGCGCGCGCTTCGGCTTTTTCGATGTCTTCGGGAAGACTCAGGTGTCCACGTGCACGAAGGCACTCTCCAGGCTGGAGAAGCGTGGCGAAATAGCGCTGCCCGCTCCGCTGAACGGCCGTGCCAGAGGCAAAGAGTCCCGCCTGCTGTCGGTGGCCGTGCCGTTGCCGGAAGATGTGCCTCAGACGCTGGACGAGATTGGGGACTTGGCGCTGGAGGTGGTGGACAATGACGCGCAGCGTGCACTGTGGAATACGTTCATGCACCATGAGCATCCCCGGGGTACAACGACATTCGTGGGAGCGCAGGTGCGCTATTTGATATTCAGCCACTACGCCTATCTGGCGGCCGCGGAGTTTTCGGCTTCGGCGCTTCGACTGGCGGACGGGAGCGTTATCAGGCCTGGAGCGAAGCGCAGCGCCGGGCCTGGCAGCACCACCTGGTGTGTCTAGGCCGCTTTCTGGTCCGGGTGCCGTGCAGGAATCTGGCCAGTCATGAGCTGGGCCGCGTGCTCGGGCAGCTTCCTTCTGCCATGGGAAGGCGCTACGGCTACCGTCCATGGGTGGTGGAGACCTACGTGGCGCCGGAAAAGGCGGGTACGTGCTTCAAGGTGGCGGGCTTCGTGCATATAGGCCAGACGGCCGGGGGCAGGCCCGGGCCGGGCTGGGAGCCGGAACCGGCCAAGGCACTGAATGTCTACGAGCTGGACCTTAGCTGGTGCAGGCGTCTGGGCGTAAACCATGTGGAGACACCTCCGGTAAGGTTGCCTCACGATGGACTCTCAAGTGATACCTGGGCCGAGACAGAATTTGGAGGAGCGCCCTTGAAGGATGCCCGGTTGTCGGCACGTCTGGTAGAGAGTGCTTCCATGCTTGCGGACGTGGTGGGCGGCTCGATCGTGGCCCATACGAGCCATGATGCGGCCGCGGTGAAGGGCCACTACCGGTTTCTGGAGAGCAAGAAGGACAAGGTGACGCCGGAGAACATCTTGGCGCCGCACCGAGAGCGCACGATAGAGCGCATGCGGAGCCAGAAAGTGGTGCGCTGCGTGCAGGATGGCACCAGACTGCGCTATGATACGCGTCCGGTCTGTGAGGGATTGCGGATAACTGGCAGCAATCAGATCGGGACAGAGACGCTGGGTCTACCGCTGCACAAGACGATGGCGTTGACGGAGGATGGTTTGCCGCTGGGCGTGCTCCGCTGCAGCTATGAGGATCCAACCGAGGGTCCGGAAGCGCCCAGGACGGAGCAGTGGCTGGACGGGTTTGAGGATGCATGCGAGGCACGGAGGGTGCTCTCTCGCAAGGCGCTCGTGGTGTTGATCATGGACCGGGAGGCGGACACTCTTTCGCTGTATGACCAGCAGCGCGCGATGCAGCAGGCACATGTGCCGGTGCGCGCCAGACATGACCGCTCACTGGCAGATGGCAAGAACCTGTTTGCGAGCCTGAAGGGAGTTTCCGGGGCCAGCACGATCGAGATCTCGCGCGTGACGCCGCGTCCGAAGGCCTCGCGTCGCAAGGCCCGTGCTGCGCGCAGCCACCGGAAGGCCACAGCGGAGGTTCGCTGCCAGAGGGTGGAGCTTCCGGATCCGAGAGGGCAGGCCGATCCGGTCAGTCTCTGGGGCGTGCACGTGCGGGAAGCGAATCCGCCCGGGGAGGAGAAGCCGCTGGAGCGGGTGCTGCTCACCTGTATGGAGCTGAAGACGGCCGCGGATGCGGTCCGGATGCTGGATTATATACCTGAAGAGGTGGCGCATCGAAGACTTCTTCCGGGTGCTGAAGAGCGGGTGCAAGGTAGAGAGCGTGGCGCTGCGCGTGGAGCGGGCGGGCACGATCTGGTGCGAGGTGGCTTGGCGCATCATGGTGTTAACGCTGCTCGGCCGCACCGTGCCGGAGTTGGATGCAAAGGTCTTCTTTACGGAGATGGAGCTGCGCTTTCTTACCGGCTATGTCCAGCGGGTTCGGTTGCCGGCGCCCGAAGGGCTGCAGCAGGCCATACTGGTGGTGGCTGTTCTGGGGGGTTACCAGAACCGCAGCCGCGACGGCCCCCCAGGCCACCAGATCATGTGGCGCGGTATGGACCGACTAAGCCTTGCGACGCTGGGATACGAAGTCAGGTACGCACAGCATTCACGGACTTGTCTTTCCCGGGAGGCAAGTTCGGGCGACAATATCCATCCCCTACGACGTCCAACAGCCCGCGCGCTTGTGCAAGACATCTTGTGTACGTTCCTGTGCGAACGCCGTAGAAGACGGCTCCAAAGCCCAACATCAGGACCAACAGCCGCCGAAAGGAACCTGTACAGGGCACAGATTCCCTATTGAACGGACACATTCACCTTGCCAATTCAGACCCATCAGGCTTACAAAACCGTTCGTTTCAAACGCCTTGCGGGCAAACGGCAGGGCTAGACCACGAAGGTGTGCTGATATGCCCGAACCGATCATCGTGGCACATTACTCCTACAGAGAGGACCAGTTGGACGCTATGTCCACGACGCAGCTGTAGGATGAGCTTAAAGATCTCGAACCGCGTAAGCGCACTCTCGAAAGAGCCAAGGCCGTTTCTTACATGAGAGGACTACTGATTGACGACATTTAGAATTAACGGCGACGACAATTAGAATTAACGGGACTTGACGTCGTCTTGTGAGTGGACCGGCCATTTGTTCGGTCAGTCCACAAGCGAGATGGTAAAGGATGCGCAGGTCCTGCTTCTACGCAGG
>CAZXEU010000169.1:0-1649 GCA_964639665.1 uncultured Rhodothermaceae bacterium | reverse complement strand
TCGACAAACGCGCCCCACGCGTCCATCACAGGACGGCGCTCCTCCAAGTAGTCGGACCGCATGTACGCCTGCGAAACCGCAGTGCCAACTTCATGCGCAAGGCAGGCCTCCGCGATCTCCCAGGACACATCGGGGCGCGCCTCAGCAAGCCACGTGCGCCCGCTCGAACGGAAGCCGTGCGCTACCGCATGCTCACGAAGGCCGACCTTTACAAAGGAAGCCTTCCAGAAATTCTCAGAGAGCATGACGCCCCGGTGCGGATGCGGAAAAACCACATTGAAACCCTTACGGCCATCAGCAGCCCATGCTGCCCTGAACACGTTCACGGCAGCACGGGACAGAGGCACACGATGGTCCCGCTTCATCTTCATGCGCGAAGCAGGGATAGTCCAGACGCCTTCCTCCAGGTCCACCTCATCCCAGATGGCCCCTCGGACCTCGCCGGGCCGCACCATCGTCAGAATCATCAGCCGCAAGGCCCGGCCCACCGACTCAAAGCCGCCGCACATCACCAGCCGCGCATACCATGCGGGAACATCCTGCCACGGCAGCGACCGCATATGAGCCACTTCCTGCTTCACCCGCGGCAGCGCCGCCGCCAGCGTCTTCACCGCCGCAGGATTGCTCTCACGGTAGCCCATAGCGACAGCCCATGCAAAAATCGATTCAAGCTGCTGCGCAACCCGTTTCGCCGTCTCCGGCTTCACATACTGAATCGGTCGCAGAAGCGCAACCACATCCTGGGTGCCAACAGCGTCAACAGCCGTGCTCCCAATCAAGGGAAAGACATACGTCTCCATCAGCGACAACCAGCGCCGAATGTGCTTGCTGGCATTGAGCCGCTTGGCATCTACAAGATTCTGCCAAACCGCCAACGCCGCCTCACCCACACTCGGCGCACCAGGAGCCGCCGCCAACTGCCTCCGCGCCACCGGAGCCGCAACGCGGCCCGAACGCGCAGGCAGGATCAATACTGGAGGCTCATAGCCGACCGCCGCGCCGACAGACGCAGTCCGCGCCTCCTCACGTTCCGCCTCCAGCTCCTCCGCCTTGCGGACCGCATCAGCCAACGATACCAGGGCCACGGAGCCAAGACCGCGATTCACGCGCTTGCCTCCGATCCGGCCCTGCCATACATAGCTCTTGCCTCCGGTAACAAGCACATCGACATACAGCCGATGCGCACCCACCGGATGCTTTCCGGGCTTCTCCAGCTCATGAATTTCGCGCTCACTCAACATGGCTCCTCCTCAAGCAACCGCTCAAAACCAGCGGTATAAGTACATCCATCTTATACCACACTTATACCGCTTTCAAGTCCAAAACGCCATCATCTCAAATACGAATATACCGGCGAGGCTGCTACCCGGGGAGCCAGCCACCACTCGTGCCGTGCCTGATGCGCCGAGGCCTCTTCGCTTTGCCCGTCGTACCGCTCGAGGTCGCGCCGTCTTCTTCGCCGGTCGGGTTACAGCTCCGGCATGTGCGCGAGGAACTCCCGCAGCGCCTTGGCGCATTCCTCCGGCTTCTCCTGGAGCAGGAAGTGCGTGGCGTCGGGCACAAAGTCGTAGTGGACGATGGAGACGTGGCTCAGGTCCAGCGTCGGGAGGTAGGAGAACGGCAGCGTGGGGTCCGCGCCGATGACCTTG
>CAZXEU010000168.1:0-25960 GCA_964639665.1 uncultured Rhodothermaceae bacterium | reverse complement strand
GCCCGCCAAACCAGGAAATGCCCGGGCCCGCTATCCAGGCTTCGTCGTGTTGCCGGTCGAGGACCGACAGGGCAGCCGATTCCGGATCCAGGCGGCAAATCCAGCGATCCTTGTTGTCGTATGTACGGACATCAAGCACGGCATGCCGGCCGTCGGCGCTCCAGTAAGGACCGAATGCATAGAGGTGCCTCTTCGCTGCCGCAGAGTCCAGCTCCACGCCCTGTTCGCGGCGATACGCGGCAATGTCGTAGGCACCGGGAAGCTGGTGCAAGTCCACCTGGTACGTGGTGTCCCGGTCGAGGTCCTGAACCATGAGCCAAAAGGAAGACGGCTCCGCTCCGACTTTGGGACGGGCCGACAGCTCCTCCGCAAAGCCGCTTTCGGTGACATAGGCCATTGCCTTGGTGCGCGTGGCGTCCTCCGGCGATGCTACTGAAGCGAAGGATACAAAGCGCTCCGCCGGGTCAATGCGAAGCTGCTCGACGCGCCGGCCGGACAGGTAGTAGACAGGCGGGCCCGGTGCAGCATCGCGCTCGCGCGCTTCCTCGCGCCGATCCTCTTCTTCCTGCATGGTTCGCACGTATTCGAACAGCCGGCGCTGCTGCGTCTCCAGAAAATCCTCCTCCTCGTCGGACTCGCGTCCATCTGGCCCGGACCCCGTACGAAGGTCCGTGAGCTGACGTATGGCCCCGGTTGACAGGTCCAGGCGAAAGAGGTTTTCGGCTGCGGCGTAAATGATGGCATCACCGTCCGGCACAAAGCGCGGCGACCGCTCCGTGCTGCGCGTTTGTGTAAGGCGTGTCCGTACACCCGTGACCCGGTCGTACACGTAGATATCGCCGTCCTCGGCATACACCTTGCGCCCGAAACCCCTGTCATAAATGTGCTCGCCGTGATGCCATCCGTCAAACGCGGGGCCCAGGTCGCGCCTTGCCTCCGGCGCCACCTTGGCAGGCTCGCCGCCAAGGCGGCTTACGCTATAAAGGGAGTCGTCCGGGAAGGCTCCCATCGGGTTCCAGCGGAAGTACAGCGTTTCTCCGTCTTCCGACCAGAAGGGCGAGGATGGCCAGGCCCCGATATAGGTGTCAGGTTCTTGCATGATCTTTTCCACCGTGAGCGAAGACTCCTGTGCGGCGGCGCAGCACGCGAGCATGAAGGAAAGCATTAAGAGCGTTATGCGCGGCATCTTGTGACTGGATGTATGGCAATGGGAAGGCATGTCAGGATGGCTGTCGGCAGGGCAGGTCTGCATTCTCGTGGCGTTCTCCGGTCGCGCTATTGCCAACGAAACCAATCCGCTGGCCATGCGTGCAGACACATCCCCGAAAACTACGAGACTCCCATGCGTGCTTCTATACTGCTGCTTCTGGTCCTGCCCCTGATTGGCAGAAGTGATCTGCCACTCGAGAAGATAAAGCTGCCCGAAGGATTCACCATAGAAGTGTATGCGGACAGCGTCCCCAATGCCAGGCAGCTTGCGCTCTCGCCGTCCGGCACGCTGTTCATCGGATCGCGCCGTGAGGGCAAGGTCCACGCCGCGCGGGATCTTGACGGGGACATGTTTGCCGAAACGATCCACGTCGTTGCCGAGGAGCTGACCATGCCGTCCGGACTGGCTTTTCGGGACGGCGCGCTCTACGTTGCCGCAGTCAACAGGATATTGCGCTACGACAACATTGAAGACCACATCGAGGCGCCTCCGGAGCCGGTTGTAGTACTGGACGACCTGCCCGAGGATAGGCATCACGGATGGAAATACATTGACTTCAGTCCGGAAGGCAAGCTCTTCGTGCCGATAGGCACGCCGTGCAATACATGCGAAAGGCCGGATCCGTATGCCACTATTCTCGAGATGAATCCGGACGGGACGGAAAGACGCGTCTACGCCCGTGGCGTGCGCAATTCCGTCGGCTTTGACTGGCATCCCGTAACGGGAGAATTTTGGTTTACGGACAACGGCCGCGACAACATCAGCCCGGATCCCGCGATCACGGATGACTTGCCAAACTGCGAACTGAACCACGCGCCGGAGCCAGGAATGCATTTTGGCTATCCATACTTCCATCAGCACGATACACCGGATCCGGAATTTGGCGAGGGTCGCACCGCGGACGAGTTTGTGGCTCCGGCAGTACTGTTGGGGCCCCATGTGGCGCCGCTTGGCATGGAGTTCTACACCGGGTCAATGTTTCCCGAGTCCTACCGCAACCAGGCGTTCATTGCAGAGCACGGATCGTGGAACCGGCGGCAGAAGATCGGCTACCGCGTGAAGCTTGTGCATTTCAATGATGCAGGCGAAGCCACGGGGCAGGAAGTCTTTGCGGAGGGATGGCTGCAGGACCAGGAGAATTGGGGCCGGCCCGTCGATTTCGAAACCCTGCCGGATGGCTCGCTGCTGCTTTCTGATGACCAGGCAGGCGTGGTGTACCGGATCACGTACAGCGAGCCCGAGGAGTAGACCCACAGGGTCGCAGCTGCAGGGCAAGAGAGTAACCGCTGCTCCCGATCAGCACGGCAACCGCTGCCCTGCGCGCGTACCCGGGGTAGGCGGGCGGGCCGCTCCCCGCGCCATACGCGCCGGTGAGCACGTGTGAAGTGTCTGGACCCGGGCGGAGGCCCGGCGAGAATCCGGGGGAACGCTGGCCTGGGCAGATGCACGGCAGCCGATCTGCGCTCTCCCGCTCCGGACCGCCGCATATTGAATGCCGACTGGGACAAGACCTGCTTCCTGGCCGAGTCGCCTGAATCGTCGGAGTCATGAGCCGATGTAGCGTCCAAGCTGAGCCTTCCGGCGCGGCGGCGCGCGGCGCGTGCGCTTCCCGCAACGCAAAAGGGGCACCCTCCGATATGGAGAGCGCCCCCTTTTTGCCCTGGTTGATCGGATGCTACTTGAGCAGCAGCATTTTTCCTGTCAGGCGCCTCCCTCCGAATTCCAGGTGGTAGAAATAGGTACCCGATGCCAGGTCCCGTCCGTCGAAGCGGGCCGAATAGGCGCCTGCGGCGAGGTGGCCGTCCACGAGCGTCGCCACATGCTGGCCGAGCACATTGTGCACGACAAGTTGCGCCTGTCCCGCCTCCATCAGCGCGAATTCTATCGTGGTCTGCGGGTTGAACGGGTTGGGATAGTTTTGCCCCAGAGAGAAAGCGTTCGGGACGGTATTTTCGTCCGGCTGCAGCCCGGTTGGGCCCTGAGTGAACTTCTTGACCGACGTGTTGCCGTTCGTATCCCAGATGCCTGCGTATGCGGTCATCCCGTCAACCGAAAACGAGATGGCGCGGGCCTTTTCGTTGCCAACCGGTGCATCGACCTGGTAATCGAAGCTGTCCACCAGTGCGCCGGAGTCCGGATCGTAGGCAAACCACGAAATAATCCGGTCCGGTGAAGCGAACGGTCCCGCGGGATCGGCACCGGCGGCTGGGGCATTGCTGAACCAGATATGGCCAGTGACGGGATGCCGAACGATGGCCTCTGCCACGATGCCCGCAAGCAGCGTATCGGGCGTGGCATCGAAGGGAGAGAACTCGTCAGGCCGTGAGTAGCGGTAAACCGCGAAGTTGGAGTAACCAGCCCAAAAGATCGTGTTGCCGTCTGCTGACACGTCGAAGCTGCGTGAAAAGCCCCGGCTCGAATCGACGGCATTCTCCACGAATGCCAGGTCCGCGTCATAGATCTGGATAGGCGCGCCGGGCACGACGTTGGCGACAAAGACCCGGCCCATCTCGTCTACGCCGGGTGCACTCAGCGATCCGCCTGCGACGTCCGCCTTGGCCATGCCTTCGCCCGTCGCGTGGTTGATCCTGTATAGGACGCCGCCACCGGTGGCGACCAGTATGTCGCCGTTGTGGTCACGCCGAAGACCGCGGAGGTTTCCGGTGAGGGTATCCGCCACTCCGCCGACTGTAATCGCGTGAATGGGATCCATTGCGTTTGACCCGTCAGCGTTGTAAACGTAAAGCGCGCGCGAGCGGACCGCATTGCCGGCAGCGTCCCGTACGCTGTCACCGGTTGCCGGGTCAATCCATGCCCGCGAGGCCCATGGTTGCACCCAGACCTTGCCTTCGCCATCGACCGCAATCCCGTGAATGGCTTCTGTCCATGTGGCATCGTCCGGGAAGCCGCCTTCATTGGTCCAGGCTTGTCCGCTGGCAACGAGGGGCACCAGCATGAGGGCCACGAGGGTAAGTAGCTGTTTCTGCATTTCAAGTACGGAAGTTGGTTAAGGGATTACACGGAATCGGGCTAGGCCCGGGACGGAATTTCCAATATATTGTCTGCACATGAATGTAGCGTTGACGTCCTAAAGGCCTCTTTCTCGTCGCACGTTTACCTTGAACAGGTTGGGCGTCGTGGACTCTGTCTTGCCTCGTGTCATGAAGAGGGTCGTGCCGCTGCCCCATGCAAACGACACGGCGGCGGGCGCGAGAATCCCCGGATATAGTACATCGGCCGATCCGTCAGTTTGCACAACATACAGGGGATTCGCCGCGTCCGTGCCCACTATGATCTCGCCGGTTGCAGCAACGGCGAGTGCGTGCAAACGGGCGCCGGATGCATCGTACAAGACCTCGGAAGTGCCCGGATCACCGGACGGCAAGAGCGCAATTCGATAGACCTGGCTTCGCCCCTCGTCCGAAGCGGCAGCGTATAACGTGTTTCCGGCCACCACGAGATCGGATACATCGGGCTCGAATGCGAACTGCCGAATGCTCTTGTCCGGTGCAATTCTAAAGAGGCTGGAATTGGGGCCGCCGGCCCAGAGGTTGCCCTGACCATCGAATGCGAGGGCGCGGATGCGAACTGCGGTGTCCTGGATCACAGCCCACGTCTCCTGGCTCGACCCTTCGGTAAAGCGGAAGACGGCCCGGACGCCGCGCGCCGTGTACAGGGCTCCGTCCGGTCCAAACTTGAGGGCGTCCCACTTGAATGTGGATTCCACATAGGTGCTGCGCGTACCGTCGGGCGCCATGCGCACGACGCCGACGGATCTGCCATCCGAGAAGAGCGAGACATACAGGTTTCCCTCGCCGTCCGAGGTGATGGCAAACGGCTCCTCGAAGGCAGCGATCTTGCCAAACTCTTCGGCAGCGGCCTCAAGCCGGTATTGAACGGAATTGCTGAAATTCTCGGCCCCGACCACTGCAACACGCAGTTCCAGCTCCGGCCGGGGCGTATTGGGCGGCCGGACCCTAAGCGTCGTAGGCGACGCTTCCAGAAGTTCGCCGCGCGTTTCGCCGAAATACACGAGGTTGTCGCCGGGCGTGCCCGAGAAATTCTCTCCAACAATCGTGACAATATCCACACCGGCAAGCGCTACACCTTCCGGATAGACACTGGCTATTATCGGGTCCGGAGCGCCTTCCTGTTCAGGATCATACAGGCTTGATGCGGGACCGGTATCACATCCAGCTACGAATGCCAGGCCGACTACGGCAAGCCACAGGATCGCACGGATGGGCACGTGATTTGGAGCTTGGTCGGGGGGCATCAACCCGCAGCAGGCTAGAGGGAGAATCTGAATGTCAGGCGGTGCACGGCCGAGAATACGTCGAAGTCCGTGTAGGAATAATCCGCTGCAAACCCAAAGCCTCGCACAGCCTGCCGGAGTCCCAGTCCAAAGCTCAATCCCTGGATATCGGTGGGATAGGCATAACCGACCCTGAGCGCAAAGGAGCGCAGGAATACGTACTCTGCACCGGCCTTAATCTGCTCCGAGTAGTCCCGCGGATTCTCCGCATCAATGGCAAGGAGCAGGGCGTGCGTTCTCGGGTTTGCCGATGTCAGATCCACGAGGTTCATGGAGACACCGATCTTCAGCGTAAGTGGCAGCTGGAAGCTTTCTTCCGTGTATTCAATCTCGCGCGCGAAATTTCGCGCGCTGACGGCAAAATTGAGGCTACGGAATCCCGTCTTGTACAGCACCCCGAAATCGTAGGCCATCACTCCTTGAACGTTTTCGGTGCGCTCGTACGTGTCGCCTTCCCCAATGGCGACGACGCTGCTCCCCAGATCCTGGTTGGCCCATTTGATGTGCGCTCCCACAGCGAAGCGGTCACTCAGGGCGCGGGCGTAGCCGAAGCCCAGGCTCCAGGCGGACGGGGAGAAGGTGCCCAGATCAAGAAAGCCCTGGTCGTTGTTGAAGCGGATGGTTTCCTCCAGCTCTCCGAAATCCACGGTGACAAACGTGAAACCGAATACGCCGAGCTTGCCCGGACTGAAGGCAATGCTGCCGAGACTGTAGTTGATTTCCGCTATCCACTGCGTCTGTCCGAAGAAGAGGTCTGCCGCACCCGGCTGCCGTGCCATAGCTGCCGGATTGTAAAACAACATGGAGGAGCCGCCTTCTACCGCCGTTACGGCATCTCCCAGCGCGGCCGCGCGGGGGTCGACCGACACGCTCAGGAACTTCATTCCGGTCTGGGCCAGCTTCTCCTGCTGCGCCCGGGCCTGCCGGTCCGCGTGCGCCAGAAGAGCCGCAAGCACAATCAAGAAGATCCCTGGTCTCATGGCGTCAGCGGATAACGACGAACTTCTTGATCACCCGCTCCCCGGTGTCCGTGTCCGTGATGACCGCGATATACAGCCCGCTTGCAACCACCTGGCGGGAGGACGTGGTGTGGTCCCAGAATTCGTCGCCACTGCCGTCCGTGTGCTCGATTCTGTCCACGAGTTCTCCCAGGTCCGTATAGATTTCGATGGTGCAGCGGCCGGGGATGTTGAAGAAAGCCAGCTTGTCCGTCTGGTCCGGAAAGCGTACGAAAGGGCTGGAACCGATGTTGAACGGATTGGGGACAATGCGCACGTCGGAAAGCGCTACGCCGGCCGGGCGCTTTAGCCGCGTAGGCGTATAGGTCTGGGTGGCGTACCGGCTGCTGCGCAGCGGCTTTCCGGCAGGCGTCAGGCCTGTGCCATCATTCGCACTGCCGTCCACGACGGCCACCATGTAGTAGTAATAATTGATCCCGCGAATGGGCGTCGTGTCATCAAAGCCCACATCACCCGCAGCCGCCGTATGCACCAGCGTATACGTGCTATCATAGCTGCCCTGGGCCCGATAAATCTCCCAGCGGTCCGGAAGCGGTTCATCCGAATACGTGCTCCAAGAAAGCGCGATGCGGTCGCCTCCGCCGTTGACCTCAAATACACTGGGTGGTGCGGGCGCCTGCGGGATGCCGTAGCCGGACCGGAAGTTGGCCATCGCCCGGCCAAACATCTGGAAAAGAGAGTCTCGGCCGGTAAAGACCCATTCATTCTTGGTCATCGAATGGGCCTGACCGTGCACCGAATACGTAATCGTCTGGTCATCATTGGCGCCGGATTCCTTGTAGGCTCGACCGATGGCCATGTTGGCATCGCGGCTCAGACCGGCGGCTCCTTCAGCCAGAACGATTCGCACGCTCTCGCCAGGCGCCAGCGTATAGGGCCCGTATCCGTTTGCATTCGAAAATCCGCCAGGCGTGCCGAGAGACGGATCTCCGGTCGGACGAAGAAAGCCTTCCATGCCGGTAGGCTCCACCACATCTGCGTGGCGCGGAGACTTGTGGCCCTGCGTCATAACGCCGTATTCCACCTCCATCTTGGCCGGATTGAAGGCGTCGTTCTGCGACGTATACGGATCATCGGAGCCGATCCACGTGGTGGTAGTCGGCTGCGACGGATCATCGGTGGCATCGGTGGAGGAGGCATCGGCATGAAGCGTCACCACCCCCACAAACTGCGAAGCACCGAGCCGGCCCAGCGTGTCCGTCGGGGCCACGTTGACGGCCGGCAGCGCCTGTGGCAGTATAGGACCGCCCACGTTGTCATAGGCACCGAAAGGCGGGAACTTGCCATGCCAGACAAACTGCGCGCGGAAGTATTCCTCCGGAGGGTCCACCTTGACACCGTCTCCCCGCGTATCCAGCATCGCATTGAGGCCCCAGCCCGTTCCGTTTCCGATTACGTAGCGGGTCTCCTTGGCAACGGAAAAGCGCCACTGAAGAAAGATGTGGAGGCCCTCCAGGGTCTGGTTCGGCAACTCGATTTCTTCGTCGTCATCGGTGTTGCCCGTATTGGTGAAGGTGTACTCGATGACGTGATAGTTGTCGTGAAATTCCTGGGTGAACTGCATGATCTTGCGCTCCATGGTGACGCCAAGGAGTGTATTCGTCACATTCAGCAGCATCACATCGGAGGCGATGGAAGGGTCCACACGGTCATTGATCATGGCCGCCTCTGCTTCCGATATGCCGCCGTCCACAAACACCGACGTAGGGTCACGCCGGCTTACCATCTCAAACGTGATGGGAAAAAATTCGCCCGAACCCGTCACCCGGGGCCCGACGTGCACTACCCGGTAGGGATAGGACGTACCGAGTTCGTCCGTGACATTCTGCGCCCCTATCCAAAGCGCCTTGGCGGCCTGCATGTCGGTGAAGCGGTAGATCCCCGGCCAGCGGAGGCCGTCCTGTTGTGTCTGGATGAAGCCGCAACCTTCGCACTCGCTTCCAATCTCGGAGTACCAGTTGTGCATGGAGCCCGCTGCAAGCCACTTGTTGACGAACTGCGCATGCGCTGAGCCGGCTGGCAGCAGCAGAAATATCACAGCCGAAAGTGCTAGCTGACGCGCGCCTGGAAGCTGGAAGCGAAGACTCTGCACGGGCTAAAGGCTGATTCGCAGGCCCCAGTAAATGTCCCGCGGTCCCAGGAACGTCAGGAAATTCATGTTGGGCATGTCGATGTATGCCTTTTCCTCAAGCGCCTTGTCAACTACGCTCCTGTCAGCGGGCGTCCAGTTGCCGTCCCGGTAGGACAGGTACGATCTGGTTTCGTGCTCCCAGTAAATGATGCCGGGATCAGGCGCGGTTACGCTTTGGCGCGTCGGAATACGCTCCATGGGCTGGAACGCAACGTCGTAGGAACGATACTCGCCGATCCTGTCGTC
Organism: uncultured Rhodothermaceae bacterium; assembly: GCA_964639665.1. GTDB lineage: Bacteria > Bacteroidota > Rhodothermia > Rhodothermales > Bin80 > CAZXEU01. The sequence goes on along the minus strand of CAZXEU010000168.1, from coordinate 17,039 downwards.
GCCCGGGATATTCGTCGAGTAGTCGTCGGACTCCGGAAGGTGCAGTGACCGCAGGTAGGAAGTCTGGTCGTTGCCATCGACAAATCCGTTGAACGACAGTCTGCGCAAGTTGAACAGATTGAAGACGTCCACAAAGAACTGCGTTCGCCTGCTACCCAGGTAAAGCGACTTGGAGAAGCGCAGGTTGACGTTCCAGTAGTCCTTGAAGGATACGTTGTTGAGTACGCCCGGAATGGCACCGCCACCGGTCCAGGTATACTTGGATCCCTGCTGCCAGGAACCCAGGATGCTCACGCGCCAGTCCGCGAGCGGGTGCACGGAGCCCAGTTGCATGCCGAAGCCCCGGGGTGTGAGAATATTCAGATTGAGACGGGCGTATGGCCGCGGCACCGGCCTGGTCGAGGCGCGTCTTCGCTCCGCGTCGCTTTCTGCAAATTCGCGCTGGGCGGTTGGGTTCTCGAAATTGCGCCGCAGGCCAAAGTAGCCGGACGTAAAGACCATGTACGTATAGTTCACGAATCCCCGCACCCATTGCCCTCTGTTTCGGGAGAGCGTCACTTCAAAGCCGCGAATGTCCTCGAACGAGTTGGGTTCGCTGACGGTATAGTTGACCTGCCCGTCCTTGCTGACATACTCCACCAGAAGGGGCTGCAAGGCCACATCCTTGTAGTAGCCGGCAACACGGACCAGGAACTGGTTGAACAGGGACTGTTCGTAGCCCAGCTCGTAGGCTACCGTCTTGGGCAAGGGATGGTTAGGATCTGCCACACGGCTGATCTGGCCGGTTTCCGTGAAGTTGCGCAGCAGGTAAAGGTTATTGGGGTCGGGCATGGACCGGAAGTGCCCGTAATTGAAGTACAACTTGCTGAACTCCGTTACCGGAAATGAGACGCCGAGGCGCGGACTAAGGCTGAGAAGGCGGCGGTTCGGGGACTGGGTCAGGAGCGTATCGATGCCCGCGGCCAGTCTGGCAGAGAATGCGGGCGAAAACGGATCGAATTCATACCAGTCGCCTCCCGCATGAAAATAGCTGAGGCGCAGTCCCAGGTTGGCGATCATGCCCTCGAATTCCAGCTTCCCCTGGGCGTATACGGCGCCCCGCTGCGGGATTCGGTTCCACGCGGAATGCGAATTGCCGCCGCGCAGGAAGGCGTCGAATCGCCCGTAGTTTACCCGCGTGTCGGAGAGATTGTATTCGAAGCCGGTCTTGACTTGCAGATACCGGTTGAGCTGGCTCGTCAGGTCCGCCTTCAGATTGTGCACGGTAACCCGGCTCGTATCGCGGCTGTTGCTCATCCCTACGCCCGTTCGCATCCCGTCCACGCCGAACGTAGGCTTTGACTGGAATCCGTACGGAGCCTCATCGAATCCGACGCCGCCAAAGAACACTACCGGCGTCTCATCCCGAACCCGTCCCGGATTGGTATCGTAGCTCGAATGGAAGGCGCTGTAGCGCACCTCGTAGAAAGCCCGCGCACTGAGCGAATGCGTGAACTTGGCGCCGATCATGAGCCTGCCCACTTCCGTCGGGGTCCAGTAATCGGTAGAAAAGATGCGCGAGTCGATGAAGCTGACGCGGTTGAGCTGTGAGGCGATGCTGGAGGCCGACCTGAATATGCCGGGCTGGCCGGCCCGGCTGGTTGCCGTCCCCGTGATCCGGCCCCGAAGTGCTTCCGTCGTCAGCTTCATGCCGGGCCCGACATCAGAGGTTAGCTTCAGATGCCCCGACCATTCGTTGTACCGGTCCGTATGCAGCGGGATCAGGTACATGTTCTGGTCCCGGCGCAAGGACCCGTAGAAGCGAAGATTGCCCAGTCTGCTTCCCACGAAAGGCACGGGTCCCCCGACACCAACATCGAAATTGTAGTCCGGATCGACGATATCCATAGCCTTGCGGTGCTGCCACAAGAAGGCCTGCTGCAACGCCTGTGGCGTCATGTCGTTGGACGGATCGTCATCCTTGAGCCGCTCTTCCGCAATCGCAATCCACCCTTCGAACGCGGGGTACTGTCGCTGCGTAGCTGCATCCCACGCCCCGTTTTCCGTGCCCTCCCAGGCGACCTCCGGATCGATGAACGGCCGAATCCAGTAGGAATCGGGATCGTCCGCCCGCGCTCCGAAGTGCTTTTGGGCCGGCGGGCTGTATCGCAGGATCGCCGTGGCCGTGTAGCGGTCGCGCGCCCCTTCCTTGGTTACCACATTGATGACCCCGGACCGCACCGTTCCATACTCGGCGTTGAAGCCGCCCGTCTGAACCTGCACGTCCTCGACGGAGGCGAGGCTGATGCTGGTATAAGGCGCATTGTTGCGCTCATCGCGCAACGTCAGGCCGTTTACCATGAAAGAGAGCTCGTCCGATCCGCTGCCACGTACCGAGAGCCCCTGGATACCCGCCTGGAGTCCCACGACGCTTGAAATTGCTGATACCGGCAGGGCCTCGATTTCTTCGGCGGTAACATTCAGCTGGCTATTGGATACGTCCGCCTGCACTACCGGCAGGTCTGCCGTTACCACTACCTCTTGCAAGCCGACGGCCTCTTCCACCAGGCTGAAGTTGATGGTCGTGGTCAGATTAATGTTGACCCGCACGCCGCCTGTCGTCTGCGGCGCAAAGCCCACGAACGAGGCCTGGACGGCATGCGAGCCGGGTGCCACGTTAAGGATGGCGTAGTAGCCATCGGCGTCGGTAATCGTGCCTTGCGTGGTGCCTACAATCAGCACGTTCGCGCCGGGAAGCGACTCGCCGGCTTCGTCGGTTACGCGGCCGGCAATCTTGCCCGACTGCCCATGCGAAGCGGTTGCCGCCAAGAATAGTGCTGCGCAGATCGAAGTGAAATATGCAGCATTCATCGTCGCGTGTTGCGGGGCTCAGGACAAGACCGGCAGGCGCTGCGGATGTGGCAGGCACACTTGGATTCTAGACAATTCACGCGACATTCGAAAGGTTTCTTGCCGCAAGACCTTGCGCTCGCTTCCATGCCGCGATCGGGACGCCAAATCGCGCGGCCGAAGATAGACGGCCCCGACTGCGGGCTGTGTGCACAAGGGAATTCCTACTCGTAGAACACGCTCTTGTCCATGTGCATGGTAACGAGCATGTGGGGCACATCGACGACTTCGGCGACGTGCAGATCGCCCGCGAGCGAGGAGAGGACGTAGGCCTCGACGCGGCTAAGGCCCCGCTCGGCCTCAAGGTGGTCGATCATGTAGCGCGTAGCCTTGGCAGCCGCCTCATCGATGGTTTCTGCAAAGCCGGTGACGGCGTAATACTCATTGGTTTCGTATTGGGGCTCCGTGAGGTAGGGCTTGTCCTTGATGACATTGACCTCGTACACGAACCGCATGGGCGCCTCGATTGCGGTGCCGCACACCTCTCCGAGACCCTGGGCGGCGTGGGCGTCCCCGATAGAAAACAGGGCGCCCGGCACCAGCACCGGAAAGTAGACCGTGGTTCCCTCGACCATGTGCGGATCGTCCATATTGCCGCCGTTCTGCCTTGGCGGAATTGTGGAAAGCAAGGAATCGGTGGCCGGCGCTACCCCCATCACGCCGGGAAACGGCTCCAGCCTGATCCGGACGCCGTCCACAAATTCGGCATACGTGTCTCCTTCCTCGAAGGTGAAGAGTTTCAGGTACGGCTCCGTGAATTCATCGGCCAGAAAACCGAATCCGGGAAAGACGGCGGACCACCCGAATTCTCCGATCTCGATGTCGTGCAGCGTCACGGCAAGCACGTCGCCGACCTCCGCTCCCTCCACGTACACGGGACCCACGAGGGGATGGATGGGACTGAAATCCACCGTCAGGACATCCTCCGTCGTGGATGCCGGCGTAAGCTGCCCGTCGGAGGCCTCCGGGACGATGGCCTCGATCAGGCTACCGGACGGAACAGTAATGAGGGGAGGTATGGCGGCGCTGAACCGGTTGTGCGTTTCCGAGATGGTGTATTCAGGCACCAGTCCCGGCTGGGCAGTAGACGGCGCGTCAGGGTCTGCCTGGCAAGCCATAAGGCCTGAAGCCATAGTCAAGAATAGGAAGGCAGGGCGGAACCGCGCCATGAAGTCACCTCGCACAAGTAGTTACTGGATCAACGGCACGCAAAATATAGGTATATTTTGCGCTTGTCCGTCCTACCATGGCCCTGACCATTTCATGAGCGATAGCATTGCCAGTTTCTCCGACGAACTTTCCCGGGAGATTCAGACCACGCGCCGCATGCTCGAGCGGGCTCCCGAGGACCGCTTTGACTGGCGGCCGCATCAAAGGTCCATGAGCCTTGGCGAATTGGCCGCGCACCTGGCGGAAGTGCTCTGGTGGCAGACCACGACGCTGGACAGCGACGAATTTGACATTGGTGCGCCCAGAGCTCCGCGGACGAGCCCGGAAAGCTCCGAAGCCTTGCTGAAGGAGTACGATGCCAAGGCAGAGGAGTTGATGCAGGCGCTCGCCCGGACCAGCGAAGCAGACTTGTCAAAAGTCTGGACGCTTCTCCACGGCGAGCATGTCATTTTCGCCAGTCCGAAGCGCGATGTCCTCCGGACATTCGGCATAAGCCATATGGTCCACCATCGGGGCCAGTTCAGCGTGTATTTGCGGCTGCTTGACGTGCCGGTGCCGCCGAGCTACGGCCCGACAGCAGACGAACAGTAGCGTTTCAGCACGCTTCCAGCTCGGCCGCCTTTTCCTGAATGACCCTTAGCGCAAGATCCACATGGCGCCGGTGCGTTCGGAAACTGCCGACGGCCAGTCGCAGGAAGACCTTCCCGTGCAGGCGCGTGGAGGACAGGAAAATGCGCCCGTCCTTCTGAATGGCGCCCGTGAGGGCCGTGTTGAAGTCGTCAGGGTCGGCACGCCGCGGCATGTAGCGGTAGGCCACGACAGACAGGTCAGGATAGGGTCCGACCTCCATGCGCTCCATGCCGCGGAGCTGCTCGTAAAAGTACCGTGCCAGGAGGATCTTTTCGCTGAGCGCCGCACGAAAGGGCGCAAGTCCGTGCGCCTTCAGCGGAAGCCACATGCGCAGCCCGCGGAAGTGCTTCGTGAGCTCGGGAGACATGATCGCGGGGGAGTCGCCGACTACGCCCTGCAGGGCATCCCGCATATAGTACGCCATCCCGCCGTGCGACTGAATAAGGATGTCGCGATCCTTGACCAGTAGGGCTCCCGTTCCGTACGGCAAGAAGAGGGTCTTGTGCGGGTCCAGCACGATGGAGTCCGACAGCTCCATGCCGGAAAGGACCGCACGGCCCTCGGGGCACAGGGCGAACAAGGCACCGTAGGCGCCGTCAATGTGAAACCAAAGGCCATGATCGCGGGCGATGGCCGCGACCGGCTCCAGGGGATCGATGCTGCCTGTGTTCGTCGTGCCCGCGCTCGCAACGACAAGCCACGGACGAAGTCCGCGCGAGCCGTCCCGCCGAATGGCGTCCTCCAGCGCTTCCGGAACCATCCGGAAGCCGGCGTCGACCGGGACCAGCCGCTGGTGGCTTTCTCCCAGCCCGGCAATACGGAGCGCCTTGTCCACGCAGTGGTGAGTCTCGCTCGTGAGGTAGACCACGCTGCGCTCGACATCTCTGGCGCGTATGTCGTGTTTTTCCCTCGCCGCGACGACGGCCGACAGGTTGGCAATGCTCCCTCCCGATGCCAGGAAGCCGGCGGAATTCTCCGGGTAGCCGACCACCGATGCCATCCACCGGGTAAGAAGGTTCTCCATCCGCACCGCGCCCGGCGCGGAAAAGAAGAACCCCGCATACCTGTTGGAAAGCGCGGCAAGCAGATCGCCGAAAGCGGAATGGGCGAGTCCTCCACCCGGAATGTAGCCGAGGAATCCGCCGGATGCCGGATTGATGCCAAGCGTGTCCACCTCCGTGCGGAGCAGCTCCATCAGATCCCCGATGGCCATGCCTTCTTCCGTGACGGGATAGCGGCTTAACCTCTCGACCGCCGGATCCCGGTACCCGTAGGTCGAGGCGGTGGCCAGGCCCTTGACCATGCGGCGTGCATAGTCCAGCGTGGTCTCTTGTAGTTGGTCCCATTCCTTCTGGTCGAGTTCCAGACTCAGGGACGCAGGCTCGACCAGTCCAATCCGGCGCTCCAGTTCACCTAGAGCGAGAGGTTGAACGGCGGTGGATTGCATTTCCGTCAATAGGTTCTAATGTAGCCGTAAATACGTACCTTCAGGCGGGTTGTGACACGATCCATGTCCAGAAGCTCCATTGCTGCTCGCATAGTCGAAGCCGGTGCGATTGCCATCCTCCGGATGAAGGAAAGCGCCGGCTTGCCGCGTGTCGCCGAAGCTCTCGTGCAGGGCGGCATAAGGGTACTGGAAGTCACTCTCACCACACCCGGTGCACTTGAACACTTGAATGCGCTAGCCCGAAGATATGCTCCGGGAATTCTCATCGGAGTGGGCTCCGTGGTGGACCAGGTATCTGCCCGGAGGGCCGTTGAAAGCGGCGCCAGGTTTGTGGTAAGTCCCGTACTGGTCCCCGAGGTCGTGGAAGAGGCCCACAGTCACGGCCTTCCGGCCCTGCCCGGCGTGCTTACGCCGTCGGAAGCATTCCAGGCTCACCGATTGGGAGCGGATCTCGTAAAGGTCTTTCCGGCCGGGTTCTTTGGCAAGTCCTACGTTCGGGCTCTGCTTGCTCCTCTGCCCCAGCTCAGGCTCGTGCCTACCGGTGGCGTGACTCCGGCCAACGCCGGCGACTGGCTGTCCGCCGGTGCCAGTGCGGTTGGCGTGGGCAGTGCGCTGCTGGATGCCGGAGCATTGGCGCAGGGCCACTACCATATAGTGGAGGCGCGGGCACGCCAGTTGACCGAGAGTATCAGCCAAGCAAGACCGGCCCCATGACAGGCAACGGAAAAGCTGCCAAGGTTTGCACGCTGGGAGAGCTCATGCTTCGGCTGTCGCCGCCCGGCTTTGACAGGTTTGTGCAGACTGCCACGTTTGAGGCAACCTATGGAGGCAGCGAGGCCAACGTGGCGGCGTCGCTGGCGCAGTTCGGACTGGATGCATACGCCATTACGCGCCTTCCGCGCCACGCCATTGGCCAGGCAGCGCTGGACCAGCTTCGGCGCTTTGGGATCCGCACGGACTATGTTCAGCGCGGCGGCAGCCGCCTCGGCATCTATTTTCTCGAGACCGGTGCCAGCCAGCGGGCCTCCCAGGTGATCTACGACCGTTCGGACTCCGCCTTCTGCAGGCTGGATCCGGAGTCATTTGACTGGCCGGCCATGCTGCGTGGTGCGCGGTGGTTTCATTTTTCGGGCATAACTCCGGCCCTCGGCGAGGGTCCAAGGCTGGCCGTGGAGGCGGCATGCGGGGCCGCGCGCGCAGCCGGCGCAACGGTCAGTTGCGATCTCAACTACAGGAAGAAGCTGTGGTCCGAACGCAAGGCGCAGGCAGTCATGCGCCCGCTCATGGAACTTGTGGACGTGTGCATTGCCAACGAGGAGGATGTGCAGCGGAGCCTGGGACTCGAAGCGTCCGGAACGGATGTCGAGCGGGCCGAGCTCGACGAGGGCGGCTACGCCAGGCTGGCGCGCAGGCTTAAGTCCGCATTCGGTTTTTCCGCGGTAGCCATTACGTTGCGCGAGAGCTATTCTGCCTCGCGCAACGGCTGGAGCGCACTCCTGCATGATGACAAGGACTGCGCGGAGCCCTACCGGTCTCGCCGGTACGACGTCCAGGTCGTGGACAGGGTAGGCGCGGGTGACTCATTCGCGGGCGGACTCATCTACGGTTTGCTGCAAATGCCCGACAGCAGGGATGCGCTGGAATTTGCCGTGGCCGCCAGCTGCCTGAAGCATTCCATGCGAGGTGACTTCAACCTCGCTAGTGTGGCGGAAGTCGAGAAGCTGGCCGGCGGAAGCGGCTCCGGGCGCGTGGAACGCTAGTGGGCTGCCCGGTCCGCGGCCAGCGCCAGGGAGCCCAGTACTCCTGCCCGGTCGCCCAGGGCGGGAGGCACGATGTAGCGGGCGATGTCCCGCGTAATGGCGGCCCGGCGGATATAGCCGCTGAGGCGGCTCTGCACGACTTCGCGGATGCGCGGGAACAGCTGCCGCTGGTGCATTACACCCCCGCCCAGAATCACTCTTTCCGGCGAGAGTGTCAGCACGAAGCCTACGATGGCCAGCCCCAGGTAGTAGGCCTGCATCTCCCACGCCGGATGGTCTTCCTCCAGTTCGCTGGCCGGTCGGCTCCAGCGCGACTCCAGAGCGGGTCCTGAGGCCAGCCCTTCAAGGCAGTTGCCGTGATAGGGGCAAATGCCTTCAAATGCGTCATCTTCGGCGCGGGGCAGCAGCACATGCCCCATCTCGGGGTGCATCAGGCCGTGCAGGCGGCGGCCGTGCACAAGGGCGCCGCCGCCTATGCCGGTGCCGACGGTCAGGTACAGGATCGTGTTGACGTCCTGCGCGGCACCCCAGCGATGCTCGGCGAGGGCCGCAGCGTTGACGTCGGTGTCAAAGACAATGGGCACGCCCAGGCCCCGCGTGACGGCGCCTGCCACGTCGGTATTGGCCCAGCCCGCCTTGGGTGTACCGGTGATATATCCGTAGGTCGGAGAGCCGGGGCGGGGATCCAACGGGCCAAAAGATCCTATGCCAATAGCGGCAGGCAATTCCGGCTGGGCCCGAAAAAAGGCCACCGCCTCGGCCAGCGTTTCGGCCGGAGACCTTGTCGGAAACCGGGTAATCGCCCTGACATTGTCCGGCTCCGTTCCAATGGCGCATACGAATTTAGTGCCGCCCGCTTCAATGCCTCCGTAGAAAACCGGCTCCGCCATATTGACGCCGCATGCGGCTACCGGACGGCCGTTGCCTCGACCATAAGGTCGGTCATGCGGTCGACAAAGCCCGCCGTTTGCTTCAGGTTTCCGTCAATGAGCAGCGCACCTTCGTATACCTGCTCAATGGCCTGGTCGATGAGATCTTCGCGCCCACCAGCCTCCCTGAGCGCCCAGATATTCTTCATGAGCGCGTGGGCGGTGTTGACCTCCAGGACTTTCTTCGATGTCTCAAAGTCCTGGTTCATCATCTTCATCATGCGCTCCGTCTGGGTGTCCATACCCTCGGAGCCCACCACCAGGGTCGCCGCAGAATCCACGAGGCGCCGTGATGCCTTGACGTCCTGGATCCTGTCTCCAAGGCGGATGCGAAAGAGGGCCAGAAGACCGTCCGTCGCCTCGCCGGACAGCGCGTCATCCTTGCCGGCCTCCAGATCCAGGTCCGCCTGCTCAATGCTCTGCAGCGGCTTTTCGTCATAGGACTGAAGGTGCATGACGGTGAAGACGTCCACCGGATCCACCATTAGCAGGACTTCTATAGCCTTGCTCCTGAAGTATTCCAGATTGGGACTGCGCAGCGCGGTGTCCAGGTGATCTGCCAGGAGATAATAAATGGACTCCTGGCCTTCCTGCATGCGGGAAACGTATTCGGCCAGCGACGTGGTCTCGCCTTCTTCGGTCCTGGTGGAAGCATAACGAAGCAAGTCGAGGTACTCACTGCGCCGCGTGAATTCCGTGGCCAGCCCCGTCTTGAACAGGGTTCCGAATTCAGCAAAAAACCTGTCGTAACGATCTCCGTCTTCCTCGGCCCATTCCTTGAGCGTGCCGAGGATCTTGTTGGTGAGCGTGGCGCGGATCTTGGCGGTTACCGGGCTCTTCTGTGTGACCTCCCTCGACACGTTCAGGGGCAAGTCGTCCGTGTCAACCACGCCGCGAACGAAGCGCAGATAATCAGGCACAAGCGCGTGCGCGTCATCCTGAATGAAGACTCCGGATGAGTACAGGTGAACGGACTTTTGGTCCTCCCCCTGGAAGAGTCCCGCAGGTGCCCTGGAAGGCACAAACAGCAGGGCATTGAAACTGACGATCCCCTCGATGTGCAGGTGCACGTGTCCCAAGGGATCCTGAAAGTCGTTCGTTATGAACTTGTAGAATTCGGCGCGCTCTTCATCCGTGATACTGTCCTTGGGCTTTTGCCAGAGCGCCTTGACCGTATTGATACGCTCGTCCCCCAGGTAGATTGGAAACTCTATGAAGTTGGAATACTTGCGGATTACCTGCCGGATACGGAAGGGCTTGTGAAAATCCTCGGCGTCTTCCCTGAGGTGCAGCACAACCTTCGTGCCGCGCCTGGCGCGGTCAGTGTGTTCAATGCTGTAACGTCCGGCCCCGGAGGATCGCCATCTGAGTCCCTGGGCATCCTTTCCGGCATGGCGCGTTTCGATGACGACCTCGTCGGCAACCATGAAGCTGGCATAGAATCCGACGCCGAACTGCCCGATCATCTGTGCGTCCACCGGCTTGTCCGTTTTCTTCATCTCGTCCAGGAAGGCAAGCGTGCCGCTACTGGCGATAGTGCCGATGCGCTCGGTGAGATCGTCGTGGGTCATGCCGATGCCCGTATCCTCGACGCTTATCGTGTTTGCGTCCTCATCCAGCGTTATCGTAATCCGGTAGGCTTCGTCTTCGAGGGTGTTATCGGACAACTGCCGGAAGCGCACCTTGTTGAGCGCGTCGGCGGCATTCGAGAGGAGTTCTCTCAGAAAAATCTCGCGGTGCGTGTAGAGGGAATGCACGATGAGATGCAGCAGCTGCTGCATCTCGGCGCGGTATTCGAATTCCTGGACGGCCGGTGACCGGGTTTCGGGCATGGAAGGAGGCTACTGCAGTGTTTCAGGATCCGGGAAGAAGGAGTCGAGTCTGGTGCTCAGCAGCCGGTACGTGGCCTCTTCGTCGGCCGTTGTAAGGCCGAGATCGTCCTCAATTTCAATGACGCGCAACACTTCAGTGGTGCCGGCCGCTGTGCGTATGGCGAGCTGATACGACGCTTCAACAAAGATGGCGGGTGGAATATCGTCAAGGAAGCCGTCCGCCCGCATGGGATCAAACCGGCGCAGCCACGCAACTACCGCAAGGCTGTCGGCGGCAGCGCCGCCAATCTGCCAGCCCTCCGGCTCGAGCACGACGTCGTAGCTGCCCTCCGGCCGGACTACAGAGACAGACTGCACGGCGGCAACCGGCACGTCTATGATCCGGCGGTCGCGCCAGCGGTCCAGCTCTTGCTGGACCGTAACACGACCGCGGGTTGCAAAAACCCGGGAGTCGTCATCCACGCGGACATATACGGACTGGAAGTCCGGCCCGGGGTTGCCGACCACGAGCCGGCGCATGCCATCCGCCCAGCTCAGGGTTACCTCTGTCGCGGAAGAGTCCACGCCATATACGCCGTATCGATCCGGGTTTTGGGAAGCCACGGATTCAAGCTCCATGCGCCCCAGGTCCTGCAGAAACCGGCTAATGGTCGTGGAATCGCCAAGGAATTCGACCGGATGGCGCAGCATCCAGGTTATGCCCTCGCGGGCAATCGAAATGGAGTCCGTGGCCGTAACCACGGACAGCTGTGCGATTTCATCTGCCGGTATGGCCAACTCGGGGACGCGGATGGTAGAAGCATCCGGCCCGCCGTCACTGACCAGGTAGTTTATGGCCAGGAGCACGACCAGTGCCCCGAGCAGCCACAAGAGGTGCTTTTGCTTCATGGCTCAGTTGGTGCAGGCTATCTAGGGCTGTTTCAGTACGACGATCTGCCGCTCCTTGCGTTTGCGCCAGCGCACAAACCCGACAAGGAAAACCAGGAGCAGGGGACCTATCATGTTGCCGTACTTGATAAAGGGACGCAAGCCTTCCGGCGTCTCGCGCAGCGCCCGGGGCTCGATGCTCTTGGAGCGAATCGCGAGCAGCGCCTCGTCCTGGGCAAGCCAGTCGACCAGATTCAGGCCTAGCTCGACGTTGCTTCCCACCACGCCCAGCATGGACTCGTTCAGGAAGTCCCCGTCTCCAACGACGACCAGCCTTGCAGGCGTGCCCGTGCGGCCCGGGTCGAATGCGCTGGGGAAGGTGCCCGTGTAGGCGGCAGCCAGCGTAAAGGGCCCGCCCGCCAGCGACGCGGTCGTGGCCATCATGGCCGAGGGATCCAGCATGAAAAAGCCCTGCTGCACCCCGCTTTGGCTGGAGGAGTAGATTAGCGGCTGCATGGTCACACCCGGAGGCGTCGCTCGCGCGGTATCGATGGAGCTGACGAAATAGAACATCACGCTCTGCAGCCGATTGACCATCGGGTTGGACGGATTGAAGTTGCCCGCAACGGGAAGTAGGGGATACTCGATTTGCCTGGAAATATTGAAAATGCCCTGCCGCTGCTGCATGGTAATCACGGAGCTCTGCTCATCCATTACGAGGTTGGGAAGCAGCGAGGCGCCGTAGGCGCTCAGCAGCACATCCAGTCCGATATTGAGTTCAGCGGCCTGGCCCGCCTGCAAGTTGGCGGCCACGCGATTGACCAGGAGCCCGAGGCGACCTCCGCTTAAGAGGTAATCGTCCAGTGCGCGCAGGTCCGCTTCGGGAATGGTGTCGGTCGGCGCCACCAGCAGCAATACGTCCGGGCTGGAGGGCCCGCCCAGATCTGAGGCCTCGACGGTTATGACTTCGTAGTTCGAGGAGAGACCCTGGTGCAGCGTGGGCATGTCCTGCAGGGGATTGGGCTCGCCGTGTCCGGTAACAAAGCCGGCTACTGGCCTTTCTTCCCGCGTCAGTCTGCGAATGGCGCTCGTCAGATCGTACTCGAGCCGGTTCAGGTCCTGTATCACGGGTATGGTTTCTCGCTGGTCTTCGTACTGGATGGCCAGACCCATGTAGGCGTTCTTCAGCTGCACGTTGTCGCTTTCGATGACCTGGATCTGCACGGGGGGGATGCCGAAGCGACCCGCCTCGTTTCGCAGCTCTTCATCCTCCGCCGGGTCCACAAAGCGGTACTGGACATTCTGTCCTCCGTAGGCTCGGTAGTCATCCAGCTTGTCTTGCAGGAATCGGCGATTCGTCGCAAACTGGGCAGGCAAGTCAGCCGTGAAGAACGCCGTAATGGTAATGGGGTCCGCAAGGTCCTCGACGAGCTCGATTGAAGCTCGTGACAGGGAGTACACGCGATCGTCCGTCCAGTCGAGCCGTCCGAACAGATTAAGCCCGATCAGATTGACGACGACCAGGATGCCTCCGACTAGAAGTATGCCGGTTTGGGAGGTCCAGTCCCTCTTCATGGTGCCAGTAGTCTTATTCCGGCCGCTTGGCCAGCGTATAGGTCGTAAGCAGGAAAGCAAAGGCGGTCATGGAGACGTAGTAGAGCACGTCCCGTGTGTCTATGACGCCGCGCATCAGGTTCTGGAAATGGTAGTCCGCGCCCAGGTATTGCATGATCAGGCCAAGCCAACCCGGGACGAAATCGGTCACCTTGTCCAGCAGAAAGAGCGCAAAGATGATGGCGAAGCCGAGAATGAAGGCCACGATCTGGTTGCGCGTCAGGCTCGAGGCGCAAATACCGATTGCCGCATACGTGATGCCCAGCAGAAAAAGGCCCAGATAGCCGCCGACGGTCGCACCGAAGTCCAGATCTCCGAGGACAGCGACGGTCAGGGCATAGACACCCGTCAGGCCAATGGCTATCAGCAGAAAGATGGCCACCGCGATGAGCTTTCCTGCAATCACCTGCCAGTCCCTGACCGGGAAGGTAAGCAACAGTTCGAGGGTTCCCGCCCTGCGTTCCTCGGCAAATGTGGCCATCGTTAGCGCGGGAATGAAGAAGAGAAAGACGAACGGCGCGATGGAGAAAACGGAGCGCAGCGACGCCACGTTCTGAAGGAAGAGCGCGTTGCCGAAGAACCACCCCGTTATGGCCAGGAACACGCTCAGCACGACGTAGGCGGCGGGCCCGTCGAAATAGGCGCGCAATTCGCGTTTGGTCAGAGTCCAGGTTTCTTGCATGGCTACTTGTACTGTTAAGTGCCGGAGCACTTCGCACTGCGTATAAATCCAGGCAGGCCCTAGCCTGCGGTCAACTGCCGGAATACATCCTCGAGATTGGCAGAGTCCAGGTGCAGCTCCGTAAGCGTCCAGTCCCTGTCTACGGCCAGGCGAAACAGGGAGGGACGGATGTCGGAGTCCCCATCGGCGGCCAGGGTAAGCAGCGTTTCTCCGTCTGTGCCCGTCTGCTCCGCGATGACGCGAACGTGGTGCCAGTCGCTGAGGGCAGCCGTCACATCCGCCGCCTCCGCCAGCACGCCGTACTGGACGCGCTGCTCGCCTGCAAAGCTGGACTGCAGGTCTTGCGGCGTACCGTCCGCGACCAGCTTGCCCTTATGGATTATGAGCACGCGGTCGCACGAAGCCTGAACCTCAGGCAGAATGTGCGTGGAAAGGACGACGGTCTTCTCGCGCCCCAGACGCTTGATTAGTCCCCGGATCTCTACAATCTGGTTGGGATCCAGACCGGATGTAGGCTCGTCGAGGATGAGAATAGGGGGGTCATGTATCATGGCCTGCGCCAGCCCTACACGCTGGCGATAGCCCTTGGAGAGCGTATCAATGCGCTTGCTGAGCACTTCCGCCAGCCCGCAGGCATGCGACATTTCGGCGATTCGCGATTTGCGGCGCTCTGGCGCCACGCCGCGCATGGCCGCCACGAAGGACAGGTAGTCGTAAGTGACCATGTCACGGTAAAGGGGCGTGCTTTCCGGGAGGTAGCCGATCTGCTCCCGAATGGAAAGTGACTCCTCCTGCACGTCCTTGCCATCCACGAGGACCGTGCCCTCCGTGGGCGGCAGGTAGCCCGTGACGACCTTCATGGTCGTCGTCTTGCCTGCGCCGTTGGGTCCCAGAAAGCCGACAACCTCGCCTTTCCGGATCTGAAATGAAATGGAATCTACAGCCCGTTCCGGGCCGTAGGTCTTGGTCAGCTCACGAACCTCAATCATGGTTGGCAAATGGAGGGAAATCTCAAAAATCGCGCGCTTAAACTCCAGACAGCTCTTCAGGCTCCGAAGGGCGAATGGTCCATTGTCCGCACCCTGAAACCTACTAACAACGGGAAAGGGGCCGGCTTTCGTATAGCGGCTTTGCCTTATGTTTAGGCCTGACAAGCCGCAGCCTGCCTTCTTCCGTGACAAAGCTTGAACGGCCGCCTTCGAGCCAGGTGCTCCTTGCCAAGATTGACCGCGTCTGGAGCGCGTCAGCGGCGAAAATCCGGGCCATGGAGCGCGATCCGGATAAGAGGGGCGGCGCGCCGGTGCATACCGTCGAGGGCCGCTACCGCGCGCGCGGCTGGACGGATTGGACAGAGGGCTTCAGCGTCGGATCGGCACTCCTGCAGTTTGACGGCACGGGTGAAGAGGCATTCCTGGAGCTCGGCCGCAGGCAAACGCTGGATCGCATGGCCGCGCACGTGACGCACTTCGGCGTGCACGATCACGGATTCACCAACGTGAGCACCTACGGCAACCTGCTCCGGCTCTTGACAGAGGGCAAGACTGCGCCCAACGCTTGGGAGCGGGCCTATTACCAGATGGCGCTCAGGTGCAGCGGCGCCGTGCAGGCGAGTCGCTGGACCAGTATCCAGGGCGGCGAAGGGTTTATCTACTCGTTCAATGGCCCGCACTCGCTGTTTGCAGACACCATCCGGTCGCTCCGGTCACTGGCATTGGCCCACGATCTGGGAGGGAGCCTGACGCTGGATCAGGACCTGCGGATATCGCTTCTGGAGCGTCTCGTGAAGCATGCCCGGACTACGGCGCGCTACAGCGTCTACTATGGAGGGGGGCGGGACGGCTACGACGTGCGCGGGCGCGTCGCGCACGAGAGCCTCTTCAATGTCCGCTCCGGTACCTACCGGTGCGCCGCCACGCAGCAGGGGTATTCCCCGTTCGGCACCTGGACGCGCGGCCTGGCATGGATCATTCTGGGATATGCAGAGCTGCTGGAGTACTTCGGCGCACTGGAAGAGGACCAGGCGGCGGCACTCGGCGGCCGGGACGCGCTCCAGGAGCTCTGCGCCGCGCCGCTGCGCGCCACATGCGAGTACTATATCGAGAATACGCCCACGTGCGGCGTGCCCTACTGGGATACCGCCGCGCCGCGCCTGGCCGAGCTGGGAGACTACCTGCACAGGCCGGCAGATCCTTTTAACGACAGCGAGCCTGTCGACAGCTCTGCCGCGGCCATAGCGGCGCAGGGCCTGCTTCGATTCGGGCGGCATCTAGGGAAGGACGCCTCGGGGAAGCGCTACTGGGATGCCGGGCTTCGGATCGCGGACACGCTGTTTGCGGATCCCTACCTGAGCACGGGGGCAGACCACCAGGGGTTGCTCCTGCACAGCGTGTACCACTGGCCCAACCGGTGGGACTTCGTGCCTCCGGGAAGGACCGTGGCCAGCGGCGAGGCGACGATGTGGGGTGACTACCACGCGCGTGAGCTGGCCCTGTACCTTCAGCGCGAACTGGCGGGCGATTTCTACCTGGCGTTCTTCAACGCAGCGTAGAGTCGGGCTGGACTGCCGCCAATACAGCGATCGCCTATCTTGACACGGTCGCGCGGCTCCCCACACCGCTCGCAAAGGAGGTTGGGGCAGCCGCAAAGTGGTAGACGCGACCACGCCTGGTACTTTACTCTTCACAACACTGCGCCAAGATGTCTTTGAAGACTCACCGATTCCGCCAGGCTCTTGTACTGGCTGGCCTGGCAGCTTTATGGGTGCCCCAGCGGGCGGCGGCCCAGGATGCACACTATCCCGATCCGGCCGATGTCGCCTCCGTTGATGCGATCATGGAGGCGCTCTACGATGTGATCTCCGGGCTTGAAGGCCAGCCGAGGAACTGGGACCGGTTCCATTCGCTGCTCACCCCGGCCTGCCGCTTTGCCCCCATTGTGCGTGCGCAGGACGGAAGCCATCGACACCGGTCCATGACCGCCGCGGAATTCGTGAGTAGCACTGCACCGTATTTCGAACGGTACGGATTCTACGAAATAGAGGTGGCCCGCACAGAAGAGCGCTACGGCAACCTGGTGCACGCGTTCAGCACCTACGAGTCGTACCGAAGCATGGACGAAGAGCCGTTTCAGCGCGGCATCAACAGCGTCCAGCTTCTTTTCGAGGATGGCCGTTGGTGGATTGCCAACATCACCTGGCAGCCGGAATGGGCAGATCTTCCT
>CAZXEU010000167.1:0-16064 GCA_964639665.1 uncultured Rhodothermaceae bacterium | reverse complement strand
GTCCAAATACAATCAGCTGCTGCGCATAAGCGAACAGCTTCCGGATGCCTTTAGCGGGAGGTCTGCGATCGGAAAAAGGGGGTGCTGGCGAGGATGATTCCGCAAGTCGTAGATCTTGGCAGTGCGCCGATGACGCATCGCTTCGGCGACTGCTTCAATGCGCCGGGCCTGACCAACTTTCTGGGCTGCGTGCAGGTGACGACTGACCTCACCTGCATCCGATGTCTGAGCTTCCCGCCCTTTGCCACGGCGGAAGTGCCGACGGCATCCCTGATGCTGGACGGTTGGCATTTTCCGGCGCTGGGCCGGGCGGTTACCATTACCTGGTATCCGGACCGGGTCGTTCGCGAGGCCACGTACAAGGGATTACATCTCCGCTCGACCACTGCCCTGGCGGTCGGGAAGATGGCCGTAGTGATGGAAGTGGCCGTTGAGAACAGGAGCGGGGCGAGGCGGGAATTGGAGGTGGGCCTCCGGGTTCAGGGTGGCATCACAAGATTTGCCGGGCCCTGGAGCGGCGCATCGGCGCCGTCGGAGCGGGACAATTGCGTGGAAATCGACAGGGTGCGCGCGGCCCTGGTCTTCCGGGCGCGCAGCAGCAAGGCCGTTTGCCTGCAAGGGACGTGGCCTCGCGCGGCGCGCCGGGACCGCAGCAGCTTTCGGCACGCCGTTGAGCTTGCGCCGGGAGCCCGGTGGTGCTTTTACTACGTTCACGCCACAGGCGAGGACGAAGCCCAGGCCAGTGCGGTCTACGACGCGCTGATTCGAAACGTGTCCGGTGAGCTGGCGCGGGCGAGAGCCACGTGGAACGCGGAGCTCAAGGCCCTCTTTGCTCCAGAGAGTGACAGCTATTCGGGATGCCTTCCCGTGCTTGTAACCAAGGATGCTGAAATCCGGAAGCTCTATTGGATGGGCGCCCTCGGGGTTGCCTACTTCAAGAGGGAGGGTCCGTATTCCGTGCACGGACGCACGTACGACACGCTTATGCCGCGCTATTGGCAGACAGCGATGGTGCTTTGGGATTACGGCCTGAGTGCTCCGGTGCACGCGCTGCTGGATCCCTCTGTCCTGAAGGCAAGCCTGGAGCGCTGGATGCGGATGGACGTGCACGCGCATTTTGGGACGGAGTACCTTACGGGAAGCGCCATCGGACCATGGTATGCCGTCAATGATTATGCCATGGTGCGCATGGCGTGCGCATACGTACGATGGTCGGGAGATGTATCGTGGCTGCACAGCCGGATTGAAGGCACGGACCAATCCGTCTACGGATTTCTCGTCCGGTATGCCCTGAACTGGAGGCATTTCAGCCAGCCGAGCGGTCTTGCCAGTTACGGGAGTCTGTTCAACCTTCTGGAATGCGTAAGCAGCTATACCAACGAAGTCGCATCGCTCAATGCGGCGAGTGTCTTTTGCATGCGGGCCGTCGCGAAACTGGCGGACGCGCTCGGGGACGATAGCCAGGCCCGGGAACTTCGCCTGGAAGCGAATCGGCTTGTGGCGCGCATCCTGCCGCTATACGTGAAGGGAAGGGGCTTCTGGAGGGCCCGCCAGACTGACGGCACGTTGCGTGCAATCCGTCATTGCTATGATTTGCTGACCGTTCTCAATACCATTGCCGACGATCTGACCGCGAGACAGAAGTCCGAGATGACCGACTTTTTCAGGCGTGAGCTGCAGACGGAGACCTGGATGCATGCCCTGTCTCCTCTCGACGAAGACGTCCTGTACAGTGTCCGTCCTGATCACCAGTGGACAGGAGCCTATCCGGCGTGGCCTCCCGAAATGGTCCGGGGACTGTACCGGATCGGAGAGGTGGACCTCGCATTCGGCTGGCTGAAGCAACTGGCGCGAAGCGCCAACCAGGGGCCCTTTGGACAGGCGCACTTTGCGGACAGCGTGATGGCGCGGGAAGCGGGCGGCGCCCGCAAGGCTCCCTCCGGCATGCCGTACATCAACGATTGGCACAGTTCCTCCAGCGGGAGCTGGGTGGGAGCTATCGTGGAAGGCATCTTCGGCTTGCGGCCGGCCGCTTCTGGAGCCCTTGTCGCGAGGCCGCAGTTTGGCAATTTCGATCCGGAGGCCGAACTTCTCGGGATTGCCTATCACGGCAAGCGGTTCGGAGCTGGCAAGGACGGCCTATTCGCCATGGAATGATGTTTCGATCCCTGGCAGTGGTTCTGGCCGTTTCCAGTTTGCTCGCCGCTTGTACGAAGGAGCGCATGCCTGACATAGACAAGCTGGTGCGCGACGTCGCGTCGGCGCCGGAGCAGTCCTCGCGCGAAGATCTTGTGGAGGCCTTCATGCAGCGGGTGAAGGCCACGGGCACTCCTGTTCCGGAAAGCGACACGACGGCTGTCTTTGTCTACCGGGGACCTGCCAGTCGGGTGCGGATTACGGGTGACATGACCCAGTGGGCCGCCGAAATCGAAATGGAGCGCATAGCAGGCACCGATGTGCACTATTATCGCGGGACGTATCCGGAAGGAGCACGTCTGGAGTATCTGCTGCTGCTGGATGATTTGCCTCCGGTTACCGATCCGCTTTGCCGCTTTCAGGTACTCAGCGGCCTGGGCGCCCACTCGGAGTTCGCCATGCCGGGATTTGCATATCCGAGCGTATTCGACTCCGTCCGCGTTGGCACGCCAGGGGATTACGAACGCGTGGAGCGGCACCTATTGCCTGCCGGCATTATGGGCTATCAGACGGAGATTCACGTGTACGTACCGCCCGGGTACGCGCCTTCGAGCGCCCGTTATCCCGCAGTTTTCATCCTGGACGGGCTGGACTATATCGAGTATGCCCACGCGCCTGCTGCATTGGATTTCCTGATCGAATCGGGAGCGATCGTGCCGGTCGTGGCAGTATTCATTTCACCGCCCAACAGGCACCAGGCCGGCATGCCGAACCGGATGACCGAGTACGGCCTGAACCCGGATTACGCGCAATTCATGGCGGACGAGCTGGTGCCTTTTGTCGAGGAGCACTACCGCCTGACAGACAGGCCGTCGGAGCGCTTGGTGGCCGGCGATTCCTACGCAGGCCTGGCGAGCGTCTACATCCCGTTTGAGCAACCCGATGTATTCGGTCTCGGCTACAGCCAGTCAGGCTATCTTTCCTTGCAGGGTGACGCCTTGATAGAGGCCATTCGGACGGCCAGCCCTAAGCCGATTCGCCTTTATGTCGACATTGGCCTGTATGAACGCAAGGTGGGCCAGGGATGGCTCCCGGATGACGAAATTGATTTCCTCGCCGCCAATAGGCGTTTCAGGGAAGTACTTTTAGCCAAGGGCTACGATCATGTCTATCACGAATATCCTGAAGGCCATACCTGGGGCAACTGGCGGGTGCATCTCATGGATGCGCTGGAGCATTTCTTCCCGGCTGGTGGTTCGGATTAGGTCGTGCCGATGCGGTTGCCTTGCGGGGCCGGATCGGGAGTGCGGTGGAATCTGCTCGGCTGCGGCAGCACTTTCGCCTTGTAGTGCCGCGTGGCGTTTATAGAACGCAGTTACTGACAACCATTGGGCGTATGCCTGCGGCAAAGCGCGCCAAGCTCATGATATACGGGGCCACGGGCTTTACTGGCCGGCTCGTGGTGACGGAGGCAATCGGGCGCGATCTCCATCCGGTTCTCGCGGCAAGAAGCTCAGCCATGGTATTGCCGTTGGCACAGGAGTGCGGACTTGAGGGGCGCGCCGTGCGTCTTGTCGAGCACGACCGTCTGGTTCATGCCCTGCAGGACATCTCTGTTGTGCTGCATTGTGCGGGCCCTTTTTCCGAGACCGCGACGCCCATGTTCGAGGCCTGCCTCCGCTCCCGCACACACTATATGGACATTACGGGTGAAATCGCAGTTTTCGAAGCGCTCGCGGCCGAGGCTAACCGGGCGCAGCAGGCCGGCATCATGGTGCTGCCCGGTGCAGGATTTGACGTTGTGCCCAGCGATCTGCTGATTGCAGACCTTGCACAGCGGTGCCCGGACGCTCGCATGCTGCGCCTTGCCCTCCATGCCCGGTGTCCCATGTCCCGCGGGACCGCGAAAACCAATCTGGAATGCGTCAACAACTTGCGAGTGCGGCGAGGCGGCAGCATCGTGCGTGTTGCCGCCGGAAGCCTTAGCCACGCGTTCCGGTTCGAAGGAGCTGCCGAGCCCGCGCTCGTCAGCGCCCTAGGCGATGTTTCGACCGCCTACTGGTCCACGGGGATTCCCGATGTGGAAACGTACATCAAGGCGAGCCCGCGTTTCAGGTTCGTGTCTGGACTGAGTCGGCGCTTTGGCCGGATGCTGAGTACCAGGCTGGCGCAGCGCATGGGCCGCAAGCTGATAGATCTATTTCCCGCGGGACCGGATCCCGCGCAAAGGCAGAGGAGCAGCGCGACATATGTCGCTGAAATGGAGGGTGCGTCGGGCGTACTCAGCGCAGCGCGCTTGCGGGTCGCCGATCCCTATGGATTCACGGCTAGGGCAGCCGTGCAGATCGCTATCAATGTCCTGGAGGGCAACTTCGCAGTTGGGTATCAAACGCCGTCAACGGCCTACGGCCTGGAGCTGTTGAATGAATTCGCGGAACTGGAGATTGACCGTATGCAAGCATAGCAGTGCGGGCGACAGCATTTGCTTCGACAATTCTCAAGATTCCGTGGGCCGCCGGCCTGGGTGTGCGAGGCTTTTCCTAGGCAATTGGTTTCGCATCGATGAAGACTCTTGGGGGACGGGTCAAGCGAAGTACAACGCTGCTTGACTGCACCGAATATACCGCAATCCCGGATGGATAGCCACACGGGTCAACACTCGGACGTTACCGGCGCGGATCGCGACTGATCCGCTAATGTGCAATCAGTGCCGGGATGTGAGCCCCCGGTCCATAGCGTATAGCCTCGAGGTGCAGATCAGGCGGCTGGACCCGTAAGCCGGCGGGCAAAGCGATACACGCTCACTTGAGGGAATGGATATGTTCGGGCAGTATACATGTGCTCGGCCGTAACCGCGTAAATCCGTGGCAGCGCGCTGCCCACGTAAACCGCCCCGCCGGTCCGCGCCGACATCAGGTATGTTCTTAGTTCGGAATGCCTTTCCCCTTCCAGGGCGCTCCTGCTCTCCTCCGTGGTGGTAGCAATCTGGAGGATTACGTACCCTTCCGGCACGGGCACGGCTGCCGTTACCTGGTCAAACGAGCTCAGCGTATTGAAGGACACCCCTCTTCCTTCCTGAACCATCTCAAGCGGTTCGTACCCGGCAAGCCTTACAATCCACTGCATGTGTCCCTCAAAGGAGTAGCTGTAGGCTGCCGGAAAAAGCAGGGGAAAGTACATCACGGATTCAGGTTGCCGCGTGCAGGCAAGGCGCCCGCTAGTCAGGAAAGTCCGCACCGCAAAGGAACCGGTCTCATAGCTCTCGCCGAAGGAGCCCAGCTCTTCGCCGGAAAGAGAGAAACGAGTAATGACATCAGAGTCGTCTTCCGCAATTCCCTGCACGAGGAGGGCGTCGTTCCCTACACACATGCCATTCGGTTCGAAAGGTAGCGGCACGGCCCTTGCCGACCGGTAAGTTTCACCCGTGCGCTCAAATACTGTGATTTCATGCGTCCTGTCCGCGACGAGGATCCGGCCGGCCGGATCCAGATCGAGGGATCGGGGTGAGCGGAATTCCCCGGGCCCTTCACCGGGTCCGCCTACCGCAAAGAGGAACGTGCCCTCCGGGCTGTAAATCCGAACCTCACTGAATTCGGAGTCCAGCACGTACATGTTGCCGTCACTGTCCACCTCGATGTCGGCAACTCGTCCAAGCACATATTGCTCGTCACCTTCGAGAACACCGATCGTCATTGCCTTGGCCGCCGATTGCAGAGTCTGGACGACCGCCCGTAGCTGGCTGCCCTCCATCGCATTGCCGTCGCCGCCCACAAAATCACGGGCCTGGGCGAAGCCGGGGATGGCTTCCGGCACCGGATGGACAAGCCTTCCCTGCACCGTATCCGCTTCATCTTCCGAGGCAGTGCAAGCCGGAAGAGCCACCGACACAATCAATAGCACCGGCAAGACGCGCAGAAAGTAAGTACCGATTCGTACCATGTCAGCCACCTTGTCTTTTTCGCGGACTATCGTAGTTATGGTCAATGCCGCATGCGGTTCCGGCACCGAGATCCCAATGCGTGGGGCCCGGGTGCTCCTGCAGAGGGGCAATGCACCAGCAGTAGGCGTCCGGCTCCGCATCACCACACCACTGGCGCGATGAGCTGCGACCGTGCGGGGCCTGGTCCAAGAGCCACGGGTGCGAATGCCAATGCAGCGCGCACGGACTCTGCGGAACCCTCGCCGTTTCGCAAACATTGGCAAGTATCAGTTGTACGGCTCATCCCGCGAGCCGCCCGCATCGAATTCCAAAGATCCCGCATCGCGCGCGCGTGGCACCAATAGAGTCGCAATCCGTTCACAGAAGGCATTATCAGCCGAATTCCCAACACTGCCAGCCTCGCGTCATGTCCCTGTCTCGTCGCCACTTTCTGCAGACCTCCGCGGCCTTTGCCGCGGGCTTCGCAGGCCTGCATACGCTAACGGGCTGTGCCAGTCGCACGCAGCCGCTCCTGGAGCCGTTTGGGCCACTGGTCCGGGATCCGGAAGGCGTCATGGATCTGCCGGAAGGATTCGCCTACAGCATCCTTTCCCGGACATCGGACCCGATGACGGACGGGTTTCTGGTTCCCGGGCTGCCGGACGGCATGGCGACGTTCGCGGCAGAAAATGGCCGCACCATACTGATTCGCAATCACGAGTTAAACAGCGGCAGTGATCCGGCCTTGGGGGCCTTCGGCGCCAATCTGGAACTCCTCGACCGGTTGCCGGAGGAGGCCTTTTACGATGCAGGTAGGGAGGGAATACCATGCCTCGGGGGCACGACAACATTGGTCTACGATACGGATTCGCAGCGCATGGAAGCCCAGTACCTGAGTCTGGCCGGGACGCTTCGCAACTGCGCGGGTGGCCTCACGCCCTGGAACACCTGGATTACCTGCGAGGAAACCGTAGAGCGCGCGGGTGACAGTCTGAGCCGGGATCATGGCTATCCTTTCGAGGTGCCTGCGAGCATGCAGCCGCAGCTGGCGGAGCCCGTTCCGCTCCTGGCCATGGGCCGCTTCAATCACGAAGCCATCGCGGTCGACCCTTCCTCGCACGCCATCTACCAGACGGAAGATACCCACGATGGCCTGATCTACCGGTTTCTGCCGCTCGTGCCGGGGCGCCTGCAGGAAGGTGGCAGGCTGCAGGCTCTGGCAATAAGGGACAGAGCGAGTCTCGATACGCGAAACTGGGAAGATGCGGCCGTCGCCGTCGGTGAACAGCTGCAGGTGCACTGGATAGACCTGGAGGACATTGGGTCTCCCGAAGACGATTTGCGTTACAGGGGTTTTGCCTCCGGTGCGGCGCGTTTTGCGCGCGGTGAAGGCATGTGGTACGGAAACGAAGCCATTTACTTTGCCTGCACCAACGGAGGCCGGAATCAGTCCGGACAAATCTGGCGATACCGGCCTAGTCCGTACGAAGGGGCAAGCGAGGAGTCAGATCATCCCGGCCTGCTGGACCTATTCGTGGAGCCGAACGACGCGGGGCTGATTGACAATGCTGACAATCTGACGGTTACGCCCTGGGGTGACCTGATCGTCTGCGAGGACGGCTCAGGCGAGCAGTTCCTGGTGGGCATCAATCCCGAAGGCGGCATCTACAAGTTCGGACGCAATGCCTTGAGCAACTCGGAGCTTGCGGGGGCCACGTTTTCTCCTGATGGCACGACCCTGTTCGTAAACATCCAGCATGACGGCTTGACCCTCGCCATCACGGGGCCGTGGCGATCGGCCTAGATCAGTTCTCCTCCGGCGTAACTTCCAGTGCCACGACGGGGTGCGTTCCCGGCGCCGTCAAGGCATTCAGCACTTCAAATTCCAGTGTGACGGAGGAGGCGGCCTCCACGGTCTTGACATCGACCGTGACTTCGCCGTGCGGTGGTACTTCGATGAGGTCGGCGTCTGCGTGAAACGTGTACGGTGACCGGTTCCGTAGCATGAAATGGGCATCCGAATCGTTTGTGAGCGTGACGGCAAGCACCGTGGTTTGGCCCGTGTAGCGGGCTGCAGACACCTTTAGCGAAGCATAGAGTAGCGGCATCAGCTCCGCCTCGCGAGCGATGAGCGTGTTTCGGTACCAGACCGCCGTGCGCCGGGCAAAGAGCGCCTCCTTTATGGCCTCCTTGGAACGTTCGGTTGCAAACACCAGCGTAACAGGACGGTGACCCCCCTCCGGGACCTCGAACTCCCAGTCCACCAGTCCGTGAATATCGGAGGTGCCAAGGAGGGTAAGATCATGCTCAAGCGCGATGGCAAGGGCTTCGTCGGAATACGTGTTTTCGTTGGCGATCTCAATGCCGTGCAGCAGGTTTTCGGAAATCAGCATCCGGTGCATGTCGGTAAGCGTGGCCATACCGTCGCTTCGCTGCGAAGTCCAGTTCGGGTGGTTCCAGAATATGAAGGCATTCTGGTTCTGAGCCTCCCTGTACACTTCCACAGGGTCGTCCAATAACAGGCGGTTGGCATCCTCAATGAATATGGCATTGGAATGCCCCGGCGGCATGCCGCGCGTGATCTCGGAACCATTGATGACCAGGAGATCCTCGTCCTCGGCTTGCCCGCTCGCGATCTCGTAGGCGCGGTTGCGGTCCGGATGCGGGATGTCGTCTTGATGCGGCAGGTATTCCAGGTGTTCGGTTGTCGCAATGGCGTCGAGCCCATCCCGAAGCGCTTCCTGCACCCGAATGTTTGGCCACACGCTTCCGTCCGAAAAGACCGTATGCATGTGAAAATCACAAGCCAGCGTGTGATACTGCACCACGTCCGGAAACGTGATGGCGCGGTCCTGTCCGAGCGCGGCAAGGGTGCAGGATCCGAACAGAACGGTGGGCAGAAGGCGACTCAAATGCATGGCTGGGGGGATCTGGTGTGTATTCGGAGGCAGGGATAGGCCGGCCGAGGCCTCCAATTTACGCAAGAGTAACGAGTTCGAGTGAACTGAGTATCACGCTTGATTCCGGACCGGGATCGGGCTTTGTGCATCCTTAAAAGGACCCATTTTCGTATACAAGTCAATAAAGCGACCCACCGAGGCTATTTCCGACTATCGGGCCGGCGTGCTGCGACCGCGAAGACGTACGGGCCTTGTTGGAGGCAGGCACGGACGCGGCGCGGTTGAACTTCTACCACGGCAGCCGCGATGACCACCGGCGTCCCGCTAGATTGGCCCGGGAAGAGGCGAACAGCCTCGGCCGACAAGTGTCCCCTTGGCAGGGCCTCCAGTGGCCGGGCATGCGGATAGGGACAGTGCATGGTGGTGAAGTAGAACTGGTCCGGGAAAACCGCATTGTGCTGCCTCCCCGCGCAGGAATGCGCCGCCGCGATCATTCCCGCCCCCTACGACTCGCTGGCGAAGACTGTTACGGGAGGAGGTTGCGGTCTCATGAAAAAGGGGTCTCTTGAGCCCATCCATTTTGGAACCGACGGCACGGAAGGCATTGGCGGAAGCGGTCGATGTAGGCACGCTTCCGTTGCGCAAGGGCCGTTATCCCTCTACAGCAATTTCCAGCGTCAGCACCGGGTGTGCTCCGGGTGCTGTCAGGGCGTTCAGTACCTCGAAGTCGATGGAAAGGGAAGAAACGGCCTCACCGGTCTTGACGTTGATCGTGGTTTCGCCGTGCGGCGGCACCTGGATGACGTCGGCGTCTGCGTGGATAGTGTAGGGTGATCGGTTCCGGAGCAAGAAATGTGCGTCCGAATCGTTGGTCAGCGTGACAGCAAGCACCGTGCTCTGGCCCGTGTAGCGGGCGTCCGCGGCGGCGAGCGAGGCGGCGAGAAGCGGCATAAGTTCCGCCTCGCGCGCGATAAGCGTGTTTCGGTACCAGACGGCCGTCCGGCGGGCAAAGAGCGCCTCCTTGATGGCTTCCTTAGTGCGCTCGGTTGCAAATACCAGGGTGACAGGGCGGTGCCCCCCGTTCGGGACCTCGAAATTCCAATCCACAAGGCCGTGGATGTCGGACGTGCCCAGGAGCGTAAGGTCATGCTCGAGCGCTATGCTCAGCGCCTCGTCGGAATACGTGTTGCTGTTGGCGACCTCTATGCCGTGCAGCAGATTCTCGGCTATCAGCATCCGGTGCATGTCTGAAAGTGTGGCTATGCCGTCTCTTTGCTGCCCGGTCCCGTGCGGATGATTCCAGAACACGAAGGCATTTTGGTTTCGGGCTTCCTGATAAACTTCCAAGGGATCATCCAGCAATAGGCGGTTGGTATCCTCGACAAATATGGCATTGGCATGCCCGGGCGGCATGCCGCGCGTGATCTCCGAGCCGTTGATGACCAGAAGAGGCTCGCCTTCGGCGTGCCCGCTTGCAATCTCCCATGCACGGTTGCGATCCGGGTGGGGAATGTCGTCCCTGTGCGGTTGGTACTCCAGGTGCTCCGTTGTCGCTATCGCGTCGAGGCCGTCTCTGAGCGCTTCCTGCACGCGAATGTTCGGCCACACGCTTCCGTCCGAAAAGACCGTGTGCATGTGAAAATCGCACGCGAGCGTGAGATAGGATTCCACGTCCGGAAAGGATTATGACACGATCCTGTCCGTACGCGGCCAGGGTGCAGGATCCGAATAGAATGGCGGGGAGGAGGCGATTCAAATGCATGGCTGGGAGGATCTGGTGTACCTTCGCAAGCAGGGACCGGATGGCCTGCTGAAGTACCTAAGTTACGCGAGAGTAACGAGTACAGGTGTAAAGCGTATTACTGTTAATTCCGACGCGGGATCGCTCCCACAGAGTTTTCCGGGGGCTTATTCCAGCATGCAAGCCAATGGAGCGACATACCAAGATCATATCGACCATCGGTCCGGCGTCCTGCAACCGTGAAACCATCCATGACCTGGTGGCGGCCGGAACGGACGTGGCGCGTTTGAACTTCTCGCATGGAATCCATGATGACCACCGGTTTGCCGCCACACTGGTCCAGGAAGAGGCGAGCAGGCTTGGCCGACAGGTATCCCTGCTGCAAGACCTGCAGGGGCCGCGCATTCGGGTAGGGGCAGTGCGTGGCGGTGAAGTCGAGTTGATCCGTGGAGAGCGTCTGGTGCTGACGTCGGATCCGGCGCAGGAAAGCACGTCGTCGGTTGTTCACATCAGTTATGATTCCCTTGCCAAGGACATTACCAAGGGGGGGCGCATTCTCATCAACGACGGTCTTCTCGAGCTCAAGGTAGTGGAAACCCGTGGCACGGACGTAGTGGCGGAAGTGGTGGTGGGAGGCCTCCTCCAGTCGCGCAAGGGAGTCAATCTTCCGCGCTTGCGCCCGCGGGGGCCGGCACTTACGGAGAAGGATCTCGCTGACCTCTCCGTGGGAATTGAAATGGGCGTCCACTTTGTGGCGCTTTCTTTCGTGCGGGACGAAACGGACGTGGTGCATCTGCGACAGCAATTGCGAAGCGCAGGGCATCCGGCGAGCATCATTGCCAAGATTGAAAAACCCGAGGCAGTGGACCGGATCGACGAGATTCTGGCGGTTTCCGATGGCATCATGGTGGCGCGAGGCGACCTGGGCATCGAAATGCCCATGTCGCAGGTGCCCATCGTGCAGAAGCGAGTCATCCGCAAGTGTCGCATTGCCGGAAAGCCGGTGATTACAGCCACGCAGATGCTGGAGAGCATGGTTGAGCATCGGCGGCCGACGCGCGCCGAAGCCAGCGATGTGGCCAACGCCGTGCTTGACGGCACGGACTGCGTCATGCTCTCCGAGGAAACGGCAGTGGGAATGTATCCGGTTGTGGCTGTACAGGCCATGTCCCGCATTGTGGAAGAGGCGGAGCGCCACCGGCGTCGGCTGCCGGCGGACGGCAGGCGACTGCCCGAGATTCTGGCCTCCATTGTGGAAAGACATGATGTCTCCGAGTCCGCAAGCCTTACCGCCTGCCAGCTTGCCGAACACGTGGGGGCCGTCGCCGTCGCGTGCCTGACGCACTCCGGAGCAACAGCCCGGTCGATTGCCCGGCACCGTCCCCGCATGCCTGTTTATGCCTTTACGGACGAGCCGCGCGTTGTGGGTCAGCTCGGTCTTCTTTGGGGAACAAAAGGATTCCACATCCGCTTCCAAAACGATACGGACACGGGCGTGGGCGTAGTGCAGGAGACGCTGCTTCGGAACGGGCTGGTGCGGCGTGGCGATTATGTCGTCGTAACCGCCGGTATGCCGCTTACCAGACGGGGCCCTACCAACATGGTCCACGTGTGCCAGATAGCCTGATACGCGCCTGCCTGAAAGCACCGGATGCACATGGGTCGCTATTTCCTCTATTCGCTGGTTGCAACGCTGGCAGTAACAGGGTGCGGACGTCTTTCCTTCGTAGGTAGCCGGCTCGACAATTTTTCCGCGTACTACAACACGTACTACAATGCGGAAAAGGCGCTGGAAGAGGGAGTAAGGGCTCTGGAGGAGCAAATGACCCGCCAGGTGGTGGACCAGGACGTCTTTCTGCCCGTGTTTGGTGGCGGCGGGCGTGCCATGACCCAACGCCAGCCCTTCGAGGATGCGATCACGAAGGGCGCCGACATTCTGCGAGAGCATCCCAATTCCAAATGGGTCGACGATGCCATGATGGTCATCGGCGAAGCCTGGTTCTATACCCGCAACTACGTGGGTGCCGGACAGAAATTCCAGGAAGTGCTCACGCTGGAGTCCCCGCTGCACGACCGGGCGCGATTCTGGCTGGCACGCACATATATCGCCAGCGGAGACTTTGAAGCCGCATACGATCACCTGCAGGCGACGCTCAGCCGTGAGGACGTTGACCGGCGCTGGGAACCGCAGCTGCGCCTGGCTTTGGCAGAATTGCATGTGCAGCGCGAGAATTGGGAAGAGGCGGCAAACGAGCTGGCGGCGGGCCTTGCCGGCGCCAGGGACCAGCAGCTTGCGGCCCGGGCCCAGTTTCTTTTGGGTCAGGTGTACGAGGTCCTTGAGCGCCACGGCGAGGCCGTCGAAGCGTACGAGGCTGTAGAGGAGCTCAAGCCGCCTTACGAGTTGTCGTACGCGGCCCAGTACAGCGCGGTGCGCGTCCAGGGAGAGCACGGCGACCCGGCGGTAGCGATGCGTGCGCTGCGTCGCATGGAGCGGGACGACAAGAATTACGAACACCGGGCGGAGCTGGCCTATCTCCGGGGCCGCATCCTCCAGGTCATGGGCTACTACGACGAGGCGCTGACCATATTTGACGAATTGCTGTACGACCCGACGGCCAATGGCGGGATTGTTCGAGGTCCGACGCACTACTCGCTGGGCACGTTTTACCGGGATATCCTTCTGGACTTTCCGTATGCCGCAGCGCATTTCGACACGGCGCAGCGGAATCTGGGATCAAGCGCGACGGTTTCCCTGGTGGGATCGGCAGGTGGTTCCGCTCCGCCCCAGTTCGCGCCCGGCGCCATCACGGATGGAGACGAGCAGGCACGCATTTTCCTGAACTACACGGACGTGCTGGACCGCATCGCCTACATGGATTCACTGCTGTATCTCGGCAGCCTTGATGACAGCACGTTCGACGCGGCCATTCTGGAACTACGGCAGCGCCTGAAGGAGGAGCAGCTGGAGCAGCAGCGGCTCATGGAGCGCCGGCAGGCGGAATCTCAGTTCCGGGGCCGGGATGTGGGAGCCATGGACGACGGATTCGGGGGGCGGACGCCGCAAGGCAAGGACATAGGCCAGGGAGGGGCGGCAGACGCAGGCTTCCTGTACCATAGGGATCCTGCGCGCATGCAGGAAGCGTTGTCCGATTTCTTCCTTGTCTGGGGCGAGCGACCGCTGGCGCCCAACTGGCGCCGGATTGATGCCGTCACGGCACTGGCCGAGACGGGGGAAGTGGAGGAATTCGACATGGCAGCGAGCTTTGCGCGGTTGGGGGACGACCTGCCGTTTGTGGACATATCCGATGTACCTCGTGATTCCACCAGCCAGCGTATCATGCTCAGTGAGCGCGCGCTAGCGAGATACGAGCTGGCCAACGTGCTTTTTCTTTCGATGAACATGCCGGACTCCGCGGCAGCGTGGTACCGGCTGGTCATCGAGGAAAGCGGCGAGGAGCCCGTGGCCCAGCGTGCGTACTTTGCCCTGGCCGAAATGCAGCTGTCGCTCGGGGATACACTGGCGGCGCGGACCCTGTACCGGGATATAATGGAAGGTGATGCGCACTCCGAGCTCGCCCACCAGGCGGCCGAACGGCTTGGCCTGGAGACCGCGTCAGCGGTGCCTGCCGATTCGCTCACGCGTGCGGAGGCGGCCTATGCCGGCGCGCACGCCACGTGGCAGGATGGCGACTTCGGCGCCGCACTGGACAGCCTGGTCACCGTTGCCGCGGACTACTCCACCACTCCGGTTGCCCCGCGCGCCCTGTTGGCGGCCGGCAGGGCCTACCTTGAGTGGGCTGCCAGGGACAGTCTGGACATATTTGCCAAGCTTCCGCTTGAACTGGATACGACGGCGCCGCCGGGGCAGCAATTCTGGCTTGCGCCGGCATCCGACAGCACGAATGCCGACTCGCTGAACCTTCCGTTCTTGTACCGCAGACTGTCGGATCTTTATCCGGAAGCACCGGAGCGGCGGCACGCCGACCGGATGGTGGCGGCCCTTTCCGAGCACTGGGCCATGCTGCATCCTCCCGTGGACAGCTCGGCGGCGGATACGCTGGCGGGTCTTGCCGCGCCGGACACGCTGGATGCAGCTTTCGAGGCAGACTCGCTGGCAGCGCAGGGCGCCGCGGGGCAGGTGACGAATGCCGCTGACGTATCACTTCCGCCGGTGGCAGCCTTTGGCGCTGCGATGGAGAGAGCTCGACCGGAGGAGCCGGTCCAGCAGGAAGTGTTGGGTGAGGCCGCCCAGGCCGGCCTAGGTCTCATCGACTGGTATGCCGGAGGGTATACGCTTGTCGTGCGCACAGAGCAAAGCCACGAGTCCGCGCTTGGATTTGCCCGCAATTTCGGGCGCTCCATTGAAGACTTTCCGCAGCCCATCGATGTCTTCACGGCCATCGAGGATGGCGACGTCGTGTTTCGCATCGGCATCGGGCTTTTCGAAACGCGGCAGGAAGTGGAGGCGCTGATGGAAGAGTACTCCGGGTTCCTGCCTCCCGGCTCCCGCGTCGTGCGCCTACCCGCGCGCCAGGAAGCGAAACACTGAACGGAAACCTTCGGTATACCTCCGTTCGGCCCGGCCAATCAACACTCGCCAGCCATGGCACAGGAGCAGCGTAATCCGGAAGAGCGACCTGCGGAGAAGCATCGCATGCCGCCGACGGGCCGCATGAAGATCTCCATGTGGATGTACGCCATCCTCTTCATCTTTCTCTTGATCAACCTGGTTTTCTTCTGGCGGGGCGTAGATACCAATACCATAGAGTACAGCACGTTTCTCGACTACGTGGAAAAAGGGTACGTCGAAAAAGTCCGCATCATCAATGATCGCAGGATAGAAGGGGCTTTTACCTCTTCGGCAGTGAGCGAGGGACATGTCGAGGTGCCCGAGTCCAGGGACTCCATTCTGGGCTCTTCCAGCCAGTCCGGCGGCAATTTCACGACCATCAAGACCGAGTCGCACGGCCTGGTCGAGTTTCTGGATACCCATAACCGCGAGGCGCGGGAAGAAGGCCAGCTACTTGTGCAGTACGAGGCTGCGTACGAGGACAACTGGCTGGGCGGCGTGCTGACGTGGATTCTGCCGCTGGCAATATTGATCGGGCTCTGGATTTTTCTCATCCGCCGCATGAATCCAGGTTCCCAGGTCCTCAGCATCGGCAAGAACAAGGCGGTCCTCTTTGACGCCATGGGAGACCAGAACATCACGTTCAAGGATGTGGCCGGACTGGACGAGGCCAAGGAGGAGGTCGCTGAAGTCGTGGAGTTCCTGCAGAAGCCCAAGAAATTCACCAAGCTGGGCGGAGCGCTGCCGAAAGGTGTGCTCCTGGTGGGACCGCCCGGCACCGGCAAGACGCTCCTGGGC
>CAZXEU010000166.1:0-4873 GCA_964639665.1 uncultured Rhodothermaceae bacterium | reverse complement strand
GTCCAGTTCCAGGCCAAGCTCCGTGAGCATGCCGCCTTTCTCCGGCCCCACGTAGCCGATGGCCAGAAGCACGAGATCAGCATCCCAAACCCGCTCTGATTCCGGCAGCTCCGAAAAGTGCATGCGTCCGCCATCGGCACGCTCGACGTTCACCTTGGCGGTGCGAAGCTGCCTGATATGACCCGCTTCCCCTTCAAATGCCTTGGTCAGCACGCTCCAGTTTCGATCCGCTCCTTCCTCGTGCGAGGAGCTTGTACGCAGGATCATCGGATAATACGGCCACGGCTGGTGCTGCGGACGCTCCGTCGGAGGCACGGGCAGGAGTTCGAACTGGGTTACGGATGCGGCTCCCTGGCGGTTGGCCGTTCCTACGCAGTCGCTTCCCGTGTCGCCGCCGCCGATGACAACCACGTGCTTGCCGCCGGCATGGATCCTGTCAGCCGACGAGAGATCATCGCCGGCTACCCGCTTGTTCTGCTGCCGCAGGTAGTCGAAAGCAAAGTGTATCCCCTCCAGGTCGCGTCCGGGTATGCCCAGATCGCGCGGTGCCGTGGCCCCAACGCACAGCACGACGGCATCAAAGCCGTGCAGCCTTGAGGCGGCATAGTTGCCTCCCACGTCCGCATTCGTGACAAAGTGCACGCCTTCGGCGCGCATGACGTTAAGCCTGCGGTCCAGCACGTTCTTTTCCAGCTTGAAATCCGGGATGCCGTATCGCAGCAGTCCACCGATTCGATCGTCGCGCTCCAGGACCGTAACGCGGTGCCCCGCCCTGTTCAGCTGATCCGCACAGGCCAGGCCTGCCGGGCCGGACCCTACCACGGCCACGTGCCTGCCGGTGCGGCGAGAGGGTGGCTCGGGCTGTACCCAGCCCTTGCGGTAGGCGTGCTCAATGATTTCCTGCTCGATGCGCTCAATCGTGACGGGTTCGTCAATGAGGCCCAGCACGCAGGCATACTCGCAGGGGGCCGGACAGATGCGTCCGGTAAACTCGGGAAAGTTGTTGGTCGCACGCAGCCGTTCATAGGCCTCGCGCCAGCGCTCGCGGTAGACCAGATCGTTCCAGTCCGGAATAATGTTGCCAAGCGGACATCCGGACTGGCAGAAGGGTACGCCGCAATCCATGCAGCGCGCTGCCTGGCGAATGACACGCGACTTGGAGAACGGGGCGGCTACGTCACGATAGTCCTGCAGCCGCTCGGACACCTGCCGGTATGCCGGCAGTTCCCGTTCGTATTCCAGAAATCCGGTGAGTTTGCCCATAATGTCAGGCGGCAGCTACGGACACGGCAGAAGATCCCGTGGCCAGGCGCATGAGGGCGTTGCGGTATTCCGTCGGCATGACCTGCACGAACTCGCGCACGGCCCTGTCCCAGTGGTCCAGTACCCAGTTTGCCACGCGGCTTCCGGTATACCGGTAGTGATTCTCCACCAGCTCGTGCAACTCCGCGAGATCTTCCGGACGCGTAACGGCCATCAGTTCCACCGACTCCGTGTTGCACCTGCCGCGCCGAAAGTCCATCGTGCCGTCCAGGACGTAGGCTACGCCGCCGCTCATGCCGGCCGCAAAGTTGCGCCCCGTCGGACCGAGCACGACTACGCGTCCACCCGTCATGTACTCGCAACCGTGGTCTCCCAATGCCTCCACGACGGCCCGGACGCCGCTATTGCGCACGCAGAAACGCTCTCCCGCACGGCCCCGGATGTAAGCCTCGCCTCCGGTGGCTCCGTAGAAGGCCACATTGCCTACGACCACCGTCTTGTGCGGCTCGTAGGTAGCCTCCTCGGGAGGGGCAATGACAAGCTTGGCGCCGGAGAGTCCCTTGCCAAAGTAGTCGTTGGCATCGCCCTTGATGCTGAATGTGAGGCCCGGCGCGCCGAAGGCAGCGAAGCTCTGGCCCGCAGAGCCCACTGCGTCGAAAACGATAGTGTCCTCCGGCAGCCCGTCCTCCCCGTACTGCCGGGAGATGGCGTGGCTCAGCATGGTACCCACGGTGCGGTTGCCATTGCCTATGGCCAATTTGGCGCGTACGGGTTCCCGCCTCTTGAGGGCTGGCGCGGCAAGCGCCAGCAGCCGGTGGTCCAGCGCCCGTTCCAGCCCGTGGTCCTGGCGGTCCACGTCAAACCGGGCCAGGATGTCGGGGGTCTGTGCCTTGGCCAGTATAGGTGCGAGGTCCAGGTGTCTGGCCTTCCAGTGGTCCGTGTCGCCGCGTCGACGGAGCCGGTCGACCCGGCCGCGCATCTCGCGCAGCGTGCGGAAGCCGAGCCTGGCCATGATCTCGCGCAACTCCTCCGCCACGAAATACAGGTAATTGATCACATGCTCGGGCTGTCCGCGGAACAGCGCCCGCAGCTCCGGCTTCTGGGTCGCTACACCCACCGGACACGTGTTCAGGTGGCACTTGCGCATCATGATGCATCCCATGGCCACCAGAGGCGCCGAGGAAAAGCCGAATTCATCCGCGCCCAGCAGCGCGGCAATCGCCACGTCCCTTCCTGTCTTGAGCTGTCCGTCGCACTCCACGCGTATACGCTCGCGCAGGCCGTGCACCACAAGGGTCTGGTGGGTCTCCGACAGGCCCAGCTCCCAGGGCAGTCCGGCATGCATGATGGAGGTCTTGGGAGAGGCCCCCGTGCCACCATCCGCGCCGCTGATCAGCACGACGTCGGCCTTGCCCTTGGCCACGCCGGCGGCCACGGTGCCCACGCCCACGGCACTGACCAGCTTGACGCTGATGCGCGCCTGAGGGTTGGCGTTCTTGAGGTCGTGAATGAGCTGGGCCAGATCCTCGATCGAATAGATGTCGTGGTGCGGCGGCGGCGAAATCAGCCCCACGTACGGCGTCGAATGCCTGAGGCCCGCAATGAACGGCGATACCTTGCGGCCGGGCAGCTGTCCTCCCTCCCCGGGCTTGGCCCCCTGGGCCATCTTGATCTGTATCTCGTCGGCGCTTTCCAGGTACCCGATCGTCACCCCGAAACGCCCCGAGGCCACCTGCTTTATGCGGCTGCGACGGGGATTCTGCCGCGCATAGCGCTCCGGATTCTCGCCGCCCTCGCCGGTGTTGCTCCTGGCCCCTACGGCGTTCATGGCCATCGCGAGGGTTTCGTGCGCCTCCCGGCTGATTGACCCGTTGGACATCGCGCCCGTCTTGAACGAGCGAACGATTTCGGTCCACGGCTCCACCTCTTCGAGGGGCACAGGGCTGGCCCCCTCGTAGTCGAATTCCAGCAGCCCGCGCAGCGTCATGTGGCGCCGGTACTGCCTGTTGACCCGGTCCGCGAACTGCCGGTATGATTCCTGGCTCCGGGTCCGGACAGCTTGATGCAGCCGCGCTATGGACGCCGGGTTAAACAGGTGTCGCTCACCCCCGCGACGCCACTGGTAGCGTCCTCCCGGATCCAGCGCCAGCTGCCCGCTTATGTTCTTTTGCGGATAGGCCGCCTCGTGCCGAATCGCCACTTCCTCTGCAATTACGTCAAGGTTGATGCCTCCAATACGGGAGGCCGTGCCCGTGAAGTAGGCATCAATCACTTCCCGGCCCACGCCCAGCGCCTCGAAAATCTGTGCCCCGCGGTAGCTCTGCAGCGTCGAGATGCCCATCTTGGACATCACTTTCAGCAGGCCCTTGCCCACGGCCTTGATGTAGCGGCCCGCAGCCTGCTCCTGCGTCAGTCCTTCCACGTCGCCCGCGTCGACCAGCTTGCATACCGTCTCCAGCGCGAGATACGGGCAAACCGCCTCCGCGCCATAGCCGATCAGCAGCGCAAAATGGTGAACCTCTCTGGGCTCACCGCTGTCTACAATGAGGCCGCAGCGCGAGCGCAGGCCCTGCCGGATCAGATGATGGTGGACAGCTGCCACGGCCAGAAGCGCCGGGATGGGAAGCCGCTCAGCTCCGGCCGCGCGGTCCGAGAGCACTACGAGCGAAGCTCCTCCCCGAACCGCTTCCGCCGCAGACGCCTGTAGTCCGTCCAGTGCCTTCCGGAGTCCGGCGGCTTCGAAGCACGCCTGAATCGTGACCGAAGGCATGTCCAGACCCTCGATAAGGTCGATGTTGGCGATGACAGGCTGCTCAAGCCGCAGCTTGGCGCAATGCTCCGGCGTTTCCGTAAACAGGTTGCGGCCAGGCCCCAGATTGAGAGCCAGGCTGGTTACGAGCTCCTCCCGGATGGCATCCAGGGGAGGGTTGGTCACCTGCGCAAACAGCTGCTTGAAATAGTCGTACAGAAGACGCGGCCGGTCGGATAGCACGGCAAGCGGCGTGTCATCCCCCATGGAGCCGAGCGGCTCCTTGGCGGCCTCCGCCATCGGGCCTACCAGCAGCCGCAAGTCCTCCAGGGTATAGCCGAACATGCGCTGTTTTGCCAGCCGCTCTTCGGCACCCATGCAAGCTGGCGCAAGGAACAGACCCGGCAGGCGCCGGACATTGCCGTCCAGCCACTCGCGGTAGGGCCTTCGGCGGCTGACGGTTTCCTTGATCTCCTCGTCCGATATCCGGCGACGCTCCTCGAGATCCACGAGAAACATCCTGCCCGGCTCCAGCCTTCCCTTCTCCAGCACGTCTTTCTCCTCGATGCCCCCGACACCCGTCTCGGAGGCCAGAATGACCAG
Organism: uncultured Rhodothermaceae bacterium; assembly: GCA_964639665.1. GTDB lineage: Bacteria > Bacteroidota > Rhodothermia > Rhodothermales > Bin80 > CAZXEU01. The sequence goes on along the minus strand of CAZXEU010000166.1, from coordinate 258 downwards.
GCCGTCCTTGGTGATGGTGTAGCGCGACGGCCTGAGGCCGTTGCGATCCAGAAGGGCACCCACATAGCGGCCGTCCGTAAACGGCAGTGTGGCCGGGCCGTCCCACGGATCCATAAGGTTGCCGTGGAACTGGTAAAAGGCCCGCTTCTCATCCGACATCGCCTCGTTGCGCTCCCATGCCTCCGGCACGAGCATCATCATGGCGTGCGGCAGCGACCTCCCCGTGAAATAGAGCAGTTCCAGCGCGTTGTCGAGCGC
>CAZXEU010000165.1:0-48420 GCA_964639665.1 uncultured Rhodothermaceae bacterium | reverse complement strand
GACGAATTTGCCCATCGTTTAGGGGCGTGCCATTTTCGTCCGTACCGCCCGTTATGTAGTCAAGTTCGACCTGGGCGGAGCGCGGCGTGTTGCGCCCTATCGACGGATTCGCCTGGCGAAATGCTCCGGTCAGATTGTTGACAAAGAAGTTTCCCGCCCGGTACTCGAACAGCGTCTGCACACTGATATCACGCAGCAACCTCACCGATCCTCCGAAGGACCCGGACCAGTCAGGTGCGGGCTTTCCAAGAAAGTGGGAAAGTGCGCCAGTCAGGCCTGGCGGAGGATTTGTGTTGGTTGCCAGAAGCACGTCGGCCGTTGTGTTTGGGAGCTGCGCATCGCCGGGTCGCAGCCCGGCCAGTAGGGACAACAACTCACTCTCGGCGTCCGGTGCTCCATCCCCATTCAGGTCCACGGGCAGAGATCCCGCCGGGACGTCAAGGAGCCTGGCTCCAAAGTTTGAGCCCGGTGCGTATCCTGTGACCAGGTAGTTGCGGTAGCGGGGGTAGCTGCCGCCGACCTTGATGGGCGGCGCACCCCCCATGTCCGCGACCTGTTCCCAGAGGTAGGCGGCATTGGCAAAGATCCTCACGGATGCAGCCGGGGATTGATACACGAGGGCCCGCGCAGAGAGCTCAAGGCCCCGGGCCCGTATCTCGCCAATGTTGTCCAGTTGCGCGGCGCGAAAGCCTCCCGAAACCGGGAACTGCCGCGCCACGAGGGCATCCCGCACGCGGCGGTCCCAGTATGTGGCATCAAGCGCGATACGGTCGCGATCGAATCCTGCTTCCGCTCCCAGCTCCCATTCCGTCGAGATTTCGGGGCTCAGGCCCGGATTGCCCAGATTGGCCGGAGCTACGCCGGCGCCCGTCGCGGAAGAGAGCGAACCGTAGGTCGTCAGGGCGTCAAACGCCCCCGGCTGCAGACCGCTCTGCCCGATGGCCGCCCGGATTCTCAGCGAGGAGAGCAGAGGCCCTTCCGGCCAGTAGGCGGCAGCCGACGGGATGACGGAGAGCGAAAGCTTGGGATAAAAGACCGATTTGAAGGCCGAGCCGAAGGCCGAATTGGCATCCAGCCGTCCGCCTACCGTCAGAAAGGCAAGGTCCCTGTACCCTAACTGCTCCTGAACGAACACGCCCACATTCACGATTTCCGAAAAGGCCTCAAATACGCTTTCCTGTCCTGCTGCGCCGGTGACATTGAACCCTGGTCCCGGAAAACCCACACCCTCGCCCTGCAGAATGTCCTGGTTCGACGCAAAGCCCTGCGAACCGACTATGAGTGTGGATTCGAAGGTTTCAGCCAAAGCGTGCTTTATGGTCGCCTTTGCCGCGTAGGTCAATTCCGTGCGGCTGGTGTTTCTGTACAGGCGGCGCCCATCCGGCGTACTGCCGGCAAAGCCGTCGATATTCCACCCGAAAGCCCGCACATCCGTGTCTTTCCTGCCAGTGAAGTCCACTCCAGCAGTCGCGTCCAGCGTCAAGAAGCGCAGCGGCCTGTAATTGGCGCCGAATGTGGCCACGAACCTATGTACGGCCTGCTCTACCCTCTGCTGAAGTGTCTCGTTCAGGGTAGCAAATCCGGTCGATCCACTGGCATTGTTATGGGCAACCCACTCCGGGCGCCCCGTCTGGGCCATGCTCGATACGCCAAAGATGGAATTGTTGGACGGGACGGTTTGCAGGTGCGAGTCCGCGTAGTTCGAAGTGACCCTGAATTGCAGCCGGTCCGAAGGGAAAATGTTGAGGCTTGCGCTCGCCTGGACGCGTCGCAAGAGGTCTTCCGCAAGCGTCTGCTGGCCCGCTGGATAGCGACGATCCTGGCCGCCAATCGGACCGTCTTCATCCTGCCAGCGCAAGCCCACGTAATAGCTGATTCCCGAAGCCCCGCCGCTGGCTGATGCGGCGTAGGTTTGGGCGTAACCAGTCTCGTACAGCTCTTCCATAAAGGGAGCCGACACCAGCTGGTATGCGCGGAGCCCGGGCCTTTCCAGCCATCTGGCCATCGTATCCGCCTGGGCCTGGGTCCTGGCAAAACCCGCGTTGGGCTCGAACACGGAGGGGTAGCTGATCACGGCGTGCTCGGACCGGAACACGAACTGCGGAGGCCCGACGGCTCCCCGCTTGGTAAAGACCTGGATTACTCCGTTGGAGGCCTCCGAGCCGTATAGCGTGGCGGCCGCGGCCCCCTTTAGAATCTCAACACGCTCGACGGCCTCCGGATTGATGTCATCCAGTCGCGAGGGGGATCCGCCATCATTGAAGGTCAGTCCCCCGCCGCTGTTGATCCGCACGCCGTCCACATATACAATGGGTTCATTGCTCTGCGAAAGGCTGGCCGAACCCCTGATGCGAAGACGCGCCCCCTCTCCGGTCTGGCCGCCCGAAGGCAAACCAACCAGACCTGGTTCGCGCCCCTGAAGAAAATCTGAAAGTGTCTGTATGGGCGCGTATTCCAGCGCTGCCGCGTGCAGGGTTGCTATCGAGTTTCCAAGCTTGCGCTTCTCGACCGGTCCGCCCGCACCGGTGACGACCACCTCATCGAGCGTCACGGCCGAAGGGCTCAGCTCCACATTGAGTACCAGCTCCTGGGAAGCAATCACCGTAACGGTCCGCGCGGCAGTCCGATAGCCTATGAACCTGGCTTGCAATTCGTGGGTGCCGTCCGGCACTCGCGTGATCTCATAGCTGCCTTCAGCATCCGTCACGGCACCGATGCCAAGAGCTGGTATCACGATTTGCGCACCAATTAATGGTTCCAGATCGGTAGCATCGGTAATCTTGCCTCGTATCTGTGCCCAGACCGATTGGCACGGCTGTACGTTCGGCGCCAGCCAGCACATGCTGGCTAGTGCTACGGCGCACCTGGCGGTATGCACGCTCGGGACACGGTTACCCAGCGGCGTTCGGTTGCGACCGCGGTGCCGGTTCCTGATCAGAAGACGCAACAACGAGTTGACGGAATTGCCGAAGAATGTAATCCCGGGCCAGGAGAAACAGCTCCTGGCAGGCCTGAATATCGCATATATTGTCCCGGCATTCCGGGTCACGCCCGGTGCCCCCAGCTGAAACGGGGCGTGTCATCGCATTCAGCGCGGAACAAGATCACCTGATGCGCGCCCGCACTATGTTCGACGACGCACAGCATTTGAGAACCCCTGGCACGGCAACCGATGCGGGTTCGCCCATCGCACGAATGGTGATGCAACCAGTGGCGGTCGCTGAGGTATGCTGCCTTTCGTCAATGCATACGGCTGCGGGGAGCTGCGTTCGGCGGCCCGGCGTTGCCGAATTCCCCTCCAGGGAGGAGCACAAGGATGATCCACTACCGGTACGCCGTCTGCTATGCACCGCTACGCTGGAGAACCGCACCGGTCGGCATGGGCCTCGAGCCGATATTTCGCCGTGGAGTTCGCTCGCCGGGCGTTGATGCAGGGAAAGGTAACCCGGAAACCGGCCCGGTAGTCTTTCAGGCCAGCGCGGTAGCCTCGCAGTCGCCATCCATGCCAAAGCCCGGATCATCATTGCGCTATTATTCTCGGATCCCAGGCGCTGGATCCGACTCTGCCGGGTCAGGGGGCAGGCTGTCCGGGATCGGCCCTCATGTCTGAGCCACCCTCCGCATCTCAGCAGGCGGAGAACCGGCCTTTCTGGCAGGAGGTCCGCGCTGTCCTCCGCGGCGAGCACCGGGACTATACGACAGGCAGCATGGCGCGAGCCATTGTGCTGCTGGCCGTACCCATGGTGCTGGAGATGGTCATGCAGTCGGTCTTTGAACTGGCCGATATCTACTTCATCGGCAGGCTTGGACCGGAGGCCATCAGCGCAGTCGGCGCCGCGGCCGCCCTGATAATACTCGTATTCGCGGTTGGATTCGGACTGTCGATGGGCGTAACTGCCATGGTTGCGCGACGGATCGGCGAAAGGAATCCGGAGGGCGCAGGCGTTGTCGCGATCCAGGCCCTGATTGCATGCGTGGCCGTATCGATCCCGGTAAGCCTCGCCGGCATCTTCTTTGCGCCGCAGATGCTCCGCCTGATCGCCACGCCCGAGGCCGTCGTTGAAGTTGGTTCCACGTATTGTGCCATCCTCTTCGGGACCAACGGCATAATCCTGCTGCTGTTTGTACTGAATGCCATTTTCCGGGGTGCCGGCGATGCCATGCTCGCCCTCAAGGTGCTCTTTCTGGCCAATACGCTTAACATCGTGCTGGATCCCGTGCTGATCTTCGGTTGGGGGCCTTTCCCGGAAATGGGTGTTACCGGCGCCGCGGTAGCCACATCCATAGGACGGGGCATCGGCGTTGCATACCAGTGTCACCTGCTATTCCGGGGCAAAAGCCGCATTGTGCTGCCCAGGCGGGCCTTTCGAATCGTTTCCGATCTCATGGTTCGCCTGCTGCGAGTCTCGGGACCAGCGGTGTTTCAGTCGCTGATCGGGATGGCCAGCTTCATGGCGCTCTTCGCATTTGTCAATGTCTTTGGCGAACAGGCAGCCGCCGGCTACACGGTAGCCGTGCGGATCATCGTATTTGCCCTGCTGCCGGCGTGGGGCATGGGAAACGCCGCTGCGACATTGGTCGGACAGAACCTTGGAGCCGGCAATCCGGATCGGGCAGCCAGGAGCGTCTGGATCACAGGATTCACGAACATGGCGTTCCTGAGTGCGGTGGCCTGCGGCATGTTCCTGTTTGCAGAGCCGATCGTCGGCGTGTTCACGAGCGACGCCGGCGCGCTGGAAGCAGGCCGGCAGTGCCTGCGAATAGTCAGCTACACGTATGCACTCTTTGCGTTCGGCATGGTCACTACACAGGCATTCAACGGCGCCGGCGACACCTGGACACCGACGTGGATAAACTTCATCTGCTCCTGGCTCATCCAGCTGCCGGCTGCCTATGTCCTCGCCTTCATGACCGACATGGGAGTCGCGGGCATTTTTGCCGCCATCGCCGTGGCACAGGCGGCAATTGCCGTCGTCGGCGTCTGGATGTTTCGTCGCGGGCGCTGGAAGACCAGAACGATTTGACCGGTTTCCTTCCTTGACGGGCGGCCCGCCCTGGAACAGGCTGCGTCGCCTGAGACCGGCCATCCGGCCGGAGGCCACCTTCTGCCAGTCCGCCGGTACAGGCCGTGATCCGTACGATTGGCATGTACCCTATGGCGCGCCAAGTAGCTATCCAGCTGCAGATTTCGAAGCCGCAGGCGGGCGTTCGCGCGGCAAGGCTCATACGTCCTATCTTTCCGACCTGAATATAGCCGCCTGGTCATGCGACACATCACCGCTGTGCTTCCCTTGCTGCTCGGCGCATGCGCACAGGTGCAGCCGAACCTGCCCAACGTAGTGCTGATCTATGCTGACGATTTGGGCTACGCAGATATCGGTTCCTTCGGCGCCTCCGACTATGCCACCCCCAACCTGGACAGGATGGCCGAAGAGGGCGTACGGCTTACCAGCTTCTACGTGAGCCAGGCCGTTTGCTCGGCTTCGCGGGCCTCGCTCCTTACCGGGGCGTACGCTAACCGGATCGGTCTGCACGGGGCGCTCGGGCCATCCAGCAGACACGGCATACACGCGGACGAGGTTACTCTCGGGGAGCTATTCCAGTCCCGCGGTTATGCCACGGCCGTCTACGGAAAGTGGCATCTTGGCCACCATGAGCCGTTCCTGCCCACGCGCAACGGCTTTGATGACTACTACGGGATCCCCTATTCCAATGACATGTGGCCATTCCATCCGGAAAGCCCGGATGCCTGGGGAGACTTGCCTACCATTGAGGGCGAGACCATCGTCGGATACAACACCGACCAGTCGCGCTTCACGACGGACTTCACCGAACGGTCGGTGGCTTTCATTCGGCAAAGCGCCGCAGCCGCAACGCCCTTCTTTCTGTATCTGGCTCATCCCATGCCGCACGTGCCGCTATTTGTGTCAGATGAGCGTAGCGGCAAGAGCGGCTCCGGTCTCTACGGTGACGTTATTCATGAAATCGACTGGTCCGCCGGCGAGATCTTGCGCAGCCTCGAGGAAACCGGTGTTGCCCACAATACACTCGTTCTGTTCGCATCCGACAACGGACCGTGGCTGAGTTACGGCAACCACGCAGGACTTGCCGGTCCGCTGAGGGAAGGCAAGGGTACGGCATTTGAAGGGGGCGTGCGCGTACCCTTCCTGGCCATGTGGCCGGAGAAGCTTCCGCGGGGCCTTATCGTGGACACGCCTGCCATGAATATTGACATCTTCCCTACCCTTGCGGGCCTGATAGGCGCAGAGTTGCCCCCGCACCCCATCGACGGCAAGGATATTTGGTCGCTGCTAACGGGTCAAACCGCTACATCTCCGCAAGAAGCCTATTACTTCTGGTACAGGACCAGCGAACTGCATGCGGTTCGAAGCGGCAGATGGAAGCTGCAGTTTCCCCATACGTACCGCACCATGCGCGGACAGGCTCCCGGGAAGGACGGCATTCCGGGCAAGTATGAAATGGCATCAATCGGCCTTGAGCTATTCGACTTGGAGAATGACATCGGGGAATCGCGGAATGTGGCCGCTGAATACCCGGATGTAGTCGCACGCCTCACTGCGCTTGCGGACCGCCAGCGCAGTCTCCTCGGGGACCGTCTCAGCGGCTTTGAAGGCTCTGACACCAGGAAACCCGGCCGCGTAGCGGCATCGGCTGCGCAGTGAAGAAGAGCGCCATGCCCCGGGAAATTGCAATTGCGTGTCTTCTGGTCTCGATAGCGGCCTGCTCCGGGCGCGGCGACCCGCTTCCGGAGCTGGTGGACTACAACTTTCACGTCAAGCCGATTCTCTCGGATCGCTGCTACGCCTGCCACGGACCGGATGCAGCAGCGCGCCAGGCTGAGCTGCGTCTGGACTCGGAGGAGGGGCTTCTCGACAGCCTTCTTTCCAGCGGGTCAGCGCCCGTAGTCCCCGGCAATCGCGGCAAGAGCCCGCTATACCGTCGCGTTTCGTCCCGGGATATCGACTTCCGGATGCCGCCGCAGGAGTCAAACCTGTCGCTGTCCGCGCGAGAAATAGCCATCCTGGGCAGGTGGATCGAGCAGGGGGCCAGCGTCAAGGAGCACTGGTCGTTTGTTACACCCGACAAGCCGGCGCTTCCTGAAACGAATCACCCGGAGTGGCCACGCAATGAGATCGATCACTTCGTACTCGGCAGGCTGGAGCGGCATCACATGGTGCCTTCAGCCGAGGCCACCCGTGCCACGCTGCTCCGCCGGGTGACGCTGGACCTCACGGGGCTTCCGCCGATGCTCGAGGAGCTGGATGCATTCCTGGGCGATGATTCAGCGAACGCGTACGAGCGCGTCGTGGACAGGCTCCTGGCATCTTCCCGTTATGGTGAGCGGTGGGCATGGGACTGGCTGGATGCCGCGCGGTACGCCGATACAAACGGGTACCAGGGCGATCCCGTCCGCACCATGTGGCCCTGGCGGGACTGGGTTATCCGTGCCATTAACGCCAACATGCCCTACGACGAATTCACTGTGGAGCAGCTCGCCGGTGATCTGCTGGATGAGCCGGATACGGACCAGGTGATTGCCACAGGCTTCAATCGCAACCACATGTACAACGGCGAGGGCGGCCGCATTCCCGAAGAGACTCGTGTGGAGAATGTATTTGATCGCGTGGAGACGGTGGGGACGGTCTGGATGGGACTTACGCTCACGTGCGCCCGATGCCATGATCACAAGTTTGATCCGCTCTCCCAGCGCGAGTATTACAGTCTGTTCGATTTCTTTAACCAGACGTCCGAAACGGGAAGCGGATTCAATGGCAAGGTGCCGCCCGTGCTTGATGTCAGTGATGCGAGCGCCCGGGCGCGCCTTGCGCAACTCGAGCACGCCGTGGCCCAGGCTGGCTCGCGTGTGAGGGACCGGGAATCCGAGATTTTCCCACACGGGCCGGGCGAGACGCCCGGCGATTCCCCCCTCGCTTCCGGCCTGCTCGGGGAGCATGTGGACGCGCTTCGCCTTGCGCCGAGCGAGCGGAGCGGCTACTATCTCGACCTGCTGCTCAGGGACCTGGCTCCGGAACACCCGGGCTACGAGGACGCGCTGACAGGCCTTCGAGAGGCCAATCGTGCGCGTAGCGCGCAGCTGGATCAAAGTACACTGGTCATGGTGATGGATCAGCTCGCGGAACGGCGCCAGACCTACGTGCTTGCAAGCGGTGCCTACAACCAGCCGACGGATGCAGTGGAGGCAGCTGTGCCGTCATTCCTTCCTCCGCTTGTCGGCGCAGGCATGCCAGACCGGCTGGCGCTGGCGAAGTGGCTGGTCTCGGAGGAGCATCCGCTTACGGCCAGGGTCACCGTAAACCGGTTCTGGCAGGCATTCTTCGGTAACGGGCTGGTCAAGACAGCCGAGGACTTTGGCGTCCAGGGCGAGCTCCCCTCGCATCCGCAACTGCTGGACTTTCTCGCCGTCGACTTCATGGAAAGCGGCTGGGACGTAAAGGCTCTGCTGCGCAAGATCGTTACCAGCGCCACGTACCGGCAAAGCTCCGTCTTGCCCCCCGAATTGGCGGAACGTGATCCGGAAAACCGCCTGCTCGCCAGAGGACCGCGTCTGCGCCTGCCCGCATGGATGATACGCGACCAGGCACTTGCCATGAGCGGGCTCCTGGTTGATTCCCTTGGCGGCCCTCCGGTATTCCCTTATCAGCCAGAAGGCATCTGGTCCGAAGCTACATTTGGGCAAACCGTGTACGAACAGGACTCCGGCAGCGCGCTGCATCGGCGCAGCATCTATACGTTCTGGCGACGCATTGTCGGCCCTACCACGCTCTTTGACAATGCAAACCGGCAGGTATGCACGGTGCGAAGTGTCCGCACCAACACGCCGCTCCACGCCCTGACAACGCTTAACGACATTACGTACGTAGAGGCTGCCCGCTTCATGGCGGAGCGCATGATGTCAGCCGGCACGGACAACGAGAGCCGGATTCGACACGGCTTCCTTCTTGCCACGTCGCGAGAGCCCGATTCCGAAGAGATACAGATTCTCCTTCGGCGCCTCGAAGTCCTTCAAGGTGGATATGCAGCCGATCCGGAGGCCGCCTTAGCCTTACTTGCCGTCGGAGACAAGCCGCGGCGGACCGATCTGGAGCCAGGCGAGCACGCATCGTACACAGCGCTCGCCTCCATGCTGCTGAATCTGGACGAGACCATAACCAGGCAGTAACGATGGACCCCCTCCTGGATTACAACAGATCCATTACTCGGAGACAGTTCTTCAGCCGCACGGCCGGAGGCATTGGCGCAGCGGCGCTGGCGAGTCTGCTAAATCCGTCCCTTCTCGGTGCCTCGCCAGACAACGGCCCTCACTTCCCGGCCAGGGCCAAGCGCGTCATCTACCTCTTCCAGAACGGTGCTCCCTCGCACGTAGATCTTTTCGATTACAAGCCGCTATTGCAGCAATGGCACGGGCGCCAGATTCCCGACGAGGTTGTCGGCGGGCGCCGATTCAGCACCATGACGAGCGGCCAGACGGAGCGTCCCGTGCTGAAGGAGATAGCGGATTTCTCGCAGCACGGAGAAAGTGGTGCCTACGTATCCCACTTCCTTCCGCGCATTGCCGAAATCGTGGATGACTGCTGCTTCGTCAAGTCCATGGTGACGGATGCCGTCAATCACGCACCCGCGATTACCTTTCTCCTAACCGGCTCCGAAATGGCCGGTCGGCCGAGCATGGGCGCCTGGCTGAGCTACGGTCTGGGCAGCGAATCGGAGGACCTGCCCGCCTTCGTCGTGATGACCTCGCGCGACAAGGAGGCCAGCTGCGGCCAGATCTTCTACGATTTCTACTGGGGCAGCGGCTTTCTTCCCTCAAAGCTCCAGGGGGTGCGCTTCCGCGGCTCCGGCGACCCTGTCCTCTACCTCTCCAATCCGGACGGCATGAGCCGCGAGATGCGCCGGGGCATGCTTGATGACATTGCCGCCCTGAATGCCCGCAACCTGGAGACATACGGAGACCCGGAAATAGCCACGAGAATCGCACAGTACGAGATGGCTTACCGCATGCAGACCAGCGTGCCGGAACTGACGGACATCTCCGGCGAGCCCCAGCATGTGCTGGACCTCTATGGACCGGATGTAACGCGGCAGGGCAGTTACGCCTACAACTGCCTCATGGCCAGGCGCCTTGCCGAACGCGGCGTACGCTTCATCCAGATCATGCACGCCGGCTGGGATCAGCACCGCAATCTGAACACGCAGCTGCAAATCCAGTGCCGCGATACGGATGCTCCCAGTGCGGGTCTCATTCAGGATCTCAGGCAGCGCGGTCTGCTGGAGGACACGCTGGTGATCTGGGGGGGAGAATTCGGACGCACGCCGTTTTTGCAGGGCAAGGTGGAAGACTTTGCCAACTGGGGCCGCGACCACCACCCGTACGCATTTACGGTCTGGATGGCCGGCGGAGGCGTCAGGCCGGGATTTACCTACGGAGCATCAGACGAGTTCGGTTTCGATGCCGTCCGGGACAAGGTGCACGTACACGATTTCCAGGCAACGATTCTTCACCTGCTCGGCCTCGACCACGAAAAACTGATATTCCGGCATCAGGGCCGGCGCTATCGGCTCACCGATGTTCACGGCCACGTAGTGAAAGACATACTCGCCTAAAGAAGGATGACAGACGCTGCGCAAGCCGACATTGGTCTTGTCGGCCTGGCCGTCATGGGCCAGAACCTGGTGCTGAACATGAACGACCACGGCTACAATGTAGCCGTCTACAACCGGACGAAGGCCAGGGTGGACGAATTCCTGTCTGGCGGGGCGCGCGGCACGCGCGTGCAAGGCACCCATTCCCTGGCTGAGCTGACACACGTCCTGAAGCGGCCGCGCCGGGTGATGCTGCTGGTCAAGGCCGGAGATCCGGTGGACGCCTATATCGATAGGCTGCTGCCCCTTCTCGAGGCCGGAGACATCATTATTGATGGAGGAAACTCCAATTATCTCGACACCATTCGCCGCACGCGGTACGTGGAGGATCATGGCCTGCTGTACATCGGCACCGGAGTTTCCGGCGGCGAGGAAGGTGCTCGCCACGGCCCTTCCATCATGCCCGGGGGCTCACCTGCAGCATGGCCCCACGTGAGGCACATCTTTCAGGACATAGCCGCCAAGGTCGAAGGCGGTGCGCCGTGTTGTGACTGGGTGGGACCGGATGGCGCGGGCCACTTCGTCAAGATGGTGCACAACGGAATCGAGTACGGGGACATGCAGATCATTGGGGAGGCCTACCTCTTCATGAAGGAGCTGATGGGTATGTCCAACACTGAGATCGCCGCCGTATTCGGCTCCTGGAATGAAGGAAAGCTGGATTCGTACCTCATCGAAATCACGCGGGACATCCTGGCCTACCGGGACGAGGACGGACGCGCCGTTCTGGACTACATCCGCGACAGTGCAGGACAAAAGGGAACCGGCAAGTGGACGGCGAAGGCGGCGCTTGAGCTGGGCATACCGCTTACGCTGATTGGCGAGGCCGTCTTTGCGCGTTTCCTGTCTGCTCTGACGCACGAAAGGAGCACGGCTTCGCGTGCTCTCACGGGCGGCGCCGCCGATGCGGTGCGCAATCGCTCGGGCCTGGTCGGGGATCTTCAGCAGGCCGTCTACGGCGCCAAGATTCTTTCCTATGCCCAGGGATACATGCTGCTGCGCGCAGCGGCCGCCCGCTACCGGTGGAGCCTCGCCTTCGGCAACATCGCACTTCTCTGGCGTGGCGGGTGCATCATCCGAAGCGCCTTCCTGGGCCGGATCAAGGATGCCTTTGCCGACGATCCCGGCCTGGAGAATCTGCTGCTCGCCCCTTATTTCCGGGAAGAAGTCCGGCGCGCGCTGCCATCGTGGCGCAGGATTGTGTCGATGGCCGCCCTGAACGGCCTGCCCGTTCCCGCTCTCGCCAGTGCTCTCGCCTTCTATGACGGGTACCGCCGCGAGCGGGGAGGTGCCCATCTTATCCAGGCGCAGCGGGACTACTTCGGGGCACATACCTATGAGAGAACGGACAGGCCGCAAGGCGAAGCGTACCACACGAACTGGACCGGGACCGGCGGCGCGGTGACCGCAGGCACGTATGACGCATAGCATTCGCAACGTCATCGTGGACACGGACGCCGGACCGGACGATCTGATCGCCGTTGCATACCTGCTCTCCTGCGCCGACGTAGTCATCGAAGCCGTCACCATCGGCTATGGTATCGCCGGCGGCGAGTGCGGAGCCCGGAACGTGCTCCGGCTACTGGCCATGGCGGACCAGACATCCACGCCCGTCTATGTCGGCGAGCAACATCCTCTCCCCGGTGGCAGGGCGTTCCCAAAATCATGGCGCGAGCGGGCGGGCTCCCTGCCGGAGGACCTCCTGCCTGAAACACGGGGAAGGCCGCGGGATATGGATGCCGTCTCTTACCTGCGATCGCGTCTCGGGCATGGCACCCGTCCAGTGCGCATGCTGACCCTGGGTGCACTTACGAATCTGGCCCTCGCCGGCAGCGGGCCTGCACTGCACGACATAGTGGCAATGGGAGGCGCATTCGAGCATCCGGGCAACGTTTCCGGCGAGACCGGAGGCGAGTGGAATTTCTTTGCAGACTCTGCAGCTGCGGACCAAGTGTGCTCGCTTGGGGTCCCCATGACGCTCATCACGCTGGATGCGGCGCAGCAGGTACTCCTCTCGGAATCGCTGGCACAGCGCATCGAGCAGGCGTCAAACAGGCCCCTTGCCGGCTTCATATCGGGCCTGATCCGGCGCCTGGGGCATGAGGTCCATGCGTGGGATCCGCTGGCGGCCGTCGCGCTCACCCACCCGGAGGTGGTCAAGGCCCGGTACCACGGGGTGCACGTACGCCGCGGCATAGCAAGGCGCACGACATGCAGTCCCGTGCGCGTAGCCTATGAAGCGAACCCGGATGTGTTCGAAACGATTTTTGCGCGTACGGTCACAGCTGGCGCGCCACCTCCTGCTTGACACGCTGGTAAATGGCCCGCAGGCCGCGGGTTCGCTGCATCCCGAGTATGTGGGTGAGGCAGAACAGCGGCAGGATGTCGTCGGGCGCCGCCAGCACTGCCGCCGGCCTCTCACCGTCAAAGGACCGCAGTAGCAGCGTTACAAAACTCCTGGCGGTCGGCGCCTCCCGCGGTACGTCGGCGCGCAGACGAACCATATCGTTCGCTACTTCCACCAACAGGAAAACGGGTGACTGGCACTCGTGGACCATTCCCACACCGGCATCGCGGAGCGCATGGTATGCCTCCGGAAGCGGAGGCAGCGCATTCGCGTAATCCAGCAGCAGCTCCAGGCGGGTGGCATCATCCACCGATTGAAGCTCCGCCGCAATGGCCTCAAGGCGCGTCACTACTTCTCGATGGGCACACCAACCAGGTTGCCCCACTCGGTCCATGACCCATCGTAGTTGCGCACGTTGGTAAACCCCAGAAGGTACGTTAGAACAAACCAGGAGTGGCTGCTGCGCTCGCCAATCCGGCAGTACGCGATTGTATCAGCGTCCTTTGAAAGTCCCTGCTCCTCAAGATAAATAGCTTCCAGCTCCTCGCGGCTCTTGAACGTGGCGTCTTCCCGGGCTGCCCGGCTCCAGGGAATGTTGCTCGCGCCGGGAATATGTCCTCCCCGCAGTGCGCCCTCCTGGGGATACGCCGGCATGTGAAGCAGCGTACCATTGAATTCGGCGGGAGAGCGCACATCGACCAGTGGCAAGCCAGCCTGCTGATGCGCAAGCACCTCATCCCTGAATGCACGAACAGAACGGTCCTGGGGCTGCGCTTCGTACTTGGTCGGCGGATACGCCGCCACGTCCTTGGTCATGGGGCGCCCTTCAGCCAGCCACTTGCTCCTTCCGCCGTTCATGATCCGACAGTCCGCGTGGCCGTAGAGCTTGAATACCCAGAAGGCATAGCAGGCCCACCAGTTGCTCTTGTCACCGTAGAAGACGACCGTCGTATCATTGCTGATTCCTTTTTCCGCACACAGCTCGGCAAACCTGATGTGCCCGACGTAGTCCCGCACGAGCTGGTCATTGAGATCATTGACCCAGTCGATATGGACGGCACCCGGAATGTGTCCGGTGCTGTAGAGCAGCACGTCCTCGTTGGATTCCACCAGACGGATGGAATCGTTCCCGTCAAGGCGCGCCGCTACCCAGTCTGTGCTTACCAGCACGCGGTCGTTGGCGTATGATTGCATGCGAGAAAGCTCGTTTGGCGACAATGAGCGGCATCTACTCCACCGCATCCCAGTTGTTCGGGTGGTCTATCTGCGCGTGGCGTAGAGTACGGCGAGCGCGCCTACGAATCCGGTATAGAGTGCTGATCCCAGGAGCTGAACCGTCAGCAGGGACAATGTGCGCGTGCCGGATTCGAGCACGATGAAAATCACCAGCAAACCGTTGTGTATCAGCGCGGTCATCAGAATGCCGACGAAGGCACGGCGCGTCGAAAACAGCACGGCAACTCGCTCTCCGGGCGCAAAGAGTCCAATCACGAATCCGATGAGTGACTTGACAAACATGTGTACGCCCCAGGTTCCATAAATGGCATCCATCAGGAGCCCCGATGCGGAGCCGGCCATCAATCCGCTGGCCCTGCCGAAGCGAATGCCCATCCAGACCACGTATATCAGCACTACGTCGGGATAGGCACCCCACATGAGGAGGCGGCCGAAGAACAGCCACTGCAGCACTACGGCTGCAATGCCTAGGAATGCAAGGCGAAGCGCATTCATGGACTGCGATCAGAGTCGTGGAACCGAACGGCTGTCCTGGTGTTGCGGCTGTCGCTGCCAGTGACCCACCGAATGGCTACACCACGCAGGAAACGCAAGCGGAGCACACCGGGCCGCCACCGCCGCAGGCGGCGAGCCCAGGCTACCATGCTTTTTACGCAGCACAATTATGCCCTGATGCTGCTTGGTGTCCTGGCCATCGTAGTGGGGTATGCGGCCATGCGAATCGAAAATGAGGTGGACGGCGTAATCTCGCTGTATATCGCGCCGCTGCTCATTCTGGCGGGATATCTGGAAATCATCTACGCCATACTGTGGCGGCCCGGAGCCAAGGCAGATGATGTTCAGTAGAGTAGGTACGGCGCGCGGAGCTCCCGGAACGCGTCCACATCGTGCTCCCATGCACGGATAATGGCGTCCGGGGTGTCTCCCGCCAGAAGCAATTCTCCCAGCCGCTCGGTACCTGCGAGCCTAATGAGCCAGTCTGGCCGGGAGATCAGGGCCTCTCCACCCATGCGGTAAAAGGCCGACACGATGTACATGCCCGTTTCCAGCGGCAGGTAGGCGCGGCGATCCGTAATGTGCAGGCGGATCCCGCCCAGCTGCCGATTGCTCAGCTTGGGGCTCGTATCCATGCCCGGCACGGGCCGAGGTGTAAACTCCACAGCCTCAAACCGCACGCCTGGCAGCGCGTGACCATTCAATTCTTCCGCAAGACGCGAGCCGTCCGCCCAGGGAGCACCCACCAGCAGGAAAGGCGAGGTCGTGCCGCGTCCTTCGCTTGCGGCTGTCGCCTCAAAGAAACAGGTGCCGGGATATACGAGTGCCGTCTCGAACGTCGGAATGTTGGGACTCGTCGCTACCCAGGGCAGTCCGGTATCCGGCCACTGCATGCCGCGCAGCCATCCCTCTGCCCGTATCACCCTAAGGTCCAGGTCTTCCAGTCCCGGCAGCATGGCTTCGCCGCGTATCATAAGCGCCAGTTCGCCAGCCGTCATTCCGTGCACGACTGGAACGGGATAGCGGCCTACGAAAGAGGCGTGCTCCGGCTCAAGCACAAAGCCGGATACGTACTCGCCTCCGAGCGGATTCGGGCGGTCCAGCACAACGAACGGTATGCCGGCTTCAGCCGCCGACTGCATGGCCAGGCCCATCGTTGAGATGTACGTGTAAAACCGGGCGCCAATGTCCTGGATATCGAATACCAGTGCGTCAATGCCCTCCAACATTGCGGGCGTCGGCTTGTTGACGCGCCCGTACAGGCTGTAGACAGGAGCGCCGGTTTCCCTGTCGACGCCGTCGGAGACGCCGTCCCCCGCCTCTTCCGTACCCCGAAGTCCGTGTTCCGGACCGAATATCGCCCCCACTTCGGTATCAGCTGCTTCGTGCACCAGACTTATCACGTGGCGGTCGCCAATCCGGGCCGTGTGATTGACAACCAGCCCGATACGCTGATCTCGCAGAAGCTCGAATCCGCTTTCTGCCAGAACCTGCGCACCCGTCTTGACATCCTGTACGGGATGGCAGCACACTAGCGCAATCAATATCTGGATCATCGGTGTGCCCAATCAGGCGGATAAGGCCACGAGGCTGCGGTCCGAAAAAAAGTAGGTCAATTCCTTGCGGGCGTTTTCCGCAGAGTCGGAGCCGTGAACGATATTCTCACCCCTAGAAGATGCGAGGTCCCGTCTAATGGTTCCGGGCAGTGCTTCTTTCGGATCGGTCGCACCTATGAGCTGCCGGAAGGCGCTGACAGCGTCTTCCCGCTCCAAGACCACGGGAATGCACGGACCGCTCGACATGAACCTCGTCAGCTCACCAAAAAACGGACGCTGTGCGTGGACGGCATAAAAGGCTTCCGCCTCCTTCCGCGAAAGGCGCATCATCTTCATGGCGCGAACACGGAATCCGCCCGCTTCCATGCGGCGGATGACTTCCCCGATCAGGTTCTTGCGAACGCAGTCCGGTTTGAGGATGGCAAGCGTGTAATCCACGGCAACTGCTCTTTTTTGGGCGCCAAGATACGGCACGCACTTGTCCCGGTTAGATCGGAATTGCGTAGGTTTACGGCGTTTGCTCACGATTCCAGCAAATCCATGACGAAATCAGCGCTACTTGTTCTGGCAGGCCTACTGGCCTTCGGCTGTCAAACGGCAGAAGAAGCCAGCCGGCCCAATATCGTATTCATCTTTACCGACGATCATACCGCGCGGGCCTTGAGCACCTACGGTTCCGTGGTGAACGAAACGCCCAATCTCGACCGCATTGCTGCGGAAGGAATGCGCTTTGACCAGTGCCTGGTTACAAACTCCATTTGTGCTCCCAGCCGCGCCGTGATATTGACAGGAAAGCACAGCCATATCAACGGGCAACTAACCAACGGCAACCGCTTCGACGGCGCACAGCAGACATTCCCGAAATTGCTGCAGCAGGCTGGCTACCAGACGGGCATGATCGGAAAATGGCACCTGCAGAGCGAGCCCACCGGATTTGACCACTGGCAGGTGCTCATCGGGCAAGGACCGTATTACAACCCCCGCTTCCTGATACCGGGCGATACCGTTCGCATCGAGGGCTACACCACGGACATCATCACGGATCTCGCCCTGGATTGGCTGGAAGAGGGACGTGACCCGGCGAAGCCGTTCATGCTCATGTACCAGCACAAGGCGCCGCACCGCGGATGGCATCCCGGACCCGGCCATTTCGAGATGTATGCCGATGAGGACATTCCGGAGCCATCCAATCTGTTCGACGATTACAGCAACAGGGCATCTCCGGCAGCGGAACAAGGCATGACGATTGCGCGGCACCTGGACGTTCGAGACCTCAAACTGCAAGCGCCTGGCAGCATGAATGACGAGCAGAGGGCCGCCTGGGAAACGGTCTACGGTCCCCGCAATGCAGCTTTTCACGCCGCAAATCTGGAAGGTGACGATCTGACACGGTGGAAATATCAGCGCTACGTCAAGGAATACCTGCGCACGGTCGCAGGCGTAGACGATAACGTGGGGCGCATGCTGGACTACCTGGATGCCTCGGGGCTCGCCGACAACACCGTCGTGATCTACTCCTCGGACCAGGGCTGGTATCTTGGAGAACACGGCTGGTATGACAAGCGGTGGATGTACGAGGAATCTCTCGTCACGCCCCTGCTCGTGCGCTGGCCGGGACAGGTGGAGCCGGGCTCGGTCAATGGCGACATGGTGTCCAATCTCGACTTTGCGGCGACCTTTCTGGACCTGGCCGGCGTCGAAGTGCCCGCGGACATGCAAGGACGCAGCCTGAAACCGCTTTTTCTTGGCGAAACGCCAGGCGACTGGCGCACCAGCCACTACTACCACTATTACGAATACCCGGGCTATCACTGCGTGGAGCGCCATTACGGCGTTCGCACGGCGGGGCACAAGCTCATTTACTACTACAACCGGGATGAATGGGAGCTCTTCGACCTTGCCAGTGACCCGACCGAGATGACCAGTGTGTATGGCCAGGAAGCCTATGCCTCGGTGGAAGCGGAATTGAAGAGGGAGCTGGACCGCCTTCGCGAACTCTATGCCGTTCCCGAAGACGAGCGACCAACGGGGCCGTGCATACCCAATGAGCATGGAGCTCCCATTCGGACCGGCTAGGAACCCGGTCGCCTGATCATGCTGCGACGCGCCATTTGCCTACTGTGCACGGCGTCACTTGCGGCCGTATGGGCCGTCGCGCAGGTGCCCCATCCTTCCGAGGTGTTTTCCTTCACTCCGGGAGACGACTACAGGCTGGCCACCTACCAGCAAATGGTGGACTACTACGAGGCGCTGGATGCGGCCAGCGACCGGGTAGCGCTTCGCCGGATCGGTACCTCGGTGCTGGGCAGACCGCTCCTCTTGGTCATTATTTCCAGTGAGGAAAACCTGCGGGACCTCGAGCGGTGGCGGGCTGCCAGCGAAAAGCTCGCGCGTGCACGGGTAAGCGACGAGGAAGCCGTCCAGCTGGCGGAGGACGGCAAGGCAGTGGTCTGGATTGACGGAGGTCTGCATGCTACTGAAGTAGCCGGGGCTCAGATGACGCCGCTACTTGCCTGGCGCGTCGCGACAGAGGAGTCGGCCGAAATGAGGCACATCCGGGAGCAGGTGGTGCTGCTGCTCATGCCGGTCATGAATCCGGACGGGCTCGACATAATCGCGTCCTGGTACGCCCACACGCTGGGCACGCCGTACGAGGCGACCCAGCCGCCGTGGCTTTACCATTACTATGTGGGCCACGACAACAACCGCGACTGGTTCATGAACAACATGCCCGAGTCGCGGGCCGTAACGGATGTGCTCTACAACGAGTGGTATCCCCAGATCGTCTACAATCATCACCAGACCAGCCCGAGCTGGACACGCATTTTCCTGCCGCCGTTTGCCGATCCCGTAAATCCGCGTATCCATCCGGGCGTCACGACGGGCGTCAATCTGGTCGGGACAGCCATGGCGAACCGGTTCGCCATGCGAAGGATGCCAGGCGTGGTCTCGGGCGTCATTTACAGCATGTGGTGGAACGGCGGCATGCGCACCGTGCCCTATTTCCACAATATGATCGGGATCCTTACCGAGACAGGGCACGCGACTGCCTCTCCCCGATTCTTCGATCCCGACTCCATACCGCAGACGGTCGGCGGAAGGCGGGGTGCCGGACATCCAACCAATGGCACCAACATCTTCTATCCCTATCCCTGGGAAGGCGGGCCATCGCACTTCCGGGACCCGATACGCTACATGATCACCGGCTCCCTGGCCGTGCTAAGGCTCGCGGCAGACCGCAAGCGCCAGTGGCTCTACAACATTTATTCCATGGGCCGGGACGCGATCGAGCGGCGGGATGGGCACTTGGCCTACGTGATTCCCGACGCGCAGTGGAACAAGGGCGAGGATCTGGACCTGGTGAACCTGCTCCGGCTTGGCGGCATTGAAATCGAGCGGGCAACCGAGGCTTTCGAGGCGGCCGAAGCGTCCTATGCAGCCGGGTCCTTCATCATCAAAACGGCGCAGCCGTTCCGGCCCTATCTGGAGGACCTTCTCGAGAGGCAGGTCTACCCCGACCGGCGCCTTACGCCGGATGGCCCTCCCGAAACGCCGTATGACCTGGCAGGCTGGACGCTTCCGCTGCAGATGGGCGTGAACGTGGTGCGCGTAGATTCCGCGTTTGAGGCCGCCACCGTGCCCGTCACCGAACCCGTGCGCCATGCTCCCGGCACGGTGGCCGGAAGCGGACCGCATTACCTTTTCTCTCGCCGGCCCAACCGCAATACAGAAGCCGCGCTCAGGCTACTCAAGGCCGGCGCGCGGGTGTACTGGCTCGCTGACACGCTGAGAACGGATTCCGCCACCGTGTGGGAACCCGGCACATTCGTCGCTCAGGGAAGGCGGCGGGATATCGAGGAAACAGCGCGGGAAACCGGAGCAGACTTCATTGCCACCGATGCAGATCCCGCCATGCATGCCTTGAAGGAGCCGCGGATCGGCCTGTACAAGTCATGGGTCAGCTCCATGGACGAGGGGTGGACGCGCTGGTTGCTCGAGTCATACAATTTCGCCGTTGACACGCTGCACGACGCCGATGTCCAAAGCCGGGACCTCGCACAGTATGATGCCATTATCCTGCCCAGCCAAAGCCAGTCTGTGATCCTGCGCGGACACGGGACGGGATTGATGCCGGATTCGTATACAGGCGGACTGGGAGTAGAGGGCGCGCTTGCGCTCAAGGCGTACGTGGAAGCAGGCGGCATGATCGTGGCCCTTGATGCTGCAAGCGATTTTGCAATCGAACAACTCGGGCTGCCGGTGGAGAACGTGGTTGCGGGGACTTCTGAAAGTGCGTTTTTCATCCCGGGCTCGCTGGTACGCGTCAAAGTAGACGCTTCGTCACCCCTTGGCTACGGCATGCCGCCGGAGACGGCCGCTTCGTTTGTCCGGAGCCGGGCATTCAGTACCGTTAGAAGGTCTCCAAAGGGAGAAGGCGGTGCCATGCAGATCTTGCCCGCGCCTCCGCTGCCTGTTGAAGTCGTTGCCCGTTATCCGGACGAGGATCTGCTCATGAGCGGCTGGGCTCTTGGGGCCGAGAGCCATATTGGCGGCGCGGCGGCCATGCTGCGAGTGGGCCTGGGTAAAGGCAGCGTCGTCCTTTTCGGCTTTCGACCACAGTTTCGGGGACAGTCCAGAGCTACGTACAAGCTGCTCTTCAACGCGCTGCTGGCTTCCACTATTGACTAGTGAGCGGCCGGCGAAGACGAACCGGTCCGATGAGGCCGATCCGGATCTTCACCAGCAGTGTCCAGCAGGAATTCGCGCGGGAGCGGGAGCAATTGCGGGACTTCGTGCGCGGCGATCCCCTCATGCGGCGTTTCTTCGAGGTCTTCCTGTTTGAAGACGCACCAGCCGCTGACCGGCGGCCCGGCGACGTCTATATGGAAGACGTCGCGCGATGCGAGATCTACGTAGGCCTGATCGACAGCGAGTACGGGCACCAGGACGCCGCCGGCGTGTCCGCTACCGAGCACGAATTCGACCGGGCAACCGAGCTGGAGAAGCACCGGCTGATCTTCCTGAAGGGGTCGGAGGGCGCAGGGCGACACCCGAAGACGCGGGCACTGATCAGCAGGGCGCAGGCCGGATTAGTTAGAAGGCGCTTTGGGTCCCAAGCCGAGTTGGTGGCAGGCTTGTACGCCGCGCTCGTCCAATACCTCGAAACGCGGCAGCTATTGCGCTTCGGGCCGTTCGATGCTGCCCCTTGCACGGGCGCCACGCTGGACGACCTGGACGTCGAGGGCATGTACCGCTTCATTCGCGTGGCGCGGAGATCGCGTCAATTCCCTCAGCCGGAAGAGACTTCTCCGGCGGACCTTCTAAGGCACCTGAACCTGTTGAACAGGGGACGACTCACCAATGCCTCCGTGTTGCTGTTCGGCAGGGCCCCGCAGCGTTTCCTGATCTCCTCCGAGGTCAAGTGCGCGCACTTCCACGGAACCAGGGTCGCCAAGCCGATTCCTTCCTACCAGGTCTACAAGGGCACGGTCTTTGAACTCGTGGACCAGGCGACGGATTTCGTGCTGAGCAAGATCGCTTTGGCGGTGGGCACGAGGGCGGAGACCGTGCAAGCACCCGTGACATACGAGATCCCGAAAGAGGTCGTGACGGAGGCCATCGTGAACGCGGTGGCGCACCGGGACTACACCGACAACAGCAGCGTGCAAGTCATGCTCTTTGAGGACCGTCTCGAAGTCCTGAACTCCGGTCGCCTGCCGCCGCCGCTTACAGTGGAGAAGCTGCGCGTGGCGCACCAGTCGCTTCCTGCAAACCCGCTGATTGCAGAGTTGATGTACCTGCTTCGCTACATCGAGAAGATGGGAACCGGGACGGTGGACATGATTCGCCGGTGCCGAGAGACGGGCATTCGGGAGCCCGAGTTTGAGGTGGGCGCGGGCTTCCTGACCCGGATCTGGCGACCGGCCGACAAGGATAGTCAGCTAAGATCCGTTCGCAAGACTGCCCGGGAAACCCGCCGCAACACGCAGGAGACTACCCAAGAAATCGCGATCAAGACAGCATCAATGCCGAAAAGAGATCGCATCCTCGCACTCCTGCGCTACGATCCGACGCTGACGCGCGAAGCCCTGGCGCACCTTGTAGGCATAACGCCCAATGGCGTCAAGTACCATCTTGACAAGCTGAAGAAGGCGGGCCGAATCCGTCATGTCGGACCGACCAGGAAGGGGCGGTGGAAAATCCTGGAATCCGAATCGAGCCGGTCGTGACCCCCGGTGTCGAACTTCAAGCCCGGACCCGGCTGCGGGGCGTCGCGTCGTACGGAGACAACCCGGAGCTGCGCACATGCTGCTGGTCAACGCGTTTTGGGCTTTTGCTCTTGACAATTGCCCTGGAGGCGATTTACTTCGGAACTTACCTTGCTACACTATCCCTGCTGCACCATGACTGACGACAGACCCGATATTTCTCGCCGCGATTTTCTCGCCCTTGCAGCCGGCAGCACACTCATTGTGCCGCGCCATGTCCTGGGAGGACCCGGCTATACGGCACCAAGTGACCGGCTCAGCATTGCCGGAGTCGGAGTCGGGGGAAGAGGACAGCAGGTCCTGGCAGGTGCCAGCGGCTTCGACAATGAAACCGGATCCACGCTGGACAATGTCGTTGCGCTCTGCGACGTCGACGATGCACGCGCAGCCGGCAGCTTCGAACGCTACTCCGGCGCCCGGCGATTCAGAGACTATCGGGTAATGCTCGACGAAATGGGAGACAGCATTGATGCCGTAGCGGTGTCCACGCCGGACCACATGCACGCCGTCGTTGCCATGGCTGCAATGCAGCTGGGCAAGCATGTCTACGTTGAAAAGCCGCTAACGCACGACATCCACGAAGCCCGGGCCCTTACGGAGGCGGCCCGCCGGTATGGAGTTGCCACACAAATGGGCAACCAGGGCAACTCCGGCGAAGGCATACGGCAAGTCTGCGAGTGGATCTGGGCGGGCGTCATCGGGGATGTGCACGAAGTTCACACATGG
The DNA here is from genome assembly GCA_964639665.1 of uncultured Rhodothermaceae bacterium. Taxonomy (GTDB): domain Bacteria; phylum Bacteroidota; class Rhodothermia; order Rhodothermales; family Bin80; genus CAZXEU01. The sequence continues at coordinate 25,108 of CAZXEU010000165.1, read as the reverse complement.
ACCAACCGGCCCGTGTGGCCTCAGGGGCTGACGCGGCCTACCGAGACGCCACCGGTACCCGATACGCTGGATTGGGATCTTTGGCTGGGTACCGCGCCCGAGCGGCCCTACCATCCGGCGTATCTGCCCTTCAGCTGGCGCGGCTGGTGGGATTTCGGCACGGGAGCGCTGGGAGACATGGCCTGCCATATCGTGGACCCTGTCTTCAAGGCGCTGAAGCTGGGCTATCCCACGAGCGTGGAGGCAAGCGCGTCTGGCTTTGTAGAGAACTGGCGCCCCATCGACAATCTGGAAAGTGCGCCCAATTCGTCGATAATACGGTTCGAATTCCCGGCCAGGGGCGACATGCCCCCTGTCCGTGTAAACTGGTACGACGGAGGACTGCTGCCGCCACGCCCGGACGAGCTCGGTGACGACGAGCAGATGGGAGATGGCGGAGGCGGCTGCCTTTTCCTGGGCTCGGAGGGCAAGATCATGTGTGAGACGTACGGATTCAATCCAACGCTCCTGCCTACATCCGCTATGGAGGGATTTGTACCGCCTCCCAAGGAATTGGCGCGTGTCGACGGAGAAATGAGTGCGCACCAGCGCGTGTGGGTTGATGCTTGCAAGGGTGGCCCGGCATGCAGTTCAAGCTTCGACTACTCCGGACCGTTTACCGAAATGATCCTGATCGGCAATCTTGCACTGCGCACGTTTATGCTGCCGGAAGTATTCCAGGATGCGGCGGGGCGGAATCTGAGCCGCTACAGCGGGCGCGTAAAGCTGAAGTGGGACGGCGAAAACATGCGCGTGACCAATTACGACCCGGCCAATCAGTTTGTCGAGAGGACGTACCGTGAAGGCTATACACTGTAGTCGGTAAACCGGCGGCTTGTGGAATCCCGTTTCTGCTTCGCTTGTGGCGAGCCGCGGCATCGCCCTGCTGTGATCGGACCAGGCTGTCGCCTGCGCCCTTGCTGGCCGCCGAGCCCGGGCAATGACAGGCCGACCTCCATGTCGGCGTGTGAGCAAGTAGTGCGTCTCGCTGGAAGAGGACCGGATCCTCTCCGGGGACTGAAGCCTGGAGTAGAAGCCTAGACAGGATGTCCGTGCATATCCTCCCTGCCCCCGATTGTTGCCTTGCTTCGCGGGGCCGCTTCGTCGCGCGGAACCGGTGCAGTGGATCCCGGAGCACCTGGGCGAATGGACTAACCTCCGAATCTGCCAGGGAATGCAATCGTGCCACCGATTTGCCAAGGTTGCCGGGAGGCGTGCGACGCACTGGTGCCAATTCAGCACCCACTCCAAGGTCAGCGGCCGCCAGAGCAAGCCGTGACCGTCAGCGCTGCTCCCCTGCGATTCGACCGGCCGACGCGGTGCGAGCAGCGCAATGAGCAATAGATCATTCGACATGGCAAATGGCGGGAACAGCCACCCCTCGAACCTGCCGTGGGATCTTTTTGCCAACTACCATGCAGATCCGCGCTTCTACGATGAAATGTTTGACTCTGGTGATGGCCCGCGCGAGCACTGTCGGAAGCTATGGGAAGCGCTCAAGAACGTGCCGCACGACCAGATCGCGCAATTGCAGAAGCGCGCGGAGCGGTCGTTCCTGCACGACGGAATCACGTTTTCCGTTTACGGAGAGGAAAGCGCGCAGGAGCGGATAATTCCCATTGACATCATCCCGCGGCTTGTCAGCGCCGAAGACTGGGGCTTTCTTGAGCGCGGGTTGCGCCAAAGGATCAAGGCGCTGAACCTGTTCCTCCTTGACATCTATTCAGCAGGCAAGATTCTGGCCGACGGCGTCATACCTGTCGACCTTGTCCGCGGCTGCCCGCAGTACCGGACGGAGATGCGTGGAGTGAACGTTCCCCTGAATGCCTACGTGTCTGTCTGCGGCACCGACATCGTCCGTACCCGCGAGGGCTTTCTCGTACTGGAGGACAACCTGCGTGTGCCGTCCGGAGTCTCCTACATGCTGGCCAACCGGCAGGCAGTGAAGACCAGCTTGCGTAACATATATCGGCGGCATCGTGTGCGCGACATCGAACACTACGGTACGCTCCTCCGGCAGACCCTGGCTGAGCTTGCGCCGCATTCTGCCTCCGACCCTACTGTCGTACTGCTTACCCCGGGCGTTTACAATTCGGCCTTCTACGAGCACATGTTCCTCGCCCAGGAGATGGGAGTTGAGCTCGTGCAGGGAAGTGACCTACTGGTTCACAATGGCTTCGTGTACATGCGCACAACGGAAGGCCTGCAACGCGTAGATGTGATTTATCGCCGAATAGACGATGACTATATCGACCCGCTGACTTTCCGTGCCGATTCCCAACTTGGTACGCCGGGACTATTCCAGGCCTTTCGGCTTGGAAACGTTGCCATCGCAAACGCGCCGGGCACCGGGGTCGCCGATGACAAGAGCGTCTATGCTTACGTTCCGGAAATCATCCGCTACTATCTGGGTGAGGAGCCGATCCTTGCCAACGCCGAGACCCACCTATGCCGCGATCCGGAAGGGCTGGAGTACACTCTCGACAACCTCGACCGGCTCGTAGTCAAGACCGTAGGGGGCTCGGGAGGCCACGGCATGCTGGTAGGGCCGCACGCCTCTGCGGCCGAGCGCGCAGCCTACGCCGAAGATATCCGCAAGGACCCGGCGAACTTCATTTCTCAGCCTACGCTGGATTTGTCCCGTGCGCCGTGCCTGGCGGACGAGGGTGCAGCACCGCGTCATGTAGATCTTCGGCCCTTCGTATTGCGGGGTCACAAGACACGCCTGGTGCCGGGAGCCTTTTGCAGGGTTGCGCTGACCGCTGGCTCCCTCGTCGTCAATTCGAGCCAAGGTGGTGGCGGAAAGGATCTCTGGGTTTTGCCAGACTGACCCATGCTTTCGCGAAGTGCGCAGGGACTCTACTGGATCGGACGCTATCTTGAGCGGGCACAGCACGGTTGCCGGCTGCTGACGGAGCAATTCGAGACCCTCACGGATCGGCCGGTCCGGGAAGTAGAGCTGAGCTGGCGGCGCCTGTATGGGGCGTTGGGCCGGGTACCTATCGGAGGTGATCTAGATTCCAATCTGGGTGACGACTGGTTCATGCTGGCGGACGCCTACACGCTCGCCGCGGACCTGACCTTTGAGGTCAATAATTCCGATTCGATCCGCAACTGTCTGGGAGCTGCGCGCGAGAATGCCCGCCAGGTACGCAATACTCTCAGCAAAGACATGTGGACCTGCCTGAACCTCGCTTTTCTCGGCATGCGTGAAGTAGGTATTGAGGACATATGGAAGGACAGGCCCGCGACGTTTTACCAAAGCGCCGAGAACGCCGTACGGACGTTTTCCGGGATTGCAGCCAGCACGATGTACCGCGACGAGAGGTGGCATTTCCTGCAGCTGGGCCAGTTCGTCGAGCGAACACAATTGCTGGCCAGGTTGCTTGATGTCCAGCTGGCCACATATCCTGCCAGTGAGGGGCCGGCTGCGGCAGACTGGCTCTCACTGCTTCGCATTTGCGATGCACAGCTCACGTATCGCCGACTTTTTTCCATTCGCGTTCAGCCGCCCCTGGTGGTGAAATTTTTGTTGACTGATCCGCTGCTGGCTCGGTCAATCCGCTACTGCGCGGGAAAGATTTCCAATGCCCTTGTCGTGATCTCTGCAGGAAGTCCTCTTTCGGTTGAAGCAGGTCGCCGAGTTGGCCGAATGGTGGCCAGGATCGATTGCGACTGGCCAAACCATGACTTTGAGGATCAACGCGCCACTCGCTCCCACCTGCAGCAGGTCGGAGAGTCTTCGCGTCTGCTCCATGACGACATCAGAACGGCCTATTTCGACTACGAAATCGAGGATGCTCCCCGGGTATGACTTCTCTTGCATCACGCCGGCTCCAAATCGAGCATACATCCGAATTCCGGTACCGGGAAACGGTAAGGGGCAGCCTCCTCATTCTCAGACTGCAGCCGCGGCAGAGCAGCCGCCAACAGCTTCTTGGTTTCGCGCTTGATATCACGCCGGTCGCGGAGCCTGTGGCCTTCCGCGACTCTTTCGGCAATGCCAGTTACCTCGTCAACATTCACCGCAAGCACGTAAGCACGAGGGTTCATTCCTCTTCAGAGGTTGAGGTCAGCGCCGATCAGGACTCGTTCGGCCAGTCTCCGAGTTGGGAATATCTCGCGGCAACCACGGACCCGGTCCGCTACTGGGGATTCCTGAATCCAAGCCGGCTCGTGTTCCCTTGCGCTGCCCTAGATTCGTTCATTGCGAAACATGGAATCTGTCAAGGAGCCACTCCGCTGTCGTCTCTTCTTGCCTTGGCGGCCGAGCTCCACGAATCATTCACGTACGAGCCAGGCAGCACTGCAGTCGATTCGCCGCTTACGCAGGTACTGGAGATGGGCAGGGGGGTCTGCCAGGACTACACGCACGTAATGCTTGCTATCGCCCGAAGCTGGGGCATCCCGGGTCGTTACGTTTCTGGTTATCTCCACAACGAAGGCACGGGCGGTCTGCAGTCTGCCGTCAGTGCGAGTCATGCCTGGGCAGAATTCCTCTTGCCGGAAATAGGCTGGGTGGGCATCGATCCGACCAACAATACGCTGGCCGATTCCCGCCACGTGCCTGTAGCAACCGGACGAGACTACTACGACGCAGCTCCCACCCGGGGCACCGTCTTCGGCGGAGGAGAATCAAGCCTGGAGGTACGAGTCTCCGTGGCAGAAGCCGGCAAGGCAGGAACCGCAGCTCCGCCGCGCGTCGAAACCCGGACATACATCCAGAGGTCTCAGGTTCCTCCTTCTCGGCGGGTCGTTAGCGATAGCCGCGATCAATAGCCGGAATCGGTGGCGGCACACTTTGACATGTCCTGATGCCCGCCTGTCTAGGGGATGCCGACCGAGCCCGGTAGCGGCGATGCACGTTTCAGCCCCCAATCGCAAGGAGTCTTCCTCGCTGTGTCCTTGCCGACGGGTCGCCACCAAGGCACCCCGCATCTGGCATGAAACGGCATTGCGGCCTTACGAAAACTCACCAAATGTTGAATCCAAAGACCGCTTGATCGCGTGTTTTCTCGGACGTTGCATATTGGGAAACTAGGAGCCGAGACACATCACGACCCGGGTTGACTATCTCGGACGTAAAGCGTAACGTGCTGCGTCCAAAAACCATCCCGATCTGCTGCCGATGAACCCGTTTGACACCCATGGCGCTCCCAGCTGGGCTGAGCTGTTGGCCGCTGACGCCGATAAGGCTGCAGCATTCTATGCGAATGTTTTCGGCTGGGATGACAACCCTATGCAGATTGAGGGTACAGGAGGCCTCTACCACATAATGAAGGCTGGCCGGACCAACGCGGCGGGGATCATGACGCGACCCGATCCCTCGATGCCCCCCGCGTGGTGCTTCTACATAACTGTAGAGGATGCTGACAGCCTTGCGGCGGAATTGCCCAAGGCCGGCGCTACGGAGGTTTCTCCTGTAATGGAAGCTCCCGGAATCGGCCGGTTTTGCTGGTTCCTGGATCCCCAGGGTGCATACCTTGCGGTGATCAGCTACTTTGATCGAGAGGGTGAGGAGCAGTTGGACTCGTTCGAAAAGGCTTTTGCGACGCATGGCCTCTTCAGCTGGCTTCAGTTGCAAACGAAGCAGGTCGATCAGGCCTGCGACTTCTATTCAGGCGTATTCGGCTGGAGGATCCAAGTCATTGAGATGGCAACCGGACCATACCACACGATAATGGTCGGCGACGCAGGCGTTGGCGGCGTGATGCCCCTGCCGCAACCCGACGTGCCGCCGCACTGGTCCGGCTACGTGACCGTCGATGATGCCGATGCCACGCTTGCGCGCGTAGTAAGCGGTGGAGGCAGCGTCATTCTGCCCGCCTTTGATGTTGCCGGAGTCGGGCGTCTGGCACGATTTGCGGATCCGCAGGGAGCGCATTTAGCGATTGCGGCATACGAAGAGTCGGATTCGTAAGGATTTTCCAACCGGCCGATAAAGAAGATCATGCCGCTAGAACTGGGGGCATTCTCAATCAGCCTCGCCGTCAAGGACCTGGCTGCCTCTCGTGCCTTCTACGAAGCGCTTGGATTCAAAGTAACAGGAGGCGGCAGCGAGCAGCGCTACCTCATCATGATGAACGGGCATGCCATTATCGGACTGTTCCAGGGGATGTTTGAAAAGAACATTCTCACATTCAATCCCGGTCTGAGCCATGCTGCGGAGCAGCTCGAGGACTTCACCGATATCCGCGACATCCAGCGCAGGCTGAAGGAGCAGGGCCTGACGCTGATTCAGGAAGCCGACGAATCGGGCTCGGGGCCCGCAAGTTTTGTGCTTGAGGATCCGGACGGCAACCCTGTCCTGGTCGACCAATTCTTCTAGGCGCTTCAGCCTTCAGAGAGTTATCGGAGTGAATCGGCCGACGTCGGTTCTGCCCGAACGCAAGTTCTCCGGAATCTTCCGCTGCAAGCGATCTGCCAAGCGCATTTGATAAGAATGCGCCGACGCATACTGTACGGACAAGCACGCCGGCCGAGCAGTGGACCAGGTGCATGCCGCAGCACCCGGGGATATGCCGCCTGGACTGGCAGGTACACGTGCGAAGGATCAGAGGAGCGCCCTTTCCGGCTCAGGCCAGTACAGCGTCGATAACTCTTCCACCCACATCGGTCAACCTGATGTCGCGCCCGCTGAACCGGTATGTCAATCGTTCATGCTCCATGCCAAGGAGGTGCAGCATGGTCGCATGCAGGTCATGTATCGTGGTGATGTCTTCGACGGCCCGGTAGCCGTATTCATCCGTGGCTCCGTAAACAGTCCCGCCTCTTATTCCGGCGCCAGCCAGCCAGATGCTGAACGCAGAAGGATTGTGGTCCCTCCCATCCACCCCCTGGGCAAAGGGTGTGCGTCCGAATTCGCCAGCCCAGATCACCAGTGTATCCTCCATCAAGCCGCGGGCCTTCAGGTCCTTGAGAAGACCCGCAATCGGCTGATCCACAGCGTGGGCGTTTCGCTCATGCCCGTCTTTCAGATTCACATGCTGATCCCATCTTGGAGTCTCAACCCTAGGACAGGTTAATTCGACGAACCGCACCCCTCTTTCGACAAGCCGGCGCGCCATAATGCACTGTGCGGCATAGCCGCGCGTGTGGGGATCCGCGGAATCCATTCCATATAGTTTCCTGGTTGCCTCCGTTTCGGTGGCAATACTCGTCAACTCGGGCACCGACGCCTGCATTCGAAACGCGAGTTCATAGTTGGAGATCGTCGATTCGACGTGCTCGGCGGGACCAATACGTCCGAGCAGCCGCTGGTCCGCCTTACTCATCAGAGCAAGCTTGCGCTGCTGAATATCGGCGGATTCCTCCAGCGGGTCTATGTTCGCGAGCGGCCGCTCGCCTGCACGGAATATGGAGCCCTGGAAAGAGGCGGGCAGGAACCCGCTATTGAAATTGTCCAGACCGCCCGGCGGAATCAGTCCGCCATCGAGTATCACGTAACCCGGAAGATTCTGGTTTTCGCTACCCAGGCCGTACGTGACCCATGCTCCCATCGAAGGACGGCCCTGTATGCCAGTCCCTGTATGGAGAAAGTAATTCGCATTCGTATGCTCCGGAAAGTCGGCAACCATCGACCTGATGACGGCAAGGTCGTCTGCACACGCTCCTACGTGGGGAAAGAGATCGCTCACTTCGAGGCCGGATTCCCCGTAGCGGCGGAAGCTCCAGGGGCTCTGCATGATCGTCCCGACATCGTCAAATTGCGTGGCATCCACCTTGAACTTGTCATGAGGATTCTCTCCGTGTTCGCGCGACAGCCGAGGCTTCGGATCGAAGCTGTCCACCTGCGAGACACCACCGTCCATGTAGAGAAAGATTATGCTGCGGGCCCTGGGCACACGGTGCGCGGATCGCAGCGGACGCAATGCAGGATCAACAGGTGCTGCGACCTGTCCTAGTACGCGGCCGAAAGCCCCACTGCCCATAAGCCCCATCAGGGCTACACTCCCAAAACCGTTGCGGCAAAGGGAGAGCATTTCACGCCGGGTCATCCGGCACTGGATGCGATGATGGCTGGACATCAGAGCAGGTACAGGAATTCCTTCAAATTAAACACGACGTGCACATAATCGGCCCACAATTCACTGGCATTGAGCCACTCCGAATCGCCGAGCTCGCGCCGCAAGCCCTCCGTGGCAAAGTAGGCCAGGCCGTCCTCGACCTCCTCAGCGGAGGCGGGCCTCGAGAGCGCCTTCACGTAGATGTGCCGGATCCTGCCCGCGACATCGAGGCTATCCATGGCAACAAGCGAATCGGCCCATACGCGGGCCTGCTGTGCCACGAACGGATCGTTGAGCATGGTAAGGGACTGCGCCGGCACGTTGGTGGTGTTGCGCGCGCCAAACGTAGAAAACGGAATCGGCCGGTCAAAGGCCAGCATCATGGGTGAAAGGAAGTTGCGCCTCACCTCCTGGTAGACGCTTCGCCGGCCTGCGCCGTCAAGCGGTCCGGATGTCTCCGGGCGGCCCGGTCCATTCATGAACTCCGTCAAGTGCGTAGGTACGGATGGCCCATACATGGTCGTATCAAGTGCCCCGGATACAGCCAAGACGGCGTCGCGAATGGCCTCCGCATCGAGCCGGCGAACGGAGTAGTGGCTAAATAACAGATTTCGGGGATCGCGCGCGCGGGCCAGTTCAGAAGCCATTGTCGATCGCTGGAATGCCTCGGAAAGCAACATCTCACGCAGTACGGCCTTGATCGACCAGCCCTGCTCCACAAAACGCACTGCCAGGTAATCCAACAGCTCCGGATGAGTTGGCAGCGCGCCCTGCGCACCAAAATTGTCCACGGTCTCGACAATGCCTCGGCCAAATGCATGATGCCAGAGGCGGTTAACCATGACCCTGGCTGTCAGGGGATTCATCGGGCTCGCAATGGCACGCGCCATCTCGTATCGCCCGCTTGAAGAACCACCAAAGGGCACCGGGACGTCGGAGAACGCGGAGAGAAAGCGATGCGGAACGGGCGCTTCACCCAGCGCCTGGTAATTCCCGCGCACAAATACCGGGCTTTCAATCCTGTCTCCTTCCGTCACGGCCATGACGTAAGGAAATTCCTCCAGCCTGGCACGCCTGCTTCCCACCGACCCTCGGTAAGGGCTGACTTCAAGCCTGGGCAGTGCTCGCGCCGCCAATGCTTCGTTGATGGCTCGAACCTGTAGCGCGGTAGCGCTTCCCGCCACCCATGCCTCAACAGACTCTCGAACGGACGGCAGTGCAACGTTGCCGGATTCCGGCAATGCCAATGGCCCCGGCGCTGCGCTGTCAAACATCACCGCATATGCCGCCTCCACATAAGCGGAGTCGTCCAGGATTATGCGATGTATATCGGTTATGTATTGCGGAAGATGGAATCTGCCAACCAGAAACTCGATGTACGCCTTGCGTCCCTTCCACAACGCCACGTTAAAGCGGTACGTGGAGAGCGTTGGGCTCTTCACTTCCGCCTGTATAGTGTGGAAGATGGGCGGATTGATGAGCTGGAAGTTGTCCACGATCAACCTGATGGTGGATCCCTTGCCTGCCGCCACGACGTGGATGCTGTCCTTGTCCAGGGTAAACGTAGGTGACCGCAAGGCCCCGGGCATACCAGGAGCCACATTCCTGCTCGACACAACGCCTGCTGCGAGGCTGTCGACCCTCCCGTGGTCGATTACGAGACGGCCCTGCTCCGGTTCAGGCCCGAATGCGGGGCCTTGAGGAAACCACCCGTCATATGTGCCGCTTCTAAAGTCCCCGACAATGCGCCAGTTGGCCGTCGAATCCGCTTGCAGCCGCGGACGATGCCTCGCGGAAGGCATCGTTCTATGGCTGACCGGCAACGCAGTCCTGCCGTCCAGCGAAACGTTCCAGGCACCGCCCAGACCGCTGCGAACCTTGCTGCGCATGGCCTGCATCGAGTCAATCCGGGCTTGCTGGCTTGACGATACAAGCGGCGTGTAGGTGAAGCGCGTGCTCTCAAATATGCCGTAGAACGCGTAGTAGTCTGTTGTCGGGATGGGATCAAACTTGTGGTCGTGGCATCGGGCGCAGGCAAGGGTCAACCCCTGAAAGGTCTTTGACGTTACATCTATGATGTTGTCTATGCGCTCGGCCTCGTCCAACCGGGTGTCCACCGGGCTGTGCTTTCCTTCTCCCAGTGCCAGATAGCTGGTCCCGATTACGGATTCGTTGTACCCCTGCACCGGATGCAATCTGGGTCGCGCCATTTGATCTCCCGCCAGGTGTTCGATCACGAGGCTGTCATAAGGCAGGTCGGCATTGAAGGCCCGGATAAGGTAATCCCGATAGCGCCACGCTCCCTGTATCGTGAAATCGAACTCATGCCCCTTGGACTCGGCATAGCGGACCAAATCAAGCCAGTGGCGCGCCCACCGCTCTCCGTACCTGGGTGAGTCCAGAAGCCGATCCACAAGCTGTTCGTAGGCAGTTGCGGAAGTGTCCTCGACGAAATTCCGCAGCTCGTCCTGCGTGGGAGGCAGCCCTGTCAAGACAAAGGAGGCCCGCCGCGCGAGATCTTGCTTCGAGGCAAGGGCAGCCGGAGGCAGCCCTTCCGCCGAGAGCCTCTCGTCTATGAATTCGTCGATGGAATCGCGGGAGCCGGAAGGCCAGGCCGGACGAATCAGCGCCCAGGGCGGCTTGTACTCCGCGCCCTGATCAATCCATCGGGAAATCACCGCGATATCGCGTGAGCTCAGGCGATGGTTGGTTTCCGCCGGGGGCATGCGCTCCTCGGCATCCTCGGAGGTGACGCGCCGAATCAGTAGACTGCGCCTGGCACTTCCCGGCTGTATGGCCCGCCCGCCCCCCGGGCGCCTTGCCGTGGCCGCAGTACGTAAATCCAGACGCAGGTTGGCCTCCCGCGTACTGGCATCAGGACCGTGGCACACGTAGCACGTATTCGATAGCACGGGCCGGACGTGGAAATTGTAGTCTACACGTTCCGGCAGGTCAACGCGTTGATCAGGCGGCGAGCATGCAATGACCATGACCGCTACCGCGCTCCACCGCGCAGCCCAGGAAAGAATATGGCGCGGAGGCGACCGCATATGCCCAGCGTTCCCATTACTTGAATCCGGCGTGAATTCCTACCGGACCAGGGACTGTTTTGTTCGCCTGCGGAAGCGGAAGGCTGCACGCGCGAAGCGAGCATGGTGGGCAGCGCAGAATCTCATCGGCCACGCCCGGGGCCCAATCAACTCGCCGTCTGCCAGGTGCCCGGAGCCTCAGGTCACGGGATGCCAACCTGAAAACGCTACGCTTGAGACACACAATTCGACGAACCCTCGAAAGCGTGCTCGAATAGCTGAGCACTACCCCGAATCGCACTCCAATCCCGTCCGCCAGCGTGACATGGCACATAGTGCAGGACGCGGGCAGGCCTGTTCACCGGCCGCTGCCAATATGCCGCGAGAGCTTATCACGTGGCTTGGCTACGCATTCGGGCACCAATCGAATCCAGTGGCCAGAGTGCAAGCTGCTCTGGCTTTCCTCTGCCGCCGCGCAATCAGCCAGTTCCTGACAAGGGGACCACATCGACCTCTTCAGCTACCCTCCATTTCTGCTCTGGCGCGCTTCCCGCAGCAGACGCTCGAAAACGGCACGGGCCTCCTGAAACTCACCCAGCACACTTGCTTTCTCCCTTTCCGAGCGCCAGCCGGGATGGATTTCGGCCATGCCCGCAAGCTTGTCTATCCAGCGAATAAAGTACTCCGCCGATGCAGCCGACCTAATCGGGTGGTCACCTACCATCACCCATACCGGATTCGTGGTTGCCTGCAGGAACCTGTCATCGACGGGATGGATGGCTTCAGCGCTGTGCACCTGGAGCGTGATCCAGGAACTCTCGCTTATGTCAAGCTGCCGCTCAAACGAGAAGTACGTGCCCGCGCCCTCCGGATCCGGGTGCAGACTCAAATCGCCAAGATCCACCTGGCGTCCATTGACAACCAAGGCTGCACTGTCCAGCGGGGCAATGGACCAAGCCAGGCCCCGGACCATTACGCTCCCTCCTCCCTCCGGCAGTGATATCGTCGAGCCAATTCCCTGGCCGTTGACCGAAAGCTCCAGCAGCGGCCCATTGGTTACGAAGAGCTGCCCGGCTCGGATGGCCTCGAGCCAGCCGTCCCAGCTCAGGCTGTCGCCCAGATGTGCGTAGGCTCGCATCTGTCCGACAATGGCAGTGCGGTGCAGATTGCTGATGGAGTCCTCTCCGCCAACAGCCGGAAGCCTGAATCCGTTGTTCAGAGCGTGATGCCACACGAGGTAGGCCGCCCAGTTGGCACCTGAGACCAACTCGTGATAGTCGAGCACGCCGAGGGCCAGGTCAACAGGAAAGGCCTTGGCCACTCCCAGGTTCGTATCGAGAGGATCCTCGCTTCCCCAATAGGGATGCACATAGGCCCCCATTGCACCCTGGCTGCGTGCGAGCCTGAACATCTGCGTATTGCTCGGATACAGGCTCTCTACGGCCGTCCCTTCATAGCCAGTCAGGTACGGCGAAATCAGATGCTCAGTCAGGTTGATGAATGAGACGTGCCCGTAGAAAGGCGGACGGTATTCCTGATTGAAATACAGGACATGGTTTTCGTCAGTCAGCGGATGCGGCGCCCCTGTGAAGTACTGGTAGTCCAGAATGCGATTGTCCTTGTTGGCAACCAGCTGACCGATTACGTGCAGATCTTCCGCCGCCGCCATGAAAACCAGATTCTCGGGCGTGTTGTGCAGGTTGCCTGCGTAATTCATGTGCACATGGTTACTGCCGCTGTACCAGCCGTCCGCTTCCAGGTCCGCCATGCGCCGCAGCTCTAGTGTCACTTCGGTGACCTGGCCGGCGGCAACGCTGGCGGTCGCGGCCGCGGGATGGTATTCGAATCCATGCATCGCCTCCACGACAATGTCCCCGGCCGGCACCTCGAGAGAGAATGCGCCCGCGGTATGAAAGAAATGCTCGGCAAGGCGCCCCAGCCTGTGGTAGCTACCGTCCGGTACATACGTCTTGCCATCCGCCGCCCGGTTGTAGATCCGGGCCGGAAGCAGTTCACCCGTTTCGGCTTCCACAACGCGGACCGAGACCGTACCCGTCGGCTCTTTCCAATGCAGCGTACTGATTGCGATTCCCTGGTCCCGTCCGCCATACGTTTGCAGAAGACGCAAATTGGGCAGACCGCCCTGATTGGAGACATAGACGATTGATTCGCCGTCCGGCGAGAAGCTGGGACTGAAGCTGTCCCATTCGCCGAACGTAAGCTTGTAGGGTTCGCCGCCTACGGTAGGCAGTACAAACAGGTTGTTGTACTGGTGTCCCAGGTGCGAGCTGTAGACAAACCGCTTGCCGTCCAGCGACACGTGTGGACGGGTTCGGTAGAGTGTTTCTTCCTTGTGAATAAGCGTGGCCTGATCGATTCCGTTTTCCACGGCTGGCATTCTCCACACCCCGCCGGAGCCCAGCGGAATCCCGCGATTCGAAATGAACAACAGGGTGTCGGCATTCGGCAGCCATGCCGGCTGGATGTGCAGGTCGTACTCCCCGAAGTACAGCCTCGGTCTGCCAAAGGAATGATCACGTGTCAGCTGGATGGTTCTGCCCGGCTGCGCCTCCGCAATCTCCGTTACGAAGATGTTGTAATAGCCGTTGGGCCGCGTTGATACATACGCGAGGCGCCCGCCGTCCGGCGACCACGCAGGGTCCAGGTTCAAGAAGTCGCCATCCGTTAGGCGCGTGAGCTGCTCCGTTTCCAGCTCCAGCAGCCACAGATTGATGCTTTGACCATTGTCTGCTGTAAAGGCCACATACCGACCGTCCGGCGAATATGCAGGCGAGGAAAGGTATTCCCTCGTATGAACCAACTCATATGCATCAGCTTCGCCTAGTCGCATCTGCCAGAGCGTTCCCTGCAGCGAAAATGCAAGGGATGCTCCGTCCGGCGACCACGCGGGCCACCACGGAGAGCCGGTGCCCGGAGGCGGCAAGTAGAAGTTGTACATGTAGTTGCCGCCGGTGAGCGCACCGGGGTAGGATGGCGGCAAGTCCGGCAGCGGATACACTGCCGGCTGCGCTGAAACCAGCGCGGGCAGGATCGTCAGCAATGAGATGGAGGCTAGTCTCTTCATTCTCCAGGCCTATCGTTGAGTATGCGCGCCGAATCGATGTCGCCGGGCTGCGGTGCAAGAATCAGGACAGCTATGCATGCTGCCTACAAAATACTCCCGGCCTTTCTATTCCGCCCTCCTTCACGATGAATCATGCCGCGGCTGTGCACAAGGATAGCGCTGCGTATCCCCTGCAGCCTGTGCAACCAGCGAGCGGGATACTGCCCCGCGGGCTGGACCACGCGGCGCAGCGCACTGCGCAGATGCAGCGGGCGAATCCGGCCGCAGTCGAATAGCTCACAAGGTCGGACAGGGCGCTTCCGGATCAATGTATGCGGGGGCCGCGCCTCGTCCGGCGGCACCAGGTCCGGGCCAGTGCATTTATCGCAGGACGCCCCGTGTTTCCGACGAGACTTTCGCGTATCCGCCGCCCACTACATTTCTTGGATGTCGCTCCTACACGTGCCGCTCGGCATGATAGGAGCTGCGCACCAGCGGGCCGCTTTCCACATGCTCGATGCCCTTGCCTTCACCCGCGCTCTTGTACCAGGCAAACAATTCCGGGTGGATGAATTCCTCGACAGGCAAATGCATTTTCGTGGGCTGCAAATACTGTCCGATGGTCATGACATCGACGCCCGCGGCGACGAAGTCATCCATCAAGTCCAGCACTTCTTCCTGCGTTTCTCCAAGGCCTACCATGATGCCGCTCTTGGTGCGCAAGCCCTGCCGCTTCGCTATGCGCAGCACTTCAAGCGACCTTGCGTAGACGGCCTGCGGCCGTACACGCCGGTACAGGCGTGGAATGGTCTCCACGTTGTGATTGAGGATTTCGGGGCGCTCGTCCAATACGACTTGCAGCGCCTCCCAAATCCCACGGAAGTCCGGTATCAGCACTTCCACGGTACAGCCCGGGATCTCCTGCCGCAATTTCCGTATGGTCTCTGCAAAGATGGGGGCCCCGCCGTCTTCGCGCTCGTCGCGATTAACGGATGTCACGACGGCATGGCGCAGCCCCATGATGCGTGCTGCCTCGGCCACGCGTCGCGGCTCATCGTAGTCCAGCCCCGGATCCGGACGCCCCGTCTTCACGGCGCAGAACCCGCACGAGCGGGTGCACACGTTGCCAAGAATCATGAACGTGGCCGTACCCGCCGTCCAGCACTCGCCCATATTGGGGCAGCGCGCACTCTGGCAGACCGTGTGGAGCTGGTTTTCGTCAATAAGGCGAACCAGATTGCGATAAGTCTCGCCGTACGGGAGCTTGACGCGGAGCCAGTCCGGACGACGCCCCCTTCCATTGGCTACCGGCGGAGCCTCCACCACAGGAAGTTCAAGCATGCCACCCGAGCGTGCACGTGTGCGCAGCGAAATCTCTCCCGGCAAGCTCGAGCGTGTCTTCAATATTCTCTCCAAGCGACCTCCTCGTCGACGGACGGCGTGGCGCAGTTAACCCCGCCCGATTCCGCGTGATCCAGCAGAGCCGCAAACCTCGTCGAACATTACCTTTACGCCACGACAAAGCCCATCTGCAAACATGCCCCCTGTAGTTGCTTCCGAGATCGATGTCGAGCGCACATACCTTGCGCGCCTGAATGCAAAAGGCATGATGCCGCTTGTCCTTGACATGTCCCGCAGCCAGGGCGTCGAACTCTACGATCTCGAATCCGGCCGGCGTTACCTGGACTGCTTTGGCTTCTACGCCTCGAGCACGCTGGGGATGAACCATCCGGGGCTTACGGATAACCCCGCATTCCTGGACCGGCTGCAGCAGGCCGCACTAAACAAGATTACCAATTCGGACATCCGGACAGTGCACATGGCACGGTTCCTCGAGACTTTTGACCGCGTAGCCATTCCGGACTGCATGCGATATGCGTTCTTTATCTCCGGCGGGGCCCTCGCAGTCGAGAATGCCCTGAAGACGGCATTCGACTGGAAGGTGAGAAAGAATTTTGCAAAGGGCTACAGTGTTGAGCGGGGACACCAGGTTCTGCATTTCACGGAGGCGTTCCACGGACGCAGCGGCTACACACTGTCACTGACGAATACATCCGATCCCAACAAAATCAAGTATTTCCCCAAGTTCGACTGGCCCCGTGTCACCAATCCCAAGATCACCTTCCCTTTGGAGGATAACCTGGAAGACGTGAGGGCAAAGGAATCCGCCGCCATCATGCAGGCCAAGCAGCATTTCCGGGAGCGCAAGGACGACATCGCATGTGTGCTCATTGAACCGATTCAGGGAGAGGGTGGCGACAACCACTTCCGGCGCGAATTCCTCCTTCAACTGCGCAACCTGTGTCTGGAGAACGACGCCTTGCTCATCTTCGATGAGGTCCAGACGGGTGTAGGCATCACGGGCGCCTTCTGGGCCCACGAGGCTCTCGGCGTTGATCCGGACATCACCGCGTTTGGCAAGAAGACGCAGGTGTGCGGGATGCTGGCCGGCAGGCGCCTGGACGAAGTGGAGGACCATGTCTTTGTTGCCAGGAGCCGCATCAATTCCACCTGGGGCGGCAATCTGGTGGACATGGTGCGGTTTGACCGCATTCTCGAAATCATGGAGGCAGACGGGCTGGTGGCCCGAGCGGCCTTGACCGGCGGGCATCTTCTCAGTCGCCTCAAAGAGCTGGAATGCCAGACCGACGCCGTTGGCAACGCGAGGGGCCGCGGACTCATGTGCGCCTTCGACCTTCCTTCGCGTTCAATCCGCGACCGGGTCCGTCAGAGCGCCTTTGCCCGGGGGCTGATCGTGCTGGGCTGCGGCGAGGCATCTATCCGGTTCAGGCCGCCGCTTGTTATTTCGCGCTCGGAAATCGACGAGGCAATGGAGATCCTCGCACAGTCCGTTTCGGAGGCGGCCTGACTGCGGGCGCCCATTGCCCGGCTACGCCTGCCGCGCTTCCTCGTCCGCCTCGGATTCTGCCTCTACAACAGGAGTAACCGCCGCAATTGCATCGCCCTCCCTTAGACGTATCAGGCGAACACCCTGTGTATAGCGCCCCATGGTAGCAATTCCCGAGACTTCGGTGCGAATCAGCGTACCCCCTTTGGTAATGATCATTACGTCGTCGGACTCCACTACTCCGGAAATGGCAATTAGCGGTCCTGTTCGCTTCGTTCGCCGCAGCGAAATCACGCCTTTGCCCGCCCGACTCTTTATGGGGTAGTCGGCCTGGAGGCTGCGCTTACCGTAACCGTTTTCCGATACAGAAAGCAAATCGCGGCATTCGCCGTTGGACATGACCACCATGCCAACAACGGCATCGCCCGCCTCCAGCCGCATGCCGCGCACACCAGTAGTATGCCGACTGGCTGCCCGTACATCCTGTTCCTCAAATCGTATCGCACGCCCGTTTGAGGCCGCCAGCGTAACCGTTGCATCTCCGTCTGTCAGCCTCGCCTCAACCAGTTCGTCTCCGTCCAGAACCTTGATCGCCCAGATGCCCGAGCGCAGCGGACGACTGAATGCGCGCAGTACAGTCTTCTTTACCCTGCCGCGCCGCGTGGCCATCACCACGTAGTGACTGCGTAGAAACTCCGCATCCCGGAACTTTTCCTTGCAGATGGCAAGGACCGCGCGCACCCGGTCATTCTGGTCGATGCGAATCAGGTTACGGATGTTTCGGCCCTTGGCTGCACGGCTCCCCGACGGAATCTCAAAGGAGCGCAACCAGAAGCACTTTCCGTGGTCGGTGAAAAACAGCAGATAGTCATGATTGAACGAAGCGATCAGATGGGCCAAATGGTCGTCCTCGCGCAGACCTCCGCCTCGCACACCTATTCCGCCGCGACCTTGCCTGCGAAATTCCGAGGCACTTGTGCGCTTGATGAGACCCTGGCGAGAAATGGTAACCACCACCTGCCGGTCCTCCACCAGGTCCTCGATGAGAAAGTTTTCTCCTCCCGCGTAGTCGATCTTCGTGCGGCGCTTATCGTCAAACCTGTCCTTGAGCTGCAGGAGTTCATCCTTGATCAGCAGCATTCGCAGCGGTTCGCTGGCCAGAATGCCCCGCAGCCGCTCAATGGACCGTGCCACGTCCCGGTATTCCGCTTCTATCTTGCGGCGCTCAAGCCCCGTCAGCCGGCGCAGTCTCAGCGCCAGGATGGCCGATGCCTGGGCATTCGTCAGCCACGTATCACGACCGTGATCAGCTGCACCGGGAGGGTCCGGTGACAGGCCGAGCCTTGCCAGCTGCTCCGGTGTGAGATGGGAAGGATACAGCCCTTGCTGCAGGTTATGGACCGCCTCGTCCGTGTCCTCCGAATGGCGAATGATCGTGATCACGGCATCCAGATGGTCCAGCGCGATCATCAGACCCTCCAGGACATGTCCGCGCTCGCGAGCCTTCAGCAATCGGTGCCTGGTGCGTCGCGTCACGACTACGTGACGATGCTCTACGAAATGCCGTATGGCGTCCTTCAGCGTAACCGTGCGGGGCCTGCCGTCAACCAGCGCCACCATGTTGACGCCAAAGGTCTGCTGACACTGGGAGTACCGGTACAACTTGTTCTCCACCACCTGCGGCATAGCGTCCCGGCGAAGCTCAATGACGATGCGCATGCCGTCGCGGTCGCTTTCGTCACGCAGGTCTCTGATGCCCTCAATCCGCTTGTCTCGCACCAGGTCAGCAATCTTTTCCACCAGGCTGCTCTTGTTGACCTGGTAGGGAATCTCTGTCACTACTAGTGCTGTCCGATCCGGCCGGATCTCTTCTTCCCGCATCCGGGCACGCATGACCACGCGCCCCTTGCCCATGTGGTAGGCACTCTGGATACCTGCGTGGCCGTAAATGATGCCACCAGTCGGAAAATCAGGCCCGGGCAGATGCTCCATCAGCCCCAGCGTGTCTATCTGCGGGTCATCTATGTAGGCAACAATGGCATCTACCACCTCGCCGAGATTGTGGGGAGGGATCTTCGTGGCCATCCCCACGGCAATGCCGTCTCCGCCGTTGACGAGGAGGTTGGGCACAGCCGCGGGGAGAACCGAGGGCTCTTCCAGCGACCCGTCAAAGTTCTCCTGGAAATCGGTCGTATCCTCCTTGATGTCCCGCAGCATCTGGTCTGCAAGACGCGTAAGCCGCGCCTCCGTGTAGCGCATGGCCGCAGCCGAGTCACCGTCCACGGAGCCGAAGTTGCCCTGGCCGTCTACCAGCGGGTACCGCAGCGAAAAGCCCTGCGCCATCCGTACCATGGTATCGTAGACCGTCGCGTCACCGTGGGGATGGTACTTGCCCAGCACCTCCCCTACAATTCGGGCGCTTTTCTTGTGGCCTGAAGCCGGCCCGAGGCCGAGTTCGCTCATGCCGAAGAGTACCCTGCGGTGTGCCGGCTTAAGCCCGTCCCGAACGTCCGGAAGTGCCCGCCCTACAATTACCGACATCGAATAGTCGATGTAGGAGGACTGCATTTCCTCCGCTATGTTGACACGTGCAACGCGCTCCTCAAAGGGTTCCATCAATAGAGGTCAGGCGTGAAGAAGTGCGCTCTTCCGGATGTGACCAATCGCTACGAATAATCGTGTTAATGTACGGAAAAAACAGGATTTAAGCCAGTTGAGCCAGAGTCAGAAAGTTGCAACTTAAGCGCTTGGGCATTCTTCAAGCCGCCTGCAAGATTCGCTTGTCAGGATAAACGGACCGCTTGCCTGAAGCTCGGAATCCAGGGGCCGCCGGAAGGCGTTATCGTGCAACAGATTCATGATTCCATGACGGCCTCCGTTGTTTTTGCTCTAGCACTGCAGGCTGTTGCCGGCCAGCTGCCGCCCCGCTTCGACATCCAGGGCCATCGGGGCGCCCGGGGGCTGCTGCCGGAAAACACCATCGCCGGATTCCTTCGGGCGATGGACCTTGGGGTAAGCACGCTCGAAATGGATGTGGTAATCGCAGGCGACTCAACAGTCGTCGTCTCGCATGAGCCCTGGATGTCAGCTACCATATGCACAGACTTGACCGGGCGCGCCATAACGAACGGCCAACTGCACAACATTTACCGGATGTCCTACGAGGAAGCAGAGCGATACGATTGCGGCAGCCGTGGCCATCCGGATTTTTCCCGTCAAGAGGCACGACCAGCGGCAAAACCGCGGCTTCGGGCCGTTATCAATGCGGCCGAAGCGCATGCGGCAAAGCAGGGCCTCGCATTGGTGCGATACAATATCGAGGTAAAATCCCGTCCGGAATGGGACGGGATTTTTACTCCCGCACCAAGGGAATTTGTCCAGCGCGTCCACGACGTAGTGGTCGAGGCGGATATAGCGGACCGCGTTACCCTTCAGTCGTTCGACATGCGGTCGCTGCGCGCGGCCAGACAGACCGGAGCTGCCTGGCAAATGGCCTTGCTCGTTGGATCAAAGGCAGACCTGGAATCCGACATTGCCGGCCTCGGTTTCCTGCCCGAGGTCTATTCGCCTCTGTTCCGATTGGTGGATGAGGATCTGGTACGCGCCGCGCATTACCGCGGCATGAGGCTCATCCCATGGACCGTCAATTCCGTATCGGACATGGTGCGTCTCAAGGCCCTCGGGGTGGACGGGTTTATCACAGACTATCCGGATATCGCTCGCGCAGTTTCTGATTTCTAGCGCTCCGCAGCTACCAGGTCACCGAAGGCATCCAGCATGCGCACGCGCCCAGGTTCCGTCATCGGAACAAGCGGCAGGCGCAGGCCGGGGCCAATCAGGCCCATATGGGCCAGCATCGCCTTGACCGGTATGGGATTGGTCTCAAGGAAGCAAGCCCGCATTGCAGGCACGAGGCGGAAGTGATGCCCTCTTGCCTCGGCGAATCTTCCCGCGAGGGCTTCAGCCACCAGCCGTCCCATGGCACCCGGAATTACATTGCTCAGCACCGAAATAACGCCGTCGGCGCCGAGAGCCGCCAGCGGAAATGCCATCTCATCATCGCCGGCGTACACAGCCAGACCTTCGGGCCGGTGCACCAGAATATCCGTGATCTGGCCCAGGTCCCCGGAAGCCTCCTTTATTCCGACGACCTTCGGAACGGCTTCGGCAAGCGCCAGCGTCGTCTCCGCCGTCACGTTCAGGCCCGTCCGGCCGGGCACGTTGTAGAGAATGATCGGACAGTCCGAGGCATCGGCTATGGCAGCCACGTGCGCCTCGAATCCTGCCTGCGTCGGCTTGTTGTAGTATGGCCCTACGATCAGCAGCCCATCCGCGCCGGCGGCTGCGGCTTGCCGTGAGAACACTATGCTTTCCGCAGTGGAGTTGTTGCCCGTTCCGACAATGACGGGAATACGCCCGCTGACGTGCGCTATGGCCTGTTCAACCAGCCGTTCGCGTTCCTCGGGCCAGATTGTGGCGTTCTCCCCCGTTGTGCCCAGAATCACAATAGCGTCCGCTCCGCCTGCAACCTGCCTTTCCAGCAGGACTTGCAGAGCCGCCTCGTCTACAGCGCCATCAGACTTGAACGGCGTCACTAATGCCGGCGCCGTGCCCCTGAATACCATGTACATTCCGCCCTCTACGGAAGTCTTTCGCCAAGCCAATCCTCAAGCATGTCGTCGAGCGTGAAGAGACCCGTGCGGCCCTGCAGCCACTCGGCTGCTCTCAGCGCTCCGAGGGCAAATCCCTCACGACCTTTGGCTTCATGCGTGATCAAGATGCGGTCGGCGGCACTGTCCAGTCTCACCACGTGCTCCCCGAACACTGTCCCGATTCTGCTAGAGGTGATTTCCAGTGCGTCATCGCCTTCTACGGAAAACCGCGTCTTTCGTGACACGGCTCCAAGAAAGACATTCCCGATCTGAATCGCCGTACCGCTGGGCTTGTCCGCCTTCCGTGTATGATGCACTTCGTGCACCGCCACGTCGTACTCGGGAAGCCGGTCAATCAGCCTTGCAATAGCTCTCAGTCCCTGTACCATCACTTGAATGCCCAGGGAAAAGTTGGGTGCATACAGAAGCGCGGAACTCCCCTCTCGCACCCACCTCTCCACGTCTGGCAGACTGTCGTACCAGCCGGTGGTCCCGACTACTGCCGTCTGCCGCCACCGCGCGTACAGTTCGAGGTTTGCCACGACGGCGGACGGCAGCGAGAAATCCACTACGGCGTCAGCACCCCCCAGTGCTTCGGGCCCGGCCGCTCCGGTCAAGGGCGTCGCGCTGTTGAACCGGGCCGTAACGCAATGCCCGGACATTACGGCCAGTGACTCCACGGCGCTGCCCATGCGGCCCGTGCCTACAATTGCTAGTTTCATGCGGCCGTCGGAATGGTTTGCGGCGCCCCTACTGCATCAGTTCCGCGGCCTTGATAAGGTCCGCAATGATACCCCCTGCGGTGACTGCCGGACCTGCACCGGGTCCGCGAACTACCAGCGGCATGTCGTGGTACCGCTCGGTGTAGAATGATACCACGTTCTCCCTCGCAGCCAGCCGACCCAGCGCCGAATCCACTTCCACCTCGCGAACCCCTACGCAGAGCTTTCCGTCATCCAATGTAGCTACATATCTGAGACACTTTCCGGAAGCCGAAGCGGTATCGACGCGTTCCTGCCAGTACGTGTCCAGAGCCTTTAACGCCTCAAGGGACTCCAGGTCTGCGCCGGAAGGAAAGTCACCAGGTACCACGGGTTCCACCTCGATGTCACGCCGCTCCACTTCCAGCCCCAGTTCACGCGCCAGAATCAGGAGCTTGCGAGCCACGTCATCGCCTCTGAGGTCCGTAAAAGGGTCAGGTTCCGTGTACCCGAGTTCGTGCGCCTGGCGCACTATGGCCGAAAGCGGCCGGCCGGCCTCCAGCTGATTGAAGACATAGGCCAACGTGCCGGAGAGAATCCCTTCTATTCGGTATGGAGCATCACCGGAGCGGATCAGGTCTTGAAGTGTGGACAATACGGGCAGACCGGCACCCACCGTAGTTTCGTACCGATAGGCCACTTCCCGTTCTCGCGTCGCCCGCTGCAGCCGCCGGTGGTATGCCAAGCCCTGGGTGTTGGCAAGCTTGTTCGCCGTGACGATTCCCACGCCCAGATCCAGAAGGTCGGCGTACTGCATGGCCAGATTTTCGGAAGCCGTGGCATCGACGACAATGAAGCGTTCCAGTCGGCTTGCGCCTACCTGTTCGAGAAGCCACTCGAGGTTAGTAGGCATGCCATTTTCGAGCTCGCCGAGCGCACTGTCGAACGGCAATCCGTCAGCGTTCCAGACCATACTGCGGGAATTGGCCAAACCGACCAGCCGCAGATTGAGCCGGACACGGTTGAGCAATCTCTCATACTGCTCACCGATAATCTGAATCAGCTTCGCGCCGACCCGGCCCGTTCCGATCAGGCACACATGCGCCCGCAGGCGAGCAAGAGGGAACGTCTCGTGCAACGCCCGAACGGCGCGGCGCACCTCCGCGTCACGCACCACGGCCGATATGTTGGTTTCCGCAGCCCCCTGGGCGATGGAGAGCACGTTTACCCGGCTTCGTCCAAGTGTGGCGAACATGCGGCCTGCCAGTCCGGGATGGTGTCGCATGCGATCGCCCACGGCAGACACTACAGCGCACTGCCTAACGGCGAAGATGGCGGAAACGTCCCCTCTTTCGAGCTCCGGGCCAAATGCTTGCCGCAGTGCCGCCACGGCCGTTTCCGCACTCTGCTCCCGCACCACCGTGCAGATGCTGTGCTCGCTGGAAGCCTGCGCGATCATGAGAACGTTCACTCCTGATTCGGCCAGCGTGGTGAAGGCACGCGCAGCGATGCCGGGCACTCCAAGCATTCCGCCGCCTTCCAGCATCACGACCGCGACGTCACGGATGGTGGAAATGGCCTTCACGCGCAGTTCCACTGCTTGGCTCTCCGCGGAAATCAGCGTTCCCGGTGCATCCGGGTTGAGAGAGTTTTTTATTAGCAGCGGGATACCCTGCTCCTGCACGGGGCGCATGGTCCTGGGATGCAGGACGCGTGCACCGAAGTAGGCCATTTCCGCCGCTTCCGTGTAGCTCAGGCGCGAGAGTGTGAATGCCTCCGGCACATCACGGGGATCCGCCGACAGAACGCCGTCCACGTCGGTCCATATCTCCACGCGTTCGGCACGGAGTGCACGTCCGATGATGGTAGCGGTGTAATCGCTGCCGGAGCGACCCAGCGTGGTCGTTTCACCGTCCTCAGACGCGGCTATGAATCCCGTCACGACTACAATGCGCCGGGAAGGCAGGTTCGCCAGCGCGGCCGCAACCAGCCGCACTGTTGCGTCAAAATGCACATTGGCCTCGCCATAGGCGGTGTCTGTTCGGATCAGGGATCTCGCGTCAACGGCAACGGCATCCTCTCCGGCATCCATGAATGCGCTGGCCACCAGCGGAGCACATGCACGCTCTCCAACGCTTAGAATCGCATCCCGCGTCCGCGGAGTACACTCGCCCAGCAGTCCAACGCCATCAAGCAAATCTGTCAGCTCTCGCCAGCATGCATCCAGCTGCTTCTGCAGATCACCGTATTCATGATCCGGTGCCAGCTCGCGGGCTACGTCTGCGTGACGCCCTCGAAGCTCGTCAACCAGGCCGCGGTGGTTACTCGTGCGCTTGAGAGCATCGCCTATAGCCGCAATCAGCGCGTCCGTGACGCCGCCCAGCGCCGAGACGACTACGATGCGCTGAAAATCACCCTTGCCCGAGCGGACGAACTCGACGATGCGCCGAATTCGCTTGGCGGTCTGGAGGGATGTCCCGCCAAATTTGAATACCTGGGCCGGCCTGTGCACATGCGAGGTGCTCATCCCCCAGAGCGATGACCGCCTGTGAATAGCCATTACTCTTGCACGACAGCGAGCCGAAGTCTCTCCTTGCGAACCAGACCGACGGTTTTAGTGCTCATCGGTGCATTAAACTAATAACGCAAGTCTTTTGCGGAAGGAACAAGGATATGAAATAAACGTGGGAATTGGCCGCGCGATGGTACTGGGGCCATAGCTCAGTTGGTAGAGCGCTTGAATGGCATTCAAGAGGTCAGGGGTTCGAC
>CAZXEU010000164.1:0-8928 GCA_964639665.1 uncultured Rhodothermaceae bacterium | reverse complement strand
GCACTGTGGAAAGGGCCCGGAAAAAATTCCTTCGGCCTCGAGCTTCGAGGCTCCGCAGCTCGCTGCTCCGCCTCGAAGCTCGGCCTCTCTTAATCCAATTTTAATTGTCGTCGGCCTCAATCTATATTGACGTTGATCACTGGCCCGAAATTCGGGCAATGTGGCTCTATTCGGGCCCCGCCCAGAGGCTTTGAATTGTGGCCGCAATTATGAATTATTACCTGGAACAGGCTGTGCTTGCATCGTCGCATGCTTGTGATCAGATGCTTCTCTATTCGTCAAACCAGATGAATATCTAGCTTTCCTAATGTCCTCACGCAAGTCAGCGGCAACCTCGAGAACCTCGCCTGGAGCGCGAACCATTTCACCAGCCTCCAGTCGCAGGGCTACGATAACTGGGCGCAAAGCGGCCTCACGGAGATCATCGCTAGAGATTATCTCAAGCATAACATTCGTAGCCACGCCCGCCGCGATAAGATCGATCAAGAGGCTCAAGACCTCCCGCGTCATTGTTTCGTTATCGGGATCAAACACAGCGTACAACGATCGGAATGAGTCAACAGCGGCATAAGGATCTCCGTGAGCTAGTAGCGTCTGCGTTCCCACACGCATTGTGTCCCACGTTAGCTCAACTTTTTCCTGCACGTTGAGCTCGCGGAGCCGCCGCTCGAGCTCGTTGTATGTATTGAGTGCATCTTTGACGTTTCCCTTCTTGGTTTGTAGTTGGGTCTTGCTGATTAATGCCTTAACGCTCTGCTCTTGCAATTCCGGGTCTTCAGCGGTGCCGAAGCGCTCGACGACCTCTTCGAAAGCTGACAAAGCGGCATCCAGATTGCCATGAACCTGTTGCACGGTACCCTTAAACATCAGTATCGTAGCAACCATCTCCCGCAGCGGTAAGGCCATGTAGGCCGGCAACTTCGATGGTTCTACAGCGTCGATTATCTCAATACTCTTTTCAAAAGCCGATACCGATGCAGTGAGCCTATTGGACAAAGCTAGAGCGCCAGCTTTGAAGGCAAGTGCGGAGGACACCCGAGCCTTTAGAATGGGTGCCTCTGCGGAACCAAATCGGTCGACGACTTCTTCGAAGGCTGCCAAGGCGGGCTCCAGATTTCCCTGGTCCTGTAGTACCTTTCCTTTGTCTATAAGCGCCTGAGCGACCGACCATTGCAATTCCTGATTTTCTGTGGTATCAAAGCGGTCGATGACTTCTTCGAAGGCTGACAAAGCGGAATCCGGGTTGCCCTGAGCACGCAGCAGATCACCTTTGGTTATCAGGGCCCGAGCAACCCACTCCTGCAATTCCGGGTCTTCTGCGGTACCGAATCGGTCGATGACTTCTTCTATGGATGACAAAGAGGAATCCAGGATGCCCAATTTTTGCTGCGCGGTTGCTTTCATGAGCAATGCCCACGATATATACGATTCCCGCAATTGAGAGGGATCAGGACTCTGAGTAAGCAGCGCTTGATCTACGAGCCTGATTACTCTCTCGAAATCGCCTTTCCGGAAGGCTGCCATTGATTCCAAGAGAGGTTGCCCCCCCTTGACCGGCGCATTCGAATCAGGGCTACGCTCAATCCCGGGAGGATACGTTCCGTTAAGGACGGCGGCGATTTCCGGACTCTCGGCCACGGCTCTGTCGAGGCCGGCCCGAATGGCTATTGAATCAGCCGCCTCTGCAATCAGTGCGGAGAACGCTTCCTTCTGTTCTGCTTCGTTGTAGAACACCGCCATAAAGCGGATCAGGTTTTGCACAACGGTCGCTTCATCTCGGTCGCGTCGCAGTTTGTAATAGATGCTGTAGAGCCGCTCGGCCGCAGCGTACTTCCGTTTCCGGCCGCTGCCGTCCACAACTACTGCCCCCCGTTCGACCAGCCTTCCTAGCATCGTAGAGACCTTTCTTATGTCCATACGCGCCCGGATACTGATCTCACTGGGCGTCGACAATTGCCAGAGGTCAATCACAGCCAGATACACACGCCGCTCGGTCTTGCCGAGGGCTTCGAGATGTCCGCGAAAGTACTCCGTATGATCATCGATCAGGAGCACCAGCTCTTCCAGAAGCCGGCGCATAGATTTGTGCCGGGCAAAACCCGCCACAATTACCAGGAGCCGCGGACTTCCCCCTGTGAGGATTTCAAGCGGGCGCATCTCGCGCCCGCCCACGCTATCGCCGCTGACAACGGCCCAAAGACATCGGCATTCATCGGTATTCAAAGGGTTCAGGTCGATAATTCGGAATAGTTCGAAAAATGGTTGCCCCGGGTCATCCAGTCCTTCGAAGTAGCTGGTGGCTGA
The DNA here is from genome assembly GCA_964639665.1 of uncultured Rhodothermaceae bacterium. Classification (GTDB taxonomy): domain Bacteria; phylum Bacteroidota; class Rhodothermia; order Rhodothermales; family Bin80; genus CAZXEU01. The sequence continues at coordinate 6,624 of CAZXEU010000164.1, read as the reverse complement.
GCCCACAAGCACAATCTGGGGCTCGGTCTGCATTACCTTTCGAAGCTTCCAGCCGAAATCCTTGCCCGCGTCTTTGTAAAGCGCCTGAAGGTTCTCGATCATAAGTACAAGCCTGCGGCCTAGGCGATCTGCTGCGTCCAGGACAGCGATTCTAGCATGCTCTTCCAGTGCAGGATTATGCCAGAGCCCACTTAAGGCGGCATGCCTGTTACGCAATTCCCGTGCCAATTCGGGTTTCGATCGCTCGCATCCTCTGGCAAGATGGAACAGGGTTTCGAGCCAGAAGTCGGCCATATTGAAGATCTCCTGGCTCTCTTCCATGAATCGGACTGGCATTAGAACGGCGGATAACTCATCGTTAACGCGCAATTCCGCTGCCGTGCGAGCCAGGAGCATGGTTTTTCCCCGGCCGCGGGGGGCGACGACCAAGGTGTGTTGGCACGATGGCGACACGACATTGCTTCGAAGGATATCGAGTACAGTATCTAGTTCGTGATTTCGAACCACGAACTGCTCGATAACTTCCTGGTCAGACTGAAACGTCCCCGGATTGAATTTCCGTATTCGAAGGCCTTCGCTTTGGTTCATTGTCCGGTTTCCTTGGATTCTTCCCCGCCCTTGCGTTCATCAAGAGATACATAGTGGCCTCTAAAGCGCACCGCCCACCACTCTTTCAGTAATCGAAAGGCGAAGTGGTAGCCATCATCATCAAGGACGAGATATCCGTCATGTACAAGAACGTCGAGAACCTCTTCAATACGTTCTCGCGTATTCTCCACAATTCGGCCATACTCTCGCTCAAGGGCAGCCCGGGCTTTCAACGTGAACACACCCTGGATGGCAGCTTCGGCCAGGATCGCGTCAGCAATCGCATAGCTTTCCTCGGTCAATGCGTCATGAAGCCTTAGTCTGTAGTGGTCAAGATCGGCCTGCCCGGAAGGACCAAGAAGCTGGGTGCGATACACGATGCCGACATGCTGCACTGTTACCTGGTCCAACTCGCGCATTGCGACGTAGTCGTGCAGACGCGCGAAGAAGGATTGAACATGGTGAGGAATGCCAATGCCCAGCGCTTCATAGACAGCCTCAGCTACACCGCTTTCAATAGGCAGCCCGTACGAGCTTGCAAGGCGTTCGAAACACCCGATGCAGGTTTCCCGGCTCCACGGTCCGAGTCGATAGGGATAGAAGTGGTTTATCCGATCAGGAATGCCCAGTCTGCGCACAAGGGGCTCAAGACCGATGCTGCCCGATACGATGAGTACAGGTCCGTCGTGGCCAAGCTGTTGAAACTCTCTACGCAACCAGCTTAAGAACTCGACCGCCCGACTGGAGTCGTGATCAAGATTCAGCATTTGTTGGAGGAAGATTGGCAGCTCGTCGATGACCAGGAGCACCTGCTGCTCCTGGTCTGCGCAATCCCTTAGCAGATTCCTGCCATGAAGCTTCCAGTTTCCCGCATCGATTCCCGCACGAACCTTGACGCGAAAGTTGGCTAAGCCGACTTCTTCGATCCTGTCTCCGAGCCACCGGCGCATTCCGCCCATGAAGCGCTTAATGGGTGACTTGGCCTCGTGCGCCACGTCCGCTATCTCGGCTATCACATCCTCCGGGCACGCTGCCCCCTCCACGTCACAGAAAAGAAAAGTCCAGCCATCATCCTTGAACTGTCGGCCGAGCTCTCGCGTAACGCTGGTTTTACCCATGCGTCTCTGCCCTGTCAGCAACACGTGGTTGTGGTCTTGAATGCGCCGTTTGAGAAGTCCCAATTCGGCCTCCCGATCAAAGAAGTCATTGCCGCTTACCCAGCGGCCGGTAGATGATTTCATGGTGCACGGTGATCTGAATCAAGTAGAATATAATACACAACAGTTTTGTTGTCAACATAATTGTTGTGTAAATAATCGGTTCTGGTCTGTGCTGCAGCGGCATCGGTGGCCTGATGCTGGCGTATCACAGGGCACTCTTGGCATTCGTCGCAATACGACGGGTCCAGATGCATTGTACACCGCCTCGTCGGTGCTTTAACGGCGTCCTGAGGACCGCCGTCGCTGCCTCATGGTCTGCAATTGGGGCTAACGGACCATTTCCGGTGCATGCGTGCCGGCGCCTGGCTATGTAGGCGGCCATGCCAGCCATCTTCCGGCCCAACGATTATTTGTTGCAGCGGCACGAGCGCAACGTAAGGGGCCGCATGATTCATTTGGCGCAAGCCGAATGAATCCTGTCATACGGAGCCCTCTGCGTACAATGCGGGCTCTCGGCCTGGAGCTACTGCAGCCTTCGTAACGCAGAGTTTTGCTCAAGGGCGGTTTGAGTCGCACTGGATGGCCGCTCTTGCAACGCCTGCGCGTTGTATTCCTCTGCGGTGAGATTCACCCAGCCGGGCGCGGCTCTTAATCGGATGCCCGGAGCTCATCTGATTCCGACTGTCTGGGATTGGTTAAATCTGGATCCTCAGATCAGTTGCAGAAGGTATCCGAGTACGGCTCCACCGAGCACCAGGATGGCTGCGTTCAGCCGGAAGCGAAATACGGCCAGCGCGGCCAGTGCGAATATGGCGACTGGCTCCCAGCCGGAAAAGACGAACACACCCAGGCGCACGGTCACCACGGCCATCAGCGCTACGGCGCTCGCGTTGATAGCGTCCAGGAAGGATCCGGTGACGGGAGACCGGCGCAACCTGGGAATAAGCGGGTTCAGGATCGCCACGAACACGAAGGAGGGAAGAAAGATGGCGACAGTCGCCACTACGGCACCTGATGCGCCGGCCAGCAGCACACCAATGAAGGTGGCCGTTGTCAGCACTGGCCCCGGCGTGAACTGACCGATGGCCACGGCATCCAGGAGTTGCTGCTCCGTCAGCCACCCGTAATCCTGCACCAGGTCCCCCTCCAGAAATGCAATCAGCACGTAGCCGCTTCCGTAAAGCACGCTTCCTACCTTCAGAAAGAAGAGGCCAAGGGCCCACAGGGATACCTGTTTTGTAGCCTGCAGCGGCGCAAGAAACGCGGCAAGGCCGGCCGTGGCCAGGCCTGCCTCCATGTAGCGATGCCTGTAGCGGAGCCACAGCAGGCCCAGGATGCCGCCGCCGGCCAGGGCCACTATTTCGCCGATTCCAAGAAGCAGCGCCGCCGACACGGCAACGCCCACCGCGGCCAGGGAGACGCTCTTGATGGCTGCTTTGCCCAGCCGCCAGAGCGCCGCCAGAATAATGGCAATTACGGCAGGCTTGATGCCCAGAAGAAAGGGCTCTACCGCCGGTACCGTGCCGTAGGAAAGGTACAGCCAGCCGAGCGATCCCGTCATCAGGGCTGCCGGGAGTATGAAGCTGGCACCCGCCACGGCAAGGCCCGGGAACCCGGCCCGTTCGTAGCCGATATGCATGGCCATCTCGGTCGAGTTGGGGCCCGGGATCACGTTCGTGGCACCGACCAGGTCGAGGAAGTGCTCCCGGCCAAGCCAGCCGCGCCGCTGCACGATGTCATCATCCATCATGGCGATGGTGGCGGCAGGACCGCCAAATCCTATCACACCGAGCTTCAGAAAAACCCGCGCCAGCTCCGCCAGCCGTTCTGACCGAATGGACATGCGACGATGGAAGTGAGGATACTTTATGACGGGGAGTGCCCGCTGTGCCGGGGCGCCGTCCGCTGGCTTAGCGAGCGTGACCGCACTGGTAGCATCCACTTTGCACCCCTGCAGGAGAATCCGGCATGCGGACTAGAAAGTATGGTTCTGCAGGAGCGAGGGCGCCAGTACCGGGAATCTTCGGCTGTACTGCGCGCGGCAGGATATCTGAAGGCACCGTGGTGTTTTCTGGCCGTCTTTCTTGTCGTTCCTCGGCCGCTCCGGGATGCGTTGTACCGGTACGTGGCCCGGCGCCGCTTGGCTATCCGTCCGCGTCCTGGAGCAGCAGAAAATAACGCTTGATCAGTTCTTCGTAGTCGGGCGCGTATCCACGCTCGAGTGCCTCCAGGAGAGCCCGTCGCAGCCGGGCCGCCTCTTCGGCCGGGTCAGCGCCCGGAGGACTCTCTCGCACAATGTCCTGGCCGCGCTCTCCTTCCCGCCGGCGTTCGCGGCCGCGCTCCTGCATGCTTCTGGAGGCGTCCAGAAGGCGCGTCAAAATCTCCTGTTGACGCTGTTGGGTGCGCTGGCTGATGCTGCCGCGCGCCATCTCCTGTATCGATTCCTCCATGGATTCCGCAATTCGCTCCAGGTCTCCAAGCAGCTGCCGGGCCAGGTCGCGGTTGCGATTCATTTCGCGCAGCTGGCGCTGCATCATCTGCTGCTGCATGCCGAGCTGCCGCAGGCGTTCCTGGTAGTCCGCCACGAGGCGCTGGCCCTGGGCCTCGTTGAGCATCTGCTGAATCTGTTCGTTGAGCTGGGCCTGCTGGCGGGCCATCTGCTGCAACTGTTCGGTCATCTGCTCCATGGTCATGCCGCTGGATGACGCGCTGGAAGCGGCATTCATGAGCTGTTCCAGGAGGTCGCTCAGCAGTATGGCAAGCTCGTTCAGCCGCGTCATCGAAATCTTCTGGCTGGTCACTGCCTGCGTACTGCGCTGTTCGACAAGAGCGGCCGTGGCATCGTCCATCGCCCGGAGTGATTCACCCGCCAGGCGCTGCACCTGGCGTGTGAGCTGCGGGATCTCGCGGGCAAGGCTTTGCAGCGAATCGGCTACGGCCGACAGCCCTTCCGAGAGAGCCTGCTGGCGCCGCGCAAGCTCGCGCATGGCCGGGCTGTCCACCGGCACGTCGGCAAGCGCCAGCCGCACGTCCTCCTGATCGTGCGAGAGCGTCAGGACATCACGCAGCACGCGACGCAGGCCCGCGCTGTTGATCTGTAACTGGCGGCCTTGCATGGATGACTGCATATTCTGCAGGTCTGCCTGGAGCGACTGCATCTGCTGCTGCATGTGCCGCTGGCCGGCGTTAGCCTGCTGCATCTGGCCCTGCTGCATCTGCTGCGCATTGGCCTGCATCTGCTGCGGAAGCTCCTGCTCCTTGGTCTCGTTGTAGAGCTGCTGCATCTCTTGCTGCGGCGCGCGTGAAAGCTCCTCCATGCGCTCGGCAATGTCGGCCAGGCTCTCCTCCAGTCCCAGCATGTCTTCGCGGGCCTGCAGCTGCTCTTCGGCCAGCTCGTCGCGCTTCTGGTCGGCGTCGGCGCGTTCTGTTTCTTCGGCCAGAGACTCCTGCGTGTTGGCAATGTCTTCCGACCGTCTGGCAGCCTCTTCCAGTTCCCGCTGCAACTGGAATCGCTTGAACAGCTCCAGGGCCCGCTCAAGGCGCTGGCGGAACATCTCTTCGCTGAATTCGAAGCCTTCCATGGCTTCCTGCATCTGTCGAGGATCCATCTGCTCCAGTGCTTGCTGAAGTGCCTGGAGCGCTTCCATCAGCTCCGGGGAGTGGATCTCCTCTACCACCCGCTGAACCTCGCGAAAGAGCTCCACCGTTTCCTCGCTGACCAGTTCGTGGTCCTCCATCTGCCCGGCTGCTGATTCCAGCCTGTCGCCAAGCTCCTCCAGCCTATCTTCGAGGCGTCGCTGCTCCTGCTGCAGGTTTTCCAGCTGCCTTGCATCCTCCCAGTCGCTCTGGGGGTCGCGTCGCAGCTCATCTCGCAGCTCCTCGAATCGCTCACGGATTTCCTCCGTGTCCCTCAGCAGGGACTCCATTTCTGATTCGGCTTCCGTCTGCGATTCGTCCAGCGCCGCGTAGCGTTCGGCAAGCGATGGCAGGCTGAGCAGCCGGGTGGCGCTCCTGGAGCTCTTGAAACCGCTTACCGCGTCGTTGTCAAACACTTCGACATAGAACTCGACGGCGTCACCCGGCACGATGTCCAGCTCCGTGGACTGGCCGAGATCCCAGTCCAGCATCATGAGCTGATCAAGCTCAGATGAAGGGGCAAGATCCATGTCCACGAATTCTGCCATGATGTCGCTGAACCGGCTCTCGGCCAGCCGCCAGTGCAGCTTCAGGCCGGAGAAGCCGAAGTCATCGCTCAGCCGCAGGTGAAGCGGCGCAACGAGAGAGGGATCCAGGTCCGTATCCGAGGCCGGACGCACGATTTCCACGGTAGGATACAGGTCCGGGATCACATCCAGACTATAGGGGATGGGATCGGCGTTCCGGACACCGTCCGTGTTTTCGAGGATGATGTGATAGGTCTCGGGTATTCGCAGGGTAAACGTGCCGGCAAGCGGATCGCCCGGCTGCAGCGCCACGGAGTCGGACTCGGAGAACCTGAGGTATGCCACGTTCACTTCCTCTGCGCCGGTCTGCACATGTACGGAAACTCGCGTACCGGCTAGCGCCGTCACGTCACCGGAATTGGGCGGAAGCTGCTGCAAAGGCAGCCCGGCGTAGGCCGGCGGACGCAGCTCCACCTGGAGGCCACGGACCACGGGCCGTTCCGTCACCTCAATGTCGAACCAGGATGATTGCACCGATCCCGCTTCAAACATGTACCGAAAAGCGTACCTGACGGACGGGATGTCGTGCACGAACGTGCTATTTTCAAGAAGACGGAGTGGCACGACCTCCGCATTCAGTTCTCCGCTGCGATGCATGTACAGCGTTGACGCCTCGGGCAGCGCCGTACCCGACGGGCGTGCGCTGAGCCGTA
>CAZXEU010000163.1:0-6180 GCA_964639665.1 uncultured Rhodothermaceae bacterium | reverse complement strand
GTCCAAAGCCCACTATCTCGTCTCTGCGGATTACCCCAAACTGCACGAGCGCATCCCCTGGCTCGGCAACAAGACGCTCCGCGTACAGTTCGCAAAACGACCCTGATTGTCACAGGGCGAAATCACCGCGGTAATTGAGGCAAGCGCAGTGCGCATGTCGCCGGGCCATTGTCTCGCACCGCCACGCAACGGGACGACGTCCGGATACGGTCCGGCGCCCGGGAAGAATCGTTACGAAAATCGCCTGGCGCATTTCGGGCTCGGGGTGCTCACCAGCATGGTGCGGCAATGCGCCCCGCCGAAGCGTTCACCCGGGCTGCCCAACGCGCGCCAACACGGACGGAGTGCCCGAATTGTAGGCCTCCACAAGCGCGTGTTTGGCTTCATCGCGAAACTCGTCAGCCGACTCGTGCCGCGGATGGAGCATGGCGACGCCAACGCTGATTCCACCCTCCAGCAGGCCCTCCGCGCGCCCGAAGGTGTTGTGGACCCGTCTGTCCCACATCTCTACATCGTCTATGCCGCCGTTGATGAACACGCCATAAGTGAGGGGACCAAACTGGATGACTCTGTTGGACTTGGAGGCGTTCTGCAGGCTATAGGACATCACGGCGTCTGCCTCCTCCAGCTCCGCGTCCGATCTCCCGGCAATCTCCTCGGCGCGATTCAGGAATACCAGCGCCAGCGCTAGCTGTTGATCCCGCGCCCGGGCACGAGCCATTTCCTCCGAAATGATTTCGCGACGGGGACGCTTATCCCCGCTGCCCGTTTCGACATCCCGCAGCAGCAGGCCAAGCGTTCGAACGAACTGGGCCAGCAAGACAGGCACGCGCTCGTGGGACAGGCCGTTCATGACAGTGGTGTCTACGAATAGCAGCAGCGGCGGATCACTAACGGCTGCAACGGCAACCTGTCGAATGGAAGCAGGTGTAGAACTGTAGGTAAGCGAGCGGCGCGGCAAGTCTTCCTCCTCGACGTCCCGGACGCTAACCGAAAGGCTGTCGCGGACCAGCGGCGTCGATCCGGACCGGAACACCTCTCCGGGTGACTTGGCCCAATGTTCGCCGGCCGCTGCCAGGAGTCTGAACTCGCACGCATCCCGGTATCTGCGCGCAAGCCCTGCCGAATGGGCCCCAAGCGCCTGCCGAAGACCCTCGAGCAAAGGAACGAGCACGGCTCGCGAGCGAGGATCCGGCATCGATGAAGGCCGCTGGCCGGACTGCCTCAAGGCATCGGATCGTACAAATTCGGTAAACTGCCTCTGAGTTGACGTGCCCGAAGTTCCCGGCGCATTGCCCGCTTGTGTCTGTGTCGAGGTGCCGGACGTTTCGGCCATAGACTCGGGCGCCCCTGGCGCTTCCTCGTCCCCGGATTTGTGTTCCTGCACCGAGTCGCCGAATTCGACCGAGTCACCGCGCTCGCGGATTTCAAGGATTCCTAGCGCCGTGAGCTCCTCTTCCGGCTTGTCCGACACACGCAACTGCGGTATCTGGCTGCGCAGCTTATCCAGCCGCTGGTTCCGAGCAACTATTGCCCAGCTCATGAGCAGTGCAAATGCCAGCACTCCCGCGACGGGATACAGGTAGGGCAGTTCCATCAAGTAGGCCAGCGCGGCAACCAGGAATACGAGAACTCCGAGCAGGATGCGAATCATGTACGGTCTGTCCCTGAAGACTTGGTTAACCTAGAAAGCTAGCCGCGAAGCCTGCGAATGTCAATGTCATCCGACGGTGTTTCCTTGTGGCTCGGTCCTCGCGCCTGAGCCGATGACGAGGCTGTCTGGCAGGTCGCTGCGTTGCGGAGACGGATTTGCCAGCGGGCCTGTCAACGGCAGGTCGAAGGCGGTAAGAAAAGGAGCAACCGCCGAAAACCAGAATTCCTGCTGGAATTCAACAAAGTCTTCGTCCAGGCCTTCCGTAATTCCCTCGTGTCCGTGAATGTCGAGGTAGAAGACACGCGGCCAGTCCGGATACATACGTTGCGCTTCCACAAGCGCCCTGAAAACGCCCTGCGCGGCGTGCTCAAAATCGTCAGTGGCCTTGACCACGTAGTAGATGGAGACCGTGTTGTCAAAATTCATCCAGATTCCCGGCTTCGCCGGCTTGTCATAAGCAGGAAGCTGCGCAGGGGACGCGTCCATGAAGTGCTAACGACGAAGATTTAGAGAATGCACGTAACGGCCGGATGCACGATAATATAAGCGGCCGGCATCCCTTGCGTAATGCATGCGCGCGTGGAGCGGCGCCGTATTTTCTTTCCAATTCTACGTCTTGCGAGTGTTTAGCAATACTGGGTTATGTCCACGGCCACGCTAGTCTTAGGCGATTACCAATACGAGCTGCCCGTTATAGTGGGCTCTGAAGACGAGGTCGGTATCGATATCGGTCGCCTCCGGTCCTCCACCGGGGCCATCACGCTGGATCCGGGCTACGGCAATACCGGATCGTGCCAGAGCTCCATTACCTACATAGACGGCGAGAAGGGCGTTCTCAGGTATCGGGGATATGGCATAGAGGAGCTGGCGGAGAAGGCTTCGTTTGTGGAAGTAATGTACCTGCTCATTTATGGTGAGCTGCCATCCCGCGCCAAGCTGGAGGCCTTTTCGCAGCGCCTTACGCAGCATACCCTGCTGCACGAGGACATGAAGAAGTTCTACGAGGGCTTTCCTCCCAGTGCGCAGCCGATGGCCGTCTTGTCCACCATGGTGGCCTCCTTGTCGACCTATTACTCGGAAAGGGACCAGGACGAGGACCTGAACATTGTCCGACTGTTATCCAAGCTCAAGACGATCGCCGCCTTCGCCTACAAGAAGTCCATCGGCCAGCCATTCATCTATCCCCGAAACGACCTGGAATTCGTGGCGGACTTCCTGCACATGATGTTTGCCGTGCCGACCGAGCCGTACCTCATTTCCGATGTGGTCCACGAGGCTCTGGATATGCTGCTGATACTGCACGCGGACCATGAGCAGAATTGCAGCACGTCCACGGTCCGGATGGTGGGTAGCAGCGGCGCCGATTTGTTCTCGACCATCTCGTCGGGAATCAGTGCCCTGTCCGGTCCGCTGCACGGAGGCGCGAACATGGCCGTGGTGGAGATGCTGGCGGCTATCCGCGCGGATGGGGCGGATTATTCGAAATACATCCGCAAGGCCAAGGACAAGGCGGACCCGTTCAGGCTGATGGGCTTCGGGCACCGCGTGTACAAGCACTATGACCCTCGCGCACGGATCATAAAGCAGGCCGCGGACCGCGTACTGGCCCGGCTGGGTCATACCGATCCTCTGCTGGACATTGCGAAGAACTTGGAGCGGGTGGCCCTCGAGGACGAGTATTTCATCGAGCGCAGGCTTTTTCCGAACCTTGACTTCTACAGCGGCATCATTTACCGCGCCATGGGGCTGCCAACAAGCATGTTTACCGTTCTCTTCGCTCTGGGGCGCCTGCCCGGCTGGATTGCCCATTGGAAGGAGATGCGCGGGACCAACAGCCGCTTGCACCGGCCGCGCCAGCTATATACCGGCAGCTTGTCGCGTCCTTACCTGCCACTTCTGGAGCGGTAGGATGCGCAGCTGTGTGCTCGCCGCGCCCGCGTGTGCCGGCAGGATTGGCTGGCAACAAGTACCCGGTTTGCCGGCCGGTACTGGCCGGATGCCGCGCTTCGGATTCTTCGGCTGATCCATGCGGGCGACCGGGATGGCACGCCCCAACGCCTTCGCACCATCTGCCGCAGGCTCTCAGCTAACGGTGTGCGGCGGCCTTCAGGGCGTCCACGAGCCCTCCGAGTACAGATGCCACGCGCTGGTTGAAGACGTTCCAGCTGTTGACCACGGCGACTAGGTCTTCGCCCGGCAGAATGAGCAGGTATTGCCCTCCGAATCCCAGGCCCGCCCAGATCTCGATTCCGTCGTTGTCCACGCGCCACCACTGGTAGCCATACCCCCAGTCGCGGCTGTTGACGCCCGGTACCTGCACGGCCACCGCTGCCTGTACGAAGCTGGAATCCAGTAACTGCTCCTCTTCCCATCGGCCGCCCCTGAGATACAGGTAACCAATCCTGGCCAGTGCGTCCGGCTCCAGATACAGTCCGCCCTCCGTATCCGGCAGGCCGCGCGGAGTCTTCTTCCAGTGGTAGTCGCCTATGCCGAGCGGGCCGAATAGATACTCTTCGGCATACTTGTCAATGGTCCTGCCGGTGGCCGCAAGAATGACGCCGGACATGAGATGGCTGCCTCCGCTGTTGTAAGTCCATTTTTCGCCCGGCGCGGCATCCGACGGTTGGTTCAGCGTGAACTGGATCCAGTCATGGCTTCGCTCCAGCTGGATGGTTGTATTGGTCGCGTCCAGCGGCCGGTCCTGTTCATGCCATTCAATGCCGGTACGCATGGTGAGCAAGTCTTCCAGCGTGGCCCGGCGCAGCCTGTCGTCCACGTCCTGCGTATCATATTCGTCAAAAAAGTCCAGCAGCGGCGCAGTCAGGCTCGGAATTTCTCCTCGCCGCAGGGCGATGCCCACGAGCGTGGCCGACACCGACTTGGTAACGGACTGCAGGCTGTGTACGGCACGTCCTCGGTAGTACGGATGCGTGGACGGGTGGTAGTAATTGAAGGGATCATCCGCTTCTGTGCCCTGGCAGGCATCATATCCGCATCCAAGCGGACCCGTAAAGCCCCGACTTATTTCGGCGTAGTCGTTGCCGTAGTCTCGCCTGAAGACCTGGTAGCCATGGCGGATAACGCGAAGATGGTCGACGTTACCGTACGTGCCCCGGCGGATCGCCTGGTCCAGCGAATCGAGAGGCTCGCTGGCAAGACCCTGTTCTTCCGGCGTCGAAACAGCCCAGCCGCTTGTCGGCCACGGGGCTTGGGCCGTAGCTCCATGCACTGCGGGAAGCAGCAGAAAAAGACAGCCAGCCAGGCGAATGGACAGGCGCATGATTTACGACCGGATCTGTTGCCGGGAACAAGCACTCCGTTCCGCCTTCGATACAGAAGGCGGGACCTGTGCCCGGGACTGGAGTCGAACCAGCACGCCCACCAGGGCACTGCCCCCTCAAGACAGCGCGTCTACCAATTCCGCCACCCGGGCCAGAAACGCAAGTGATCCCGCCAGGGCTCGAACCTGGGACCCTCTGATTAACCTACCACACCGGCTTTCACCGGCCGCCGCGACGGGCGTTGTAGTCTGGACCATCTCTTCACCCGTCCCGGCACGCCGGGGGAGGGTGGGCTGCGTATGGCCTCTGAGGGCTCTCTTGATGATGCGGAGCCACGGCGCACGGTCGCCGGCTTCCCCGGCGACTCCGGAACCGTCCGTCCGGTTCGGCACGCGTCAACGGGCAGCCATGCCACAATGACAGCCACTCGTGCCGCCTCGCCTCGCGCTCCTTCAAGGTTGCCTGCTGATTACCCACCTATACCGGACATTGTCACGCGTGGCGGCGTAGTCGGGCCTTTAGGGCGTCCCAGCATACAGCAGCCTCCACTTGCGCGATTTCTCGCGCAAGGCTCCTGTTTGAAGTCAGATGCTCTACCAACTGAGCTACGGGATCAGAATGTCAGAGAACAGGCCTAGCTCTGCAGCCAATTATACCTCCAAGCCGCGCAATAGATGCAGGCACTAGTGCCAAAGCGCGCGCATGGGCCTGCGCATGACAAGCGTACCCTGCATGCGATGGCGGTCAAAGTTGATAAAGCCGTGAGCCAGGTAGATTTCCTCCGGCCGACACTGGTAGAGCAGCTTGAGTTCGCGGTCCCGGCGCCGGTGGTCCAGGGTCAGGATCAGGCCCTCGAGACCGCCGCCCGAACTGCCTACGAACACATCCACCTCGCACTCGTCGGTTGCCCGGGTGCCGTTGATGTAGCCGTAGCTCATGGGATAGACGATTTCGTCGTATACCGGATGCACGCTGCCATACGGACGGTCGATGGTGATGCCGTTCTTCTCGATCAACTGCTCCCAGGCCTGCCATCGGAAGTGTTGCCGGACAATCCGTACGTAGCCACCGGACTCCACTAGTTAGTCCTCCGGGAGCACAATGTGCAGCTCGGCAAGCTGGGCAGCGTCGACGGTCGCCGGCGTGTCCGACATGGGTTCCTGCGCGCTCTGCGTCTTCGGGAAAGCAATGACATCGCGCAGCGACTCCGACCCTGAAAGCAGCATGGCCAGGCGGTCAAGACCC
>CAZXEU010000162.1:0-11491 GCA_964639665.1 uncultured Rhodothermaceae bacterium | reverse complement strand
TCGACAGCTTGCCTGCAAGGTTGAAAGAGCCGGAGGCAGGCTGGTTACCGTAAGTCCGCATAACACCACCCAGGCCTGCAGCGGCTGCGGTGGGATGCCCCGTGACAGGATCACGCTTGCCGTGCGCACCTATCGGTGCGCGCACTGCGGCCTTGTCCTCGACAGGGATATCAATGCGGCCAGGAACATCCGCATGAAGGGCCTTGCGCTCTTCGGCAGGGCGGGAGGCCCTGTGCATCGGGCGGAGGCAGCTACGGCTGTACAAGCTGTGCCTCTGGCGCTGGAGCATAGTTCCAGTGTTAAGCACGGTCACGATGCAGGATCGTATAGGTAGGTGCCGGCGGCACTTTCGTATATAATTCCCGAACACAACCCCGGGCAATCTGCAGGGTTTCAGGCGGCAGGCGCTCCCAGACCCGCCAGGAAGTCCACGGTGTCCCGGCCGTCCGGGCACCAGTCCAGACGGGGGCGGTGGGCCGAGCCCGGCGGCTGGGCCTCCCGAGGCATGCGCAGCCGCGCGGCCAGGCCGGGCCTTGCCACGACGAGCTGTATTGCCGCCCCTTCCGTCTCCATGTAATCTTCCACCTCACGAAGGCTGTCGTATTCGGCCCAGCGCAGGTGCGCCGGACCCTTCGGCTCCGGAGCACCCCGGCTGACCAGAAACTCAAGGCCGTCCCCGTAGGCGTGCGGCACACCCAGCGATTGGAGGAACGCCTTTTGCATGGACAGTGCGCCCGGCGTCGATGAATGAGCGGGGAAGACGCTGCGAAAGGCTGCCAGGCTCTCGAGCATGGCATCAGGGGAAATACCTTGCGGTGCCCAAAGCAGTGCCACGCTCCGGCAACCCATGCCCTCGTGAAGCAGAATATCCTCCGCCAGGCCTTCAAGATCCCGGCGGCTTTCCTTGCCGTCGACAACTGCAACGGCAAACGTGTGGCCGCGCGCTAGGAGTCTGCGCTCCGGCAAAGCGTGTGCACGCGCCTGCTCCCGGATCCAGCCCCCGGTAGCGTCGCTGCCCGTAGCAACTACGGCTTCGGCCTCCGCCCACATCTCGCCTGCTGCCCTGAACCGGGCGCGAATCCCGGGCGCGGCCTGTCCAATGCACTCCGCAAAGGCCGGCAGCAAAGCGGGCGATTTGGATGAGCACACGCCGATGTACTCGTGACCCGTCAGCACCACGGCCAGAAAATCCTGCAGGCCGGCAAGGGGGATATTGCCGGCATTCAGGACGCCTACACGTAGTGCGCTCTGCGCCCGGCGCCCGCGCAGCCAGTTATCCAGTTCCCGGTGCGTCACCTGGTGCATCTGCTGGTTTATGGCAAAGGCAAGGGCCTCTTCGGTAAAGCGGTTTGGCGCCGATAGCGTACGCCGCGCGGCGCGCGCCCTGGCAACGCAGCCAGGATCTCTCCAGCGCTCCGCCGCGCCAACCACGGCATCCAGCACCGTCATGCCTGCGAGCCTTCCAGCAGAAAATTGCACCCGCGAAGCCCGCTTTGGGGCAGACGTCCCAGGATCTCGAAGCCATCCCGCCGCCGCACGGCCAAGTCTTCCGTCAAGAGCGCACTTACGGAATACAAATTGGCCAGATCACATACAGCCAGCACGCCAGGCACTCCTTCTGCGAACTCGTCCATAGTATGCGGATCCAGCACGCGAAAGCGCATCCAGGCCGGCGGAAAAAACACCGGTCCTCCGCGCGTGTACGCCTGGCTCATCAATTCGCACATGCCGTATTCGCTCCAGATTCGGGCGGCCGGCAAGCCGAATCCCTCTGCGAGTTGCCGGTGCAGCTCGGCTCTGGTCATATGCCGGCGGTAGGTCTTCATGCCGCCGGTCTCGACTATGCGTGCCCCGCGGGGGAAGCGATACGCACGCTCCTCAGCGAGGTCGAGCAAGCCGAACGCTGCACCGAACAGCAGAAAGGCGCGGCCATTTTCGATGGCGCGCTCCAGCAAGGAGGTGTCTTCCAGAAAGAAACCGCTGTGGGCGTCGCCGTGGCGCCGGATCAGGATTTCCATCATGCAGACCAAGGAAGACGCCTCGTCATACTTCGGAAGGTGGGCCAGTATTGTATGGGGGCCCGCACCAAACACTTGCTCGAAGTGGACAGAGACGGCGCGCTCGTAAACGCCCAGGCGCCGCACCCAGTGCCTGCTGGGCGCCATGCGCCCGGTCCCGCTGCTCGTGAAGACGCGCTCCGCCGCGGCCGGAGGAAACGTCACCACAGGGACATGCTTGAAGGCCTCCACCGGCAGATACCTGCCGGCATCGGCGAACTGCCCGTATACCGTGCAGCGCTCTCGCTGATAGGTCTCCACGCAACGCTCCATGGCCTCGAATTCCTCGGGCGAGGCCACGCGGTGAAAGCTCCGCTCAACAGCTTCTATGGTCACGCTGACTAACCGGCGGGGAAACGAATGCGGCAACCAAAGGCGCGGGTTGACGGGACGTTCGGTGCGCGCCCTTCCGCAAGCGCCGCCATCACCGTTTCGAGATAGGCCTCCTGTATACCGCCCGCATCCGCTGGCGAGTCGTCTATGGCACCGGAGTACACGAGTCGTCGCCCGGCGTCAAACACGAATACCTGCGGCGTGCGAAAAGCCCCGAGTGCCCGGGCAAACCGGCCCCCCGAATCCATGGCATACGGCATGGGATGGCCCGGGGCGCGACTGGCCTCAAGCGCCTCCTCGGGAAAGGCGTCCGGGTCATTGGCGTTAACCAGGTAAAGCAGTATGCCCTGCTCCGAGGCCGTTTCAAAGTGGTCTCGGACGCGCTTCATGTACCCCTCGCTCCACTGGCAAGTATTGCTCCAGAATATCACCACGGTTCCGCGTGCACCGGTAAGTTCACCTACCATCGAGGTGCCGCCGCTTGCGAGCGCCAGGACCTGATCCTGTCCGGGAAGCACCGTACCGACCGGGATCTCGGCCGGCTGGGCGGCAGCCGGCCCAGCAGCGGCAAGGAGCAGGGCACCCAGCAGCCACCCGGATGCCGCGCGGATTTGCAGACGGACGTCTTTCATATCAGTCGCCGCACCATGCGGCGGTTTGCCAGCATCAAGAGACTCATCACGATACCCCACTGGACCAGGCAGGTCATAACACTGAATCGCTCTGTGGGATCGAACCACGTGTCGGGCGCATACTCGGTCGCGGAAATCCAGAGCCACCACACCAGGAGGATGGCACCCATTACCGGCACCCCGAAGGATACGACAAAGTCCCAGATTCGACCCGCGTTCCAGTCCCCCGGCGTGCCGTCAATGGCCGCCCGCCTGAATGGCCGCGCTCCCTGCCTTATTACGGCAAAGGCCACAAACAGCCCGCATAGCATGAGTGCCACGCCCCAGACAAAGTCCTGGTTCTCGAAGAAGCCCAGGTAGATGGCGGACGGGATGCCGAGCACAAAGGAAAGGAGGAATACGCCCGCCGTGGCATGACCGCGGCGAATGCCGAAGTCGACTCCGATGCGGGTTACCAGGTTCACCATGGATATCAGCGAGCTCAGCGCGGCACACGACAGGCCGAGGAAAAACAGCGTGGCGAATACGCTTCCGGCTGGCATTTCGGCAAAAAGCTGCGGCATCCAGATAAAGGTCAGGCCCGTAGCGGCCGGGCCGCTGGTCTGCATGACTTCGAGCACTTCCGGCTGGCTCATCCTTGGACCAAGTATTGCAAATGCCGTGCCAAAAATGATGATGGCGGCAAGGATGGACACCGTATTGTTGCCCACCGCCGTTATGAAGGCGTTCTTTACTGCGCCATGCCGCACATGCATGTAGGCCGCGTAGGTCAGCACCAGACCCCAGCCCGCGCCCGTGTCCCAGGCATTTTGCGTCAGCGCTTCCAGCCACAGCCGAGGCTGCGCGAGCGTGGCCCAGTCCGGCGTAAACAAGAATCGCACGCCTTCCCACGCGCCATCCAGCGTAAGCGTGCGTCCCAGTGCAATGAGCACAATGACCAGCAGCGTGGGGACCAGCACCTTGTTGGCACGCTCAATGCTGCGGACGCCTTTCCATGCCGCCAGCGAAGCCAGCCCGATGGCAAGGGCGTGAAACAGGAGCGGGAAGCCCCCAGCCTGAAAGCCGTCCCACACGCTTTGGGACGCCTCCACCGTAATGGGCATGCCGCCCGTAACCATTTTCAGAAAGTAGAACATGCACCACCCCGCCACTACCGAATAGTAGAAGGTGATGGCGGCCGTAACAAAGCCGAGGAAGGCTCCCATCCAGGCATATCGCTTGCCGGCCATCTGGACCATCGTTCCCACGACGCCCTTGCGCGAGCGTGAGCCGAGTGCGTACTCGGCTATGATCAGCGGGATGCTCCACGCGAAGAGGAAGATGATCCAGGCCACCAGGAAGGCGCCGCCTCCAGCATCGCCGCTGTTGGTGGCAGCGATGCGCGGAAAGCGCCAGATATTGCCCGTGCCAATGGCCATGCCCAGGACGCTAAGGAGCAAGCCCAGCCGGGAGGAGAATCGTGCAGAAGACTCAAGAGACATGGTAGTCAGGGGCTGAGCGTGATGCGTGACGAAACTACGGGCAACTCACCCGGACTGCGGGGCCTGTGCAATTTGTAGTGCTCGAATTCCAGGTACGACGGCACGTGCAGGTCATAGTAGCGGCTGAGAGGACGCCCGCTTTGCCCGCCGGGAAAGATGCCGTAGCCTTCCGGTGGCCGCCGGGAAAAGTCTACCACCATGCGCCAGCTGGCGCCATGCGTGGTTTCCAGTTCGCTTCCCGGCGATATGGTTTCGTCGAAACCGGGAAAAGCATGCGGGCCGCTCCACAGGGACCGCAGCCCGGGAGTCTGCGTAAAGTGGCGCAAGAGCACGTGGTGCACGCTCCCCCAGCGCGTATCCTGGAACTCCTGCCCCAGCGTCTGGCCGGTTTCTTCGAGCGCCATGGCCAGGAGCATGGAGGCATCCTCTATCTCCGGCGTGGTCGCCACGTCCAGCCAGTCAGATCCCTGGCGCAGCAAGTGCAGCAGCGTCATGTCCTTGGGGACGGGCATGCCGGCAAAGACCTCTTCATCCCAGGCCAGGCTTCGCAGATGCTGCAGAAACAGGTGCATCGCAAGCGGTGCCTCGCTCTCCAAGGTGGCCTCGCCGTTCCACGCCAGCAGCCGGTCCCGGACAGCGCTGGCGTTCTGCGAAAGGCCATCCAGTCCCTCCAGGAGCGGTACAAACAGATCGCGCTGCACCACGTGCACGTCGGACTGGTATCGCAGGAAGTCCTCGACGCCGTGCTGCGGCCGCGAGCGCAACAGGCTGTCGATGCGCAGCGCCCGGTAGGCATCGGGCCAGTCGTGGCCCAGGTAGTGGGGATATCCAGGCCCGACAGGTAGCTGGTTGGCCGAAAACAGGTAGCTCTGTGCCGTCTGGTCCGCGTGCGGCAGGTGCTCGAAGGGTATCGAGCCCGTCCATTCGAACCGGTCCGTCGTGCCGTCCAGGAGTCCCGCCCCGTGACCCGCCTTCCGGATCGGGATCCGCCCCGTAGAGCGGATGCTGATGCTGCCTGCCGTGTCGGCATACAGAATGTTCATGGCGGGCATATCAAAATGCCTGAGCGCGGCGTCGAATTCCTGGCGGTTGCCGGCCCGGTTCATACCCCAGACGCCCCGCAGAATGCCGCCCGGTTCGTGAGCCACCCATCGAAGGGCGACAGCACCGGTGTCCGCACGGACCACCGGACCGAAGTGCGAAAAGAGCAAGGTGTCTATCCGGGCAGCAGCGCCCTTGACTAACAGGGTGTCCGGCACCGTTTCCAGGGGCCTCCAGCCGTCACCGTAACGGTAGCGCAGCCCGCTCGAATCCAACTGGAGCACGAAGTGGTCCAGCACGTCCGCACCGGTATTGGTATAGGTCCAGCCGAGGGCGTCGTTGAAGGCTTCCACCACGACGGGCGTGCCAGGCGGCAGCACGCCGTACAGGTTTAGCTCGGGCGTAACCACGTGCACTTCGTACCAGATGGCTGGCAGCGACAGCTCAAGATGCATGTCGCCGGCCAGTATGGGGGAGCCCGTACCGGACATATCTCCGGCGACGGCCCAGTTGTTGGAGCCTTTCGGCTCGTGGTAACCGGGCGCTCCCCACGCCGAAAGGACTTCACCTATCTGCCCAAGACGAGCCGCCGCCTCATACGATTCAGCTGCAACTGCTGTCCGCGCGCCGGCTGAAGGCTCATGCAATGTGTCCGGAATACTGGGAATGTAGTGCAAGCTGCCAGGCGGGTAGAGCAGACCGTACGCGGAATCGCCCAGCCGGTCCCGCAGTACGGAAAAGGCCGGTTCCGTATGGCGATAGGTCAGGTCATAGGCAAAATACTGGAGCAGGCGGGCCGTGTGCAGAGGCGTGTACCTGTCCGGCCGGTAACCCAGCAGCTTCGATTCGAAGGGCAGCTCGGCCCGCGACAGCCCATCCAGGTAGGCATTGGCTCCTGCCGCGAACCATGTGGTGAGCTCGTACTCGAGTCCACGCTCCTGTTGCCATCTGCGCGCCAGCTTGCGCGCTCCCCACTCCATCCCCGTCTGCCGGAGAAACCGGTCGGCATCCAGCGCGCCTGCGCCGTAAATCTCCGCGAGACGACCCGCGGCTACGCGCGGCAAAAAGTCTAGCTGCGCGGCGCGGTCTTGCGCGACCACGTAGCCAAGCGCCATGATGGCATCGCGGTCACTGGCCGCAAAGATGTGCGGTACGCCCCTTTCGTCCCGCTCTATGACCACCTCTGCCCCGAGCTCCGGAAGACGCAGCTGCTGCATCCGCGGATGCTCGGCGTGGCGGGCGTTGTAGTAGAGTCCCGTGACCGGATCCAGCAGTGGACCAATGGGCGCCAGCTGCGCGACCGGCAGATGGAGTGCACCCAGCAGCAATCCGCTCGCGGCGGCCCACGAAGCCAGCGCCCCCGCATGCCTTAGGGCCCGCCCGCTCACGCTTCGTCCGGCTGCAGGCCGACAATGTGGATGATCTCGTCGGTAAGATTGGCGTAGTCCCGCGCGCCCCGCGAGTAGGGATCGCGCCGAAAGACGGTTATGCCGTCGCGGCATGCCGCCGAAAGCGCAGCGCTCGTACGGATGATCTGGCGCAGGACATGGTCGCTATAGGTTGTTCGCATGTAGGCTCTGAGCCGGTTATGCGCCCGCTTGCGTGCATCCACCTGCGTAAGAAGAAAAAACGGCGAATGCATATTCGGATTAAGCTTGTCACTGACAAGAGTAACCGTCTCATAGGTCTGTTCAGCTCCCAGCACCGGCTGCTCCTCCGGTGTCACCGGAATGATTACGAAGCGGGCCGCAACCAGGGCATTCAGACTGAACACGGTTACAGCCGCGGCCGTGTCCAGAATGGCAACATCGTAGCCCGTGCGCACCTGCAGCGCCTCCTTTAGCCAGAATACATCGGTCGGACTGGTCAGTTTGCGCATCAGCCTCGTCAGCCCGCCGGAGCCGGGAATGACATCGAATCCGGGAAAGCTTACGCAGGGAATGTCCGCCGGATCGATATCGTGCCGAAAGAGAGCACAAGCCGAAGCCTCCGGAGCCGGCTCGGCGATGCCCAGCATGCTGGAGAGGTACGCCTGCGGATCCAGATCGACGGCCAGTGTCCGAAATCCGCTAAGTCCGAGGGCAGCGGCCAGATGCAGCGCCGTGGTTGTTTTGCCTGTGCCGCCCTTGTGGTTGCAGAGTGCTATGATTACCATAAGCGCCCAAAGTAAGACGCGTTAGCCGGGGCTGTCAATCTGCCTGTACGGCTGCGAAGGAGCGCACTTTGAATTGCCGTACCATTGCGGCACCGGTGCTGACAGCGAGCGCAGCGAATAGCCGCCTCCATGCCTGGGGGGCGATGCCACAAGTCTTTATCTTTGCACGAATTCTAGGGACTCTGAAGGATGCGTATTTGCACGGATTTCGTTCTCGCTTCGCGCTCGCCCAGGCGAAAAGTCATCCTTCGCCAAATGGGGCTGTCCTTCACGGTGGTGCCCGGCTGCGCCGACGAGTCCGCCCCTGGCGGCGTCGCTCCGGCCGAGCTGGTGCAAACCCTGGCTCGCCGGAAAGCCCGTTCGATTGCCGATACACTGCCGGACGCTCTCGTGCTGGGAGCCGACACCATCGTGTATCTGGATGGCAAGATCTACGGCAAGCCTGCGGACCCTGAGGAGGCCAGATCCATGCTCGCAAACCTGAGCGGCCGAAC
This sequence comes from uncultured Rhodothermaceae bacterium, assembly GCA_964639665.1. GTDB lineage: Bacteria > Bacteroidota > Rhodothermia > Rhodothermales > Bin80 > CAZXEU01. Next base: position 3,298 of record CAZXEU010000162.1, on the reverse strand, counting down.
GCATACGGTCTACACAGGCATGGCCCTGGTGCACGCGGCAACGGGAAGAGACGTGGTGGCGGTAGAATCCACGGACGTCACCTTTGCGACGCTGTCGCCGCAGATGATCGACCGGTATGTTGCCACCGGAGCGCCGCTGGACAAGGCGGGCGCATATGGCATCCAGGATGATTTCGGGTGTGTATTCGTTCGACGGGTATCGGGCGACTTCTACACCGTGGTGGGGCTGCCGGCAAGCCGCCTGTACCGGCTGCTGACCCACGAATTTGGCGATTTGTGCACGCATTAGCGCAAGGAATCTGCCAGACGGCATGGGCCCGCGCCATTTTGCCTCGCCCACAAGCGCCGGACCCGCCTCTTTTTCCTTCTGCTAGCCTCGCTGGGGCGAACTGTATCAGCGATCCGTGCGGTAAACGACTTCGGCGCTGTCGCAGGTGCCGCCTATGGGAGGATTGGGCTTGCGCACCGTGACTTCAATCCGCCGCACGAAGCCGAATTCCTCCAGGAGCCGGTGCGCGATAAGGTACGCCAGGCGCTCGATCAGGAAAAAGCGGTTGCACGTTACGATTTTCTGGATGAGTCCGAAGACTTTTTCGTAGTCCACAGTCCGGGATAGATCGTCCTCCCTGGCTGCATCTTCGAGCTCAAGCTCCATCGCTATGTCCACCTCATAGCGGCCTCCAATCTGGTGCTCTTCCTTTCTGACGCCGTGGTGCGCGTAAAAGACTGCATTGCGCAGCCGGACAGTACTCAGGGACATCCGTTGGGGGCCTTTTGCGATAGGTGGAACCTGCCTGGCATCCTACAGGCCGAGATTGCCGAGCAGCACGCTGTCTGCTCGGGTTAGGGCACCCGCGCGCCTGCTGGCCCGCAGCTGCGTCGCGTAGATCGTTGCATAGACGCCCAGGACTGTGTCGCTTCGTTTGCGGTGCTCATCAAAATAGCGGGTTACTTCGCTGTCGCGCCAAGCCTCGCTTACGTAATACGCGCGAGGCCCGTCCGGACCCGCCCTGGCGTGCCCGGGAAAGCTGCGCTCCGGCTCGAATTCCCTGGTGCCTAGGTGACACCCCAGGCATTGCCTCGGCGTGGCCAGGGCCTTGGGCAGCGCAAGCGTCTGCGTAGCAAGCTGGCCGCGCTCGCCGTAGGTGGCAAAGTCCCAGAATCCGTCCGCGCGCCGCATCATGGCTGTCGTCTCCCTGTGCATACCGTCAACATGATGCTCACCCACGATGGCCGTGCCGGCCGGATATATCAGTCTCTGGCCCCTGCGGTGGTATGCCTGCAGCGCACTGCGCAGCGCTTCCTCCGAAACGAAGACGTGCCTTCGGGCGCTCGTCATAGGCCCAATGACGTCAAATCGCATCCACTGGTTGTAGGGCCACCGGGCACGAAGCGCCTCCAGGGTGGACGGAATGCCGCGAATGCTATAATAGGCGCTGTCCAGCAGCGGCGCCAACGAATCCCACGCTACTTTGCCACCACGGGCCTCATCCGCGATCCGGTTCCAGAGCTGAACCTGGTGCCCGTCGCTTTCGGGAGCGCGGACATGGAATCGGCCGGATTCCACGGACAGCACGCCGGCAGCCACGGGATCCTGGCCGGCATCCGAAACCAGTCCGCCAAAATAGAACCTCAGCAGGCGTTCGGCCTCGGGCTGGTCCATGGCTACTTCAATAGAGGATCCTCCCCTGTTGCAGGCAAGCGCCGGCATCAACACAGCCACCACCAGGAGCGCTCGCACCGTCCTACCAGGACGGAAAGGAAACCACCGATTTGAATTCGCGCAGCCTTTCTGCAATGGCATCGTGCGTAAGGTCCAGTAATCGCTCCGGGCCGAATCGTTCTACGCCAAAAGAGGCCAGCGCCGAACCGTAGATCACGGCCCGCTTCAGAGCCTCCTTGCCTATATGCGCCTCATGCGCAACACTTCCCGCAAAGCCTCCCATGAATATATCGCCGGAACCGGTAGGATCCTGGACGGACTCCACCGGGAATGCGGGCACTACAAACAAGGCATTATCAACGAACAGCATGGCACCGTGCTCTCCTTTCTTTACTACGAGGATACGGGGGCCCATCGACCTGATGCACCTTGCTGCTTTCAGGAGATTCGCCTCTCCCGAAAGCTGGCGCGCCTCGCTGTCGTTTATTATCAGGCAATCCACGCGCGTCAGCAACCGGGCCAGACTCTGCGCAGCATTCTCGATCCAGTAATTCATCGTGTCGCAGAGGACGAGCTTCGGGCGCTCCATCTGATCAAGCACGGAATGCTGGATTTCGGGTTCGAGGTTGCCAAGACACAGGACGCGGCTGGAACGGAAGTCTGCGGGAACCACGGGCTCAAAACCGGCCAGCACGTTCAGATCCGTGTACAGAGTTTCCCGCTCGTTGACGTCGGCCCCGTAGCGGCCTCCCCAGGCAAAAGTCTTTCCCGCCGGGTCCGAGATCAGGCCTGAGGTGTCCACCCCGCGGTCCCGGATGAGGTCCTTGAACTCAGCCGGAAAGTCCCGGCCCACCACCGCTACGAGGCCGACGGGATCGGTCAAATAGCGGGCAGCCAGCGTTATGTACGTTGCGCTGCCGCCCAGTATGCCCGCAACGGTCCTGTGCGGCGTTTCGATTCGGTCGATGGCGACCGTGCCAACAGCAAGCAGGCTCATGGCATCGCTTCCCTGGCGCCTGTACAAGAAGCATCACGGGTATCGGGCACGGCCGGTCCAACTGTCACAGTGAACTGTTTTTCGATGATTTCTGTAGTCACCCAAACATGATTTGTCTGAGCAGATAGCCTGATTCCGCCGCATTCTCCACGCGCTGCAATGCGGGCGGCGGGTAAAGTACGACAAGAAGCCGTTCAGCGTCTTTGTGGCACCATCCGGCTATGCCGAAAACGGCATGAAGCCGGGGCAGCTGCTTCCCCGGACGACCGCTGCGCTTCAAATGGTTACAAGGCTACTAGAGCTGAGTCCAGTGACGTGATCTCCGGCGGGGATCAGCCGGCGGGCCGTGGGAAGACTGCGGGCGGCAATGCGTAGCATCCCCCACCACTGAGAGCCGGACAAAAGCCCGGCTTGTGACCGCCTGCCCACGTCTTGGGTGCTGCCCGGATAGCACCGGCACTCCGGAGCATTTCGGGCGCCGACTTTACCGGACGACAGTGACCGCGTCCGCCACCCTAGACCTGTCCATCCTGAGCAAAACAAAGTATATGCCGCTTGGCAGCCGCCTCGTGTCCAGGTGCGCCTCATGCCCGCCAGCGGATTGCATCTGATCGGCCAGCACGTGCATCTCGCGGCCG
>CAZXEU010000161.1:0-9156 GCA_964639665.1 uncultured Rhodothermaceae bacterium | reverse complement strand
GCTCGCATTCTGCACGTCATCAAGTTGAGTCACGCTTCCCGTCACCATGGGAGTCGCGGAATAAACCTGGGCGAACCGGAGGAAGCCTCCTCGTTTCCGCTGCCGCCCGGTGCGACTATCAGTATGTACGGCACAGCCCCTATCTTGCCGTGGCCGCTGTATGCAACGCGCGGACACTGGGCATTCCGCTGGACTTGGCTTACCAGCCGGAGATCATTCTCCTTGCAGTAGCGGCGTCCATCGGCACGGCTGCTGGACCGGGCGCCGGCATTGTCATCATTGTGACCATAGAGCCTTCCGCGGGAGTGCCTGATGCCGGTATCGCGCTTATCTTTGGGGCAGACAGCAGATTCGACATGCGCCAGACAGTCTGCAACGTGACGGGAGATGCGACGGTATCATCCATCGTTGCAGCCTCGGAGCACCGGATTGGGCCAGCAAGCCCGGATGCGGCGTCAATGGCCTTACGGGGCCGGACGCAATTGTCACCGACGGCTGTACGCCCGAGAGGATTCGAACCTCTGACCTTCTGCTCCGGAGGCAGACGCTCTATCCGGCTGAGCTACGGGCGCGTGTCGGCGTTAACGGAAGAGGCCCTTGGAGGTTCACGCAAGATCGCGAGGCGACATAGGCCAGATTGCAATGGAGCGGGCTAGCATGAATCCTGCCGAGAGGGCCATCTTGGAAGATTCCTTCGAGCCGGGAGTCCCGATTCCCCTGGACGGCTTCGTTGCACGCTTCGGGCCGGTCTGGACGGCATCGGCCGCACTTCTGGCAGCGCTGGCAGGCTACATGCTTATCGGCAACATCGCAGCACTGGTATTCATGATGATGCGTGGCGCCTCGTTCGAGACCATGTTGACGGATATGCCGGGCGTGATCGAGCGACACAGCGATGCGCTGCTCGGGGGCAATGCCTTGGGCCTGATTCTGGGGCTGGGTGTATTGTCGCTGGTGCTGGCCCGCCTTCATACGTCCCGGCCGCTGGCCTATTTGCGGCTGCGGAGCCCAGACCTTCTGGGCGCGCTACTGTCTACCGTTGGGCTTGTGGCCATTCTGCCCTTTGTGCTGTGGACGGCTTCGCTCAATGAATTGGTGCCCTTGCCGCGTCTGCTGCGTGAAATGGAGCGCGAACAGATGGCTCTGCTCGAGCAGGTGCTCTCGGGCGAAGGCAGCCTGGCGTGGCACCTGTTGGTGATTGCGGCCGTGCCGGCGCTATGTGAAGAGGTATTTTTTCGCGGCTTTGTGCAGCGCAACATGGAGAGAGGTCTTGGGATAGCGGCCGGGATTGTGATCACCGGAGTGATATTCGGCTTTTTTCACCTCCGCTTTTCCCAGGCCGTGCCTTTGGCACTGATCGGCATTTACCTGGCGTATCTTGCCTGGCAGACCGGAAGCGTATGGATTCCCGTCGTGATTCACTTTGTCAACAACGGTGCCATGGTTTTCCTGGCAGGAAAGACCGGGGGCGATGACATGTTGAGCAAGGTCGAAGGCGGCGCCGTACCATGGTATCTTGTGGTTTCCGGCATGATAATATTCGCGGCCTGCGTATTCGCCCTGCGGCGACGGTGTCGCGAGGTCTTGAGGAACCGGCATTCGGCAATGGCTACATGAAGGACTGGCGGGTCGTGTTCACGTCCGGTACCGACTATGAGGCGGAACTGGTGTCAAGTCGCCTTAAAGACCAGGGGATTGTCGCCGTGGTCCTGAGCCAGCGTGACCGTGCCTGGAATCTCAATCTTGGATACCTGGCCAAGGTGCGCGTTTTCGTGCCGGCCGACCAACGGGAGAGAGCGATGGAAATTCTTGAGCTGGCTGTGTCGGAAGACGAGATTCTGCGGTCAGCAGTTGCGGGCTCCGGCGGAGATCAAGCTGGAGATGACAGCACTCCGTAGTCCGGCACGCATGCCCAATCTGGCACGCCGCATTGCCACCGGCGTCGTTGGTGGAGCCCTGCTGGTATACCTGGCCTACGTGGGAAGCTGGCCCTTCGTACTGGTCGTTCTCGCCCTCGGCCTTGCGGCGCAGTATGAGGTCTATCGGTTGTTTGAGCGGCAGGGAGTTACTACCTGGCGTCTGGCGGGACTTGTGCTGGGAGCCCTCCTTGCGCTGCGCGCATTGCATCCCGGCACGGTCGTTGCGGCGGGGCTGTGGAGTCTGGTGCTTGTCGCAAGCTGCTCGTTTGTGACCTCCGGCAAGGCACTGCAGCAGCTTGCTGCAACGATTCTAGGGGCGATCTATCCAGCGGCGCTGCTCGCGTTTCTTGCGGACCTGAGGCTGGCGGCCGGTCCGGCATTCGAGCTAACGCTGACAGTCCTGCTGCTGATCTGGGCTACGGACACGTTTGCGTTCGTTGCGGGCAAAGCGGTCGGCCGGCATCCTATGGCTCCTGCTGTCTCTCCGTCAAAGACCTGGGAAGGATTCTGCGGCGGGATCCTGGGAGCGCTACTGGCGGTGGCGCTTCTGCGCCTTACGCTAATCGGTTTTCTGGCCTGGCACCACGCTCTGGTGCTGGCGCTGCTATGCAGTCTGGCCACGCACGTAGGGGATTTGGCCGCGAGTCGCTTCAAGCGCGATGCAAATGTCAAGGACTCCGGCGCGCTGCTGCCGGGACACGGCGGTCTGCTGGACCGATTCGATGGAGCGCTGGTGGCTGTCCCGGTTTCCTATTTCTACCTGGTGTACGTGGCCGGCGCACTTGCGGAATAGGCACTGGCCGCCGGAACGACATGGCAGACGTGCCAGTTACTCTGATTTTGGCGTGGAAGAACAATCGGTGACCAATGGGGCTCTTTTCTCCCAACAGAAAGGTCAGGCCAAGGGCATTCAGCTACGAGCCCAGGCATTACGATCCCAGGCGTAACGAGAGCCTGAGGCGCCGGCTTCGGATCAAGACCCGCGCGCGGCGGCGACGAAGCCCGTTGGCGCTGATTTACTTTGCGATCCTGCTTTTCTTCGCCATATATATCTATGGCGCTCTGGGTTGAGCGTACTATTCTGACTGCATGGCAGAGGACAGAGCCGGGCTCGACACGGGCCAGGAGCAATTGATCCGCGTAATGCCGGAGACGCTGGCCAACAAGATCGCGGCCGGCGAAGTGGTGCATCGGCCTGCCGCCGTCGTGAAGGAGCTCGTCGAAAACGCGATCGATGCCGGCGCCGACGAGATCGAGGTTGCAATTCTTGAATCAGGTCGCTCCCTGATTCACGTTACGGACAACGGTTGCGGCATGAGCCCGGCCGATGCCCTGCGGTGCTTTAGCCGCCATGCTACCAGTAAAATCACCAGTGTCCAGGACCTGGACCGAATTGAAACACTCGGCTTCAGGGGCGAGGCCCTCGCGTCGATCGCTGCGGTGTCCCAGGTGAACTTGCGAACCAGGCGCCGCTCGGATGATGCGGGATACCTGGTGCGAATCCACGGCGGGGAGATTAGCGTGTCCGAGCCGTGCGCGACGCGACCCGGTACTTCCATCGAAGTGCGCAACCTGTTCTACAACGTACCGGCCCGTCGCAACTTCCTCAAGACTCCGGCGACAGAATTCAAGCATGCGTCGGATGTTTTCCAAAGTCTGGCCATTGGCAATCCGCACATTGCATTCACGCTGCAGCATGCAAACGCGGAGTTGTTTCGATTGCCGAGGCCGCGGTCATCGGACTTCGAGGAAGGTCTCCAGGAACGGCTGCAGGCGCTATTCGGCGCCAGAGTTACGGACAAGCTGGTCGCGGTGTCAGAAGGTACCAGTTATGTTTCCGCAGGTGGCTTCCTGGGCAAGCCCGAGATTGGCCGCAAGTCGAGAGGCGAGCAGTTTCTGTTTGTCAACGGCCGAAACATTCGAAGCCGCGCGCTGAATCACGCCATATCGTCAGCTTATGAGGGGCTCCTGGCCGACCGCATCTTCCCGTTCTTCGTCCTGTTCCTGAGCATTGATCCCGGTCACGTCGATGTCAACGTGCATCCCACAAAGACAGAGGTCAAGTTTGACGACGAACGGGGCATATATGGATTCCTGAAGACGGTTTCCCGCAAGGCCCTGGCTACGGCCAACCTGCTGCCGCGTATGGATGATGCCGGCTTCCGGATCGCTATTCCACTCCGGGACAGGCCGCCAGTACGGCTTGGCACCGCAGGCGAAAAATCGCAGCGCGAAAGCGCGACGCCGTCAAATCTGACGGTAGTACCGCGTTCGACGCAGATGCAGCGATTGTCCGACCTTCTATACAGCCCGACCGGCGGCAGTGTACAGGCGGCACGGACCGACGAAGGGGAGCAGGTGGAGCAGCCCGCCGTTGAGACGCTTCTGTGGCAGTTGCACAACCGGTTTATCCTGGCCCAACTTCGCACAGGGCTTCTCATTGTGGACCAGCGAGCTGCACAGGAAAGAATCCTGTACGAGCGGGCTCTGGAGAGCATGACCAATGGTCTCGGTATGTCGCAGCAGCTGCTCTTTCCCCGTACCATTGAATTCAGTCCGGCCGATCTGGCACTAGTGAAGGAGCTCATGCCCGAACTTGTGGCTCTGGGCTTTAGCCTGGAGGCATTCGGAGGTAGGACGATCGTGGTGCGGGGCGTGCCTGCGGATGTTCGCGCGGGCAGCGAGATGGACATTCTCGAAGACCTGCTGCATCAATACAAGGAGAACGAGGCCGTGCTAAAGATCACGGGGCGGGACAACGTGGCAAAGAGCATGGCCAGGCACGCATCGATACGGGCAGGGGAGGCCTTGTCGTCCGAAGAGATGCGGACCCTGATAGACCGGCTCTTTCTTTGCAAGAAGCCGTACTCATCTCCATACGGCAGACCCACCATGGTTCAGATACCCATGGAGGAGCTGGACAGACGCTTCGCCAGACGGCAGTCCTGAACGGCTGAACGGTCCGTGGCGCACTTGCCAATCCGGCCCCGGGCGGAGGATTAGCTCATGGAAGGATTTGCTGCTCATACTTTCACGACCCGAAGACCGTGGATGCGCCGCTAGTCAGGCACTCGCGCGAGTACGCTGCCCGGCATGCGCTTGTCGCGCCTAATTCGCCCGTACTCGTGGGTCTAAGCGGGGGAGTCGATTCCGTCGTCTTGCTGCATGTTCTGGGGCAGCTGGGCCATCCCGTCCAGGCCGCCCATATGAACTTCGGCCTCCGCGGCTCGGAATCGAACGACGACGAGGCATGGGTTCGAGATCATTGCAAGGAGCAGGGCATCTCCTTGCAGGTGGGCAGGGCCGATTTGGCTGCCCGGGCCTGCACCGGTGAGTCCGCGCAGATGACGGCACGGAGGATGCGCTATGGGTTTCTGCTTCGCACGGCCTCCGCCGCGGGAATCTTCCACGTTGCTGTCGGACATCACCAGGATGACCAGGCGGAGACCGTTCTCCTGAACCTGATCCGGGGCACGGGACCGGACGGTCTGGCAGGCATGCGCGCCAAGCGGCCCATCGAAGCCGGCTCGAACATCATGTTGGTGCGGCCGCTTCTGCACGCAAGGCGTGAGGCCATCATTGACTATGCCCGCAACGAGGGTCTTGCCTGGCGTGAGGATGCTTCCAATTCCGACCCCCGTTACGCGCGCAGCAGGATGCGCAGCGTGGTTATTCCGGCGATCACACAGGCCTTTGGTCGTGCGGCGACGGAACGCATTGCGCGGTCTTCCTCTACGGTGCGTGCGTATGTGGAAGAAACCGTAACACCGGTGGCTCGTGCCCTTTTTGAACGCGCGGCGGACCTCCAAGAGCAGAGCCTGGACTTGGGAGTCCTTTTTCAGACGGCCGCCGTGTGGCGAAGGCGCCTCATCCTGCAAGCTATTCGGCAGTGGCTGCCGACGGTAAGCGGAACCAGTGAGGCGGTTCGCCAGATCGAGCACCTTCTGCATGCACAACCCGGGCGCCGGATCGCATTCGGCAAGGCGCTCGTTTGGCGTGGCCGCGTACGGCTTGTATTCGGTACCGATGCCGGGACTCCCGGACCGGTACAACTGGAGGCGGGCCGCGCCGTACTTGTCCCCACGGGCGCATTCGAAATGGAGATTCTAGCATCACGGCCACCCAATGCGTTGAATGACGATCCGTTGGTCGAGCTCGTGGATGCGGACCGGCTCGGCTCCAGCCTGACAGCACGACCGTGGCAGCCCGGTGACCGGCTCCGGCCGCTAGGCATGGACGGCACCAAGAAGGTGAGTGATTTGCTGACGGACGCCAAGGTGCCCGTAGCATGCAGGAAACAGACCTGGGTTATAACTTCCGGGTCGCAAGTGGTTTGGGTGGTAGGAATCAGGCTCTCGGCCGACTACCGCGTAATGCCATCCACGAAGAGCATTATCCGTCTGACCTACCGTCCGTATTGAGACCGCCACCAGCATGATAGAGTCGATGGATGCCCCTGAGGTGGCCTGCAGCGAAGAGCACCGTCTCCGGCTTGTCATCGAAGAGGAGGCAATCCTGGCGCGCGTGCAGGATATCGGCAAGGCGCTCTCTGAGCGGCACGCGGGTCGCTCCCCGGTTGTTGTTGGCGTGCTGGACGGCGCCTTTATGCTTGCGGCTGACCTGGTGCGCGCAATTAGTATGCCTTGCGAGGTAACCTTCTGGAAGGTGTCTTCCTACGGAGCAGGGCGGGAATCGTCCGGTGTGGTGCGGGAAGTGGTCCGGCCGGAGGTCAGCCTAAGCGGTCGCCACGTCATTGTGGTCGAAGACATTGTGGATTCGGGCCGGACGCTGGCGTACCTCGTGAACGCGATTCAGGAAGCGGGGGCTGCTTCGGTTACGACCGTAACCCTGCTGCACAAGCCGGCAACAGCACCCGGCTCACTCTGCCCCGACTACGTGGGCTTTTCCGTGGGCAGCGATTTCCTGGTGGGGTACGGTCTGGACTATCGCGGCAAATGGCGTCACTTGCGCTCCCTTTACGCCCTGGATTAGTAGCCCGGAGCCAGAAGCCCGCGGCATGCCCAGGCATGTGCGTCTGTGCACCGTTCAGTCAAAGCAGGTGATGTCAGGTCGGTGCAACGGAGGAGAGACTATTGCAGAGGCGAGCTATTGCAAGCCGTGGCTGTCGCTTGCTCCGGTACGCGATAGGCGCCGGTGATGCAGTCTGCTTTCCGGTGTCGATCGAATCAGGCTTTCCCGGTGCCAATTCGGAGCTAAAACGGCAAGGTGCCAGGCTGGGAGGCACCTCGGAAGGATTCGTCCGGCCGGTTCGCGGGCAAAGGGCGCCCGACGGGGTTCAGATCCATCGCGCACAACAGGGGTCAGCCTGGTGTCTTGGGGACGCCGATTCTAACGCCCGTATGCAGCGCGGACTTGATGGATTCGAGGTTCAGGGCAGTACCACATGCACGCGCGCGGGTACGGCCGGGCAGAGCGAGTTCAACACAAGGAGCCGCAAGAGGCGTTCGGGCAGCGGCAATAAACGGGAATTGGAGCAATGGTGTGATCGGACCCGCGCCGAAGAGCTTAACCGTATAACGTGAACTGCGCCCGCGTTTTCTCCGATTGTTCAAGTAGCCTTTGGAATGGTAAATCGGCTTCAATCGGCCGTCATCGGATCAAGAGCATGCGGCCAGCCAGGACATGTGCGTTGTCCGGAGCCTCAAGCAGAACCCGGAAGAAGTACACGCCTGACGGCAGCCCTTGTGAACGAACGGGAATCAACTGGCGGCCCGGTTTCAGTTCCAGCAACGGGATATCCATGACCCGGCGACCCGTTACGTCCAGCACCTCGACGCGGGTTCGGGCCGGTACAGGAAGCTCAATTACGATTTCCGTGGTTAATCGGAATGGATTGGGGTAGTTTCCCAAGAGGGCGAAACTCGTGGCAGGGACCGGGTCAGACGATTCGATTGAAACGCCTGTGCAGTTTGGGCCTACGGCATCCGCAATGCCGGCAAGCCATTGCTGAAAGGCGTCATCCCGCGGCGCACACACGGACTGGCCTGACTCGCCGAAAAACCAGAATGTGGCCAAGTCACCCAGGGCAGTCAGGGTCGATGGAACATTGCCCGTCAACTGATTCTCGTGGAGTGACAGGTGGCGCAGCCTTGTCAGGTTGCCGAGCTCTTGAGGGATGGTGCCCGTCAGTGCGTTTTGCCCCAATCGCAAAGACTCCAGCATACTCAATTGCCCCAGCTGTGGCGGAATCGAGCCGACAAGCACGTTCTGCTCAAGATTCAGCACCATCAGGCCCGCCAGATTAGCCAGCTCCACCGGGATATTGCCTTCGAGACTGTTGTCACCCGCACTCAGCACCTCCAGGTGACTCAGGTCTCCCAGACATACAGGAATGGGGCCGCTCAGTTGGTTTCTGCGCACACTAACCTCGGCCAGTCGGTCAAGCGAGCATAGCGCTTCGGGGATTGTGCCGGTCAGGTTGTTCTCATAGAGGTATAATTCCATGAGCCCGCTCAATGAGCCCAGTGCTTCGGGAATCGGGCCTTCCAGCCGATTCTGGCTCAGACTCAGTACCGCAAGGTGTGTCAGGTTTCCAAATTCGGCAGGGATTACCCCGGACAAGTCATTGTCGTACAGGAACAGTCTGGTCAATGCCGAAAGCTCACCAAGCTCCGCCGGAATGGATCCGGTTAGCAGATTCTGGCTCGCGCTCAGTTCGATGAGCGCACCCAGATTGGCGAGCTCTGCCGGGATCTCGCCCGTGAGCTGATTATCGAACAGGTACAGGCGCAAGAGCTTGGCCAGGTTTCCCAACTCAGCAGGAATGGGGCCGCTCAGGACGTTTTCCTCAAGGCGAAGCAGCTCAAGCTGCGCGAGTCCGCCGAGCTCCGGTGGAATGGATCCGGCCAGAAAGTTGTTAGACAGGTTCAGCACAGCCAGTTGGGTCAACCGGCCAATTTCCGGTGGAATCGCCCCCTCCAGAGCATTGTTGTTCAGAAGCAGCTCCGAGAGCTGGGCCGCATCGCCAAGGGACGATGGTATTGCGCCGCTGAGGTTGTTCCAGCTCAGGCTTAGCCTGGAAAGGGCCGGCAAGGCGCCCAGTTCCGGCGGAATCGTCCCCGTGAAGTTGTTGCGATAGGCCACCAGTTCCGTAAGTGCCGCCAGATTGCCAAGAGAAGCCGGCAGCGATCCCTCCAGCCGGTTCTGCTGGAGGCTGATTGCCGCAAGCTCCGCAAGGCTTCCAATTTCATCCGGTATGGGCCCGGACAAGTTGTTG
>CAZXEU010000160.1:0-13474 GCA_964639665.1 uncultured Rhodothermaceae bacterium | reverse complement strand
GGATAGTGGGAAGCAGCAGGTCGGGCCGACTGGTGGTCAGGATGAATACGGTTTGCGGTGTGGGCTCCTCAAGGAGCTTCAAGAGAGCATTCGCGGCCTCGATACGCATGGTTTCGGCCCGCGTTATGATCACGACCTTGTATCCGCCTTCTACGGCGCGCAGGCCCACGGCCTGGCGAAGCTCCTCCTTGATCCGGTCAATGTGGTAGTAGACCTGTTTGTTGGAGGCGACGCTGCGCGAGCCACCCTGGACAGCATCCGCGGCAGTGTAGGGATGGGCGGCCAGCCGTTCACGCTGGGCTGCAATGTCGCCCGGCCGGGCATCCGACGCCTGCGGCATCAGCAGATGGACATCCGGATGCAGCAGGCGCTGCACCTTGCGGCAGCGTGGACACTGGCCGCAGGGCGCATCCGGACCCTCCGCGCACATGAGAGTCTGCGCAAAGGCCAGTGCCACGGCCCGCTTGCCGACGCCGTCGGGGCCGTGGAAGAGATAGGCGTGTGCGACGCGCTCCGACGTGACGGCCCGGCGAAGGAGCTGCACGGCGGCGCGCTGGTTGACAATCTGGTTCCAGGACATGCTCGGCGGGGATTGCAGTGGTACCGGGGGGCGTAGCCGGGGTTGCGTCGTCATCGCCGACCGGCATGCAGCGTCGCTTGCGGGTCGCGCAGGAGATCCGTGACGCGTGCGCGCCCGGTTCGCCGGAATGGGCGCAGCACGGGGATATTGCAGCGGCCTCGGGCGTATACCGGGCACACGGGCGTGGTAGCTCAGCAGGTCAGAGCGTGCGACTCATAATCGCAAGGTCGAGAGTTCGAGTCTCTCCCACGCCACCGCTGCCGAACCGCGGCAGGCAGCTCGGGCCGCGCGAGTCGGGGCGTCCTGGCGCTGCTTGGGTCTACCTGAACGTCACCTGCAGTCCGAGATTGAACGTGCGCGCCAGGCCCAGGAAGACCTCCGCGTCGTCAGCGGAGTTGGCACCCGTGCCGTTGCCCTGGTAGGCATTGAACCGGGAGTTGTTGGTGGCATCCTGCACGTAGAATTTGTTGGCCACGTTGAATACGGCTGCAAACAGGCGCAGATCCAGCCTCGAATACCTTTGCGGCACATCGTAGCCTGCGTGCAAATCGAAGACCGTATACGGCGGCAGCTCCCATACCGCCTTGCCCGATTGCGCAATGTCTGTGCGACTGGTGGGGTCGAAGTCCGCGTAGTAGTTTGAATACGATCGTCCGATGAACTTGGCGAATAGGCCCCGCGCGGGAAACAGGGTGATGGCGTAGGCAATCTGGGTCTGGGGGGCGTCCCCCACCTTCAGATCGCGGATGTAGAGCGAGACCTGCGACTGCGAAGCAGGATCCGAAAGATCCGGCGTGTACGAAGCGGAGACATCGTCAGTGTACGTCCAGTTTCCGAGCGAAAAAGCGGCGTCGGCGCGCGCGAATCCAACGGGCTGGTAGGCCAGTTCGCCCTCGATGCCGGTATGGAGCGCATTCAGACCGGTGATGTTGATGAGGCCGTCATCGCCATCCAGCTCGGTGACCGTGCGCGTAAGCGTCCGGTCGTTCCAGGTCGTGCGGTACGCATTCAACTTCCCGGTGAACCGGCGGTCAGGTGAACTTGCAGAAACGCCTGCTTCCAGCGCAATAAAGCGCTCGTTGTGCGGACTGGGATTGACGACGCCCGTGATGTCGTCCAGAGCGCCGTCGAAAATGGGCACTTTGGAGACCAGACCCAGGTGGGCAAACGCAGATACGTGCGGCGAAACGCTGTAGGATGCCCCGCCCTTGAACTGGTAGCCGCGAATCGGGCCGGCATTGGCCTTGTAGGCTGTCCCGTTTCCGGCATCGCGAAAGTGGTCCGTGAAGGCGTAGCGAACCTCCGAATACCCGGTCATCGCGTAGGCCGTGACGCCACTACTTTCATACTGTCCCTGGAGGAACGCGCCCAGCCAGTCCACCGTGTTGGTGTTGTAGTAGTCGAATCGGTCTCCCGGTTCGACGATCCTGCCGTCCGCTCCCCAAAAGTCGCTGTCGAAGCGCAGGTAGCCGTTGCCTCCCAGGAGATCCCGCACGGTTCTGTAGTGCTGGATTGCGGCGGTGCGCCAGTCGAGCCCGGCCTCCAGCGTGAGCGTCTCGCCTAGTTCGCGTGACAGCTTGGAGATCCCGCCGAGCGTCCACTGTACGTTGTGGCTGTTTCGGAGAATTCCCTCGCTCAGGCCGCTCTTGCGGTTCGCCTGAATGGTGGCGTCATAGTCCACGACGCGGGAGGGACCAGTGTAGTCCCACTGCATGCGGCCGCTCGTGCCCGTACCGCCCCCGCGCCCGCCGCTGTAGTAAAGCACGGTCGAAAGGAGCGTCCGCTCCGTCAGCTGCGCAAAGTGATTCAGGTTGACTTGCGGCTTGTGGAAGAAGTTCTCGCGCTCATTGATTTGCCCGGCACGGGCACGCCGCACCGTGCCGAAGCCGTCGTGCTGCTCCCGGGAATAGCCTTCCGAGACACTGGATACGTTCTCGTTCCAGCGCCGTCCGCGCTCCGGATAGGTGGCCAGTATATCGCTGATCACTTCGCCGCTGAGCCCGTTCCGCTCAAAGATCTCCCGGGCGTAGCCGTGGTCGTAGGCGGCAATGTTCTGGCGGTACAGGTTCTGGCCGTGGCGCTGCGGCGCGCCCACGGCGTAGAGATCTACGCGGTGCCGGTCGTTGATATTGAACGCCGCGGCGCCGTAGTAGGCCCACGCATCCGTCCATGTCCCGTCGTAGTACCCGTTTCCGGTCTTGCGGATGCCCGATACCGTGAACGCATAGCGTCCGCGAACCAGGCCCGTGGAAACGGAAACCGTGGATTTGAGAAACCCGTCATTGCCGAATTCCTGCTTTGCCAGGAGCTGCCGGCCATGGCGGGCCGGGTCGGTAATGATGTTCAACGTCCCGCCGATGGACGGCGTGGCCAGGTTGACCACGGAAAGGCCCCGCTGCAGCTGGATGGAGGTGGTGGCATCGCCCAGTCCGTCCCAGTTGGACCAGTACACCCAGCCGTTTTCCATGTCATTGACCGGCACGCCATTGATCATGATCGCGACATTGCGCTGGTTGAAACCGCGCACGTTCACGCGTGCATCACCGGCACCGCCTCCCTGTGCGGTACTGTACACCGAGGGGCTCGTGTTCAGTACGAGAGGCACGTCGCGCGAGCCAAGCTCGCGCTGGATGGTCGCCCGGTCAAGGTTTGTATAGGCTACCGGCGTTTCTGCGCCCGTAGCCCGGGAGGCAAATACCTCCATCGCTTCCAGCGCCAGGCTCGAAGGCGTGAGCAGAAAATCAATGTCGAGCGCGTCACCCCGCACGGTGACGACGCGGGAGGCAGACTCGAATCCGAGATACGAGGCCGTGAGTGTGTACGTGCCGGAGGCCAGGCCGGAGAGTACATAGGATCCCGACGGGCCGGTCGCCGCGCCGGCTCCCGTGCCGGAAATCGCAACGCTTGCGCCCGGCAGGGGCGCTCTGCTGTCCGCGTCAAATACCGATCCCGAGATCCGGGACTGGGCCGAGGCCAGGTTTGAGGCCAGGAGGGCAGCAAGGCATACGAGGGCGGTCAGCTTCATGGCAGCTCCGTCTGTTCGCGCGGTTGTACGCTCACTGATTGGCAAAAGCGACTGCAGGCTGCGCCCCGTGCGAGTTAGGGTGGATCATTCCTCTTCCAGCATGCGCCCGATGCCTTTGAGTATGTCGTCGGGATCCGGCCGGATAAGCGCCAGGATTGCGCTGTGCGGCACGATCAGGTACTTGGTGCGCTCGTAGGTCAGTTCCACGGACTCCTTGCGCAGGAAAAAGACAAAATCGCCTTCCCGGGCCTGAAGCGGCAGGTAGCGCACGGCTTCCTTCGGCGCGGCCCACGGCTCGCCTTCCGTGTACTCGGGATTCGGCATGAGATGGCCCGGACCCACGCCAGCCACGCGGCCGCTGCCTACGCGGTCTCTCTCGGCAACGGATGCCGGCAAAACGAGTCCGGCGTCCGTATGCTGTTCCCCCTGGTCGGGACGGATCAGGACCCTGTCACCGACAATGATGAGTTCGGGCATTCAGTGGCGCGTTGTCAGGTTGGCTGGCGCAGCTGCCTCCAGAGGAACGCGGCGGACGCGGCCGCAAGAACGATGGAAATTACGGCGCCCGCACCATTGGATAACAGTACGTAGCCGGTAGCGAAGAGTGCCGCATATACGAGCACTATCCCGGCTGCCCAGCGCAGGAAAAGGCTCGGCAGGTGCTCGGAGGCCTCTGCCGCGGGAAGAGTGGCTGCTATGTCTCTCCAGCCCGGTCCCGGCGGACGAACGCGGGCGTAAAATGCCTCCAGCACGGGCGCCCTCGTCGGCCGTGTCACGAACGTGGCGACAAGCCACAGAAGCGTGGTCAGCGCCACCACCGTGAACAGATTGGCCGGAAACGTTGCACGCAGTCCCGGGATGGGCAGGCCAAACAGGGCCAGGGCGACCATCGCCATGGGGGCGAGCGTCGCCACGAGTTCGCTCCATGCATTGATACGCCACCAGTACCACCGGAGAACGAGGACGAGACCCAGTCCGGCGGACGCTGTCAGGATGAGCTCCCATGCTTCACGGATGGTGTCCAGTTGCGTGGTCACGACTATGCTGATGAGCGCGACGACGAAAGTAAGTATGCGGGAGAGCCGCACGTAGTAGCGCTCGGATCGGTCCTCTTGGAGGAAGCGGCGCCAGCCATCGTGCACCAGGTAGGAGACTCCCCAGTTCAATTGCGTGGAGACCGTGCTCATGAAGGCGGCAAGGAAGGCCGCTGCCATGAGTCCGAGGAGGCCGGCCGGCAGTACGTCGCGCATGACGAGGACGAAGCCCTCGCGCGAATCGGCAAGGCCCGGATAGAGCACCAGCGAAGCCAGAGCTACCACGATCCAGGGCCATGGGCGCAGGCAGTAGTGGGCAACCGTGTACAGCAGCGTGGCCTGAAGCGATTCCCGCTCGCTGCGGGCGCTCATCATGCGCTGGGCCACGTAGCCGCCGCCTCCCGGTTCTGCTCCAGGGTACCAGCTCGACCACCACTGGATGCCAATAAAGGCCACAAAGGCAGGGATGGTGAGCGCCATGCCCGCAGCGCTGCCAGCCGCCTCCGAAAACGTGGGAAGAAGCCGGAACGCCTCGGCGGGCAGCTGGGCCTGTAGGCCCGCCATGCCGCCGACGGCCGGGTCACGAAGCACAAAGATGGCCATGAGGATGGAGCCCGTCATGGCCACCACGAACTGGAAGGCATCCGTCACCACGATGCCCCAGAGCCCGGAAAGCAGCGCGTAGGCCGCCACTACCAGCACCAGGCCGCTCACCACGACCAGGGCCGCGCTGAATTCCATGCCCAGCAGTACGAATGAGCTGCGTCCCAGTATCGTCAGATCGGGAAGCAGCACGCTAATGACGGTTTCCATGGCCAGCGAGACCCACCCGACGATGAGCACATTCATGAAAAGCCCGAAGTACACGGCCTTGATGCCGCGCAGCGCTGCGGCGGGCTTTCCGCTGTAGCGCACCTCCACGAATTCCACGTCAGTCGTAATGCCGCTTCGCCTCCATAGTCGCGCAAAAAAGAACACCGTCAGCATGCCGCCGAAGGCAAAATTCCACCAGAGCCAGTTTCCGGCAATCCCGCTGTCTGCCACCAGCTCGGTTACGGCCAGCGGCGTATCTGCGGCAAATGTCGTGGCCACCATGCTGACGCCCGCCAGATACCAGGGCATGTTCCGCCCGCCCAGAAAATATTCCGATGTGCTGCGGCTCGCGCGCCGGTAGTAGAACAGGGCGATCCCGATGGATACGGCGAAATAGAGCGCGACGAGCGACCAGTCGAATACGGTCATGGGCTGGGGCCTGGAAAGGCCTAAAGGTAGGGATTTAATCCGGGGCTCGTGGCAGAGGCGTTTCGCTGCAGTGCTCCAGCCCGGTTCACAGGTCCGGCTTCCCTGCAGCTGGCACGCAGCAAGGCAAGGCCTTGAAAGCCGCCCGTGAATGATCCCGAAACAATTTCCGGAATCTCCGGCATCCCTTCCGATGCTGCCGCATGGCAAGTCCGCGCAAGGGAGCCTGAATCCGCCCGTACGCAGGCGGCAGGTGCAGGTTGTGCCCGTTTTATGTTCTTGGTCCTGGGATGCAAGTGTTCGTGAAGTCACGCATTTGTGGAGCGGGTCTGAGACTTCTGTCGAAGTTGAGCTGTGTGCGGAGGTTCTGCCGCGTAGGCTTGGAGAACTTTGATCGGGTGTATTCGCATTCGGGTCTTCGGCGTTGATCTGCTAAACAACGGATTAGAAGCGGTCTGAATTGCAGCCGGGTGACACGGCCTTGACAATTCTGGCCATTCCGACTGATGGGCGGCTGCCATTCGCGTGGAAGGTCGGCGAGTCCAACGACGAATTCTACGCGCGGGATGAACATCGTATGGTGCTTCGAAATGAGCGTGGGCGGTGCAGCCTCGGTGCGGCGACGGATAAGGTCCGCCATGGGTCTGCCGGAAGGGAAGCGAATCAGGAGCCCGGCCCGGTCCCGATCAGCCGCCCTGTCATTCGGGCCCCGGCACGGGTCCTGCGGATCCGGGCAGTTCCGTGTGCCATTTGAACGGCGGATACGCATACCGGGACGCGGCTGCGGCCGCCCGGGTCACCATGCAGCCGGGCCCGACGGCAGCTGAAACGGCAGTGGAATTGCCTTCCACGTATCGCCTCGGCCAGTGCTGCCTCAATTCATACAGCTCGTCCACCACCATTGCCTTCTAGCTTCCGGTTGGCGAGCGGGCTCGCCATTCGGTCTACAGCTTCCTCGGTCAGCGCGTCGTGGACCTGGCGGACGGGCCCTTCGAGGCACGCATGTGCTTTATTGGAATGGTTCGAATGCGGTCGTACACGACGCCGGCACGGGCCTATATAATTAATCGTCTCGTTGCGGGAGGGCATGGCGCCGCGCGCAGCATGCTGCTACTCCGGAAGCGCCTCCAGGCACGCAGGAGTGTTGAAGCGCGGGCTGCCTACGCTACTGCTGACGCGGTAGGCATGTAACGGCACCTCCAGGGCTGCCGCAAAGACATGAGGAGCCGACTCTTCGTCGTGCAGCCACGGCAGCAGGAGGTCACTGGGCATGGCAACCGGCATGCGGTCGTGAATGAAGGCCAGGTCCGGGCGCGCGGCGCGCGTTAGAACCACGCATTGGCCGCCGCAATGGATACCGGCCAGGAGCAGCGGCTCGTTTGCCTTTGGGCGAATGCACCATGGCTCGCCGCGAGCCCGCCATTCGTAGTAGGCGGTAGCGGGGAGTACGCAGCGCCGTTCCTGGAATGAGCGCCTGAAGAACGGTTTCTCGGCTACGGTCTCGGAGCGCGCATTGATGACGGACCGGCCCTTCCACTTGGGCTCGATGCCCCAGACAAAGGACCGCCAGGCAGCCGCGGTGGAGAATGGCACCAGTGCCGGCATCAGCTGCGAGGGAGGCAGGTTGAACGAGGCGCGCACTTCGCGCAGGTTGTCAGCTCCTTCGGTGAATCCCAGGAGCTCGGTCAGCTCATCGGGCGTGTGTGCCTGGGCGATGCGGCCGCACATGGGTTACGATGTGAGCAAGATTGGGGGTCAGGCTGCGTCCGGGCAGGGCGCTTGCCGTAAGATAGGCGCCATCTACGTCTTGCCATGAAGTGGGGATCCAGAATGCTGGCAGCCGCGGTCCTGGTCGTGCTCTTGGCCGCAATACATTTCAGGCACGCGCCCCCGGGCGCCGTGTCCCTGCCGCTGTTCTACAACACGACCGCATCCCTTCCCCGCGGCCTGTACATCGCCCGCAAGGCCGGCACCCTCCAGGTGGGCGATCTCGTGCGGGTGTGCATCCCCCCGGAGGCGGCGTCCGAAGCGCTAGCGCGGGCCTACCTGATGCCGGGATCGTGCCCGTCCGGTGCTGCGGCCGTGGGCAAGCTGGTGGCGGCGCTGGAAGGGGACACGGTGCGTGTTGACACGCTTGGCGTCCGCGTGCGCGGGCAACTGCTTCCCAAGTCCGCGCCGCAAGCGCTTGACAGCCATGGCAGAGCCGTGCAGCAGGCCACCGGGCAGGTAGTGCTCGGACCGGGCGAATGCTTCGTGGTAAGCACGCTTGATGCACTCAGCTATGACAGTCGCTACTTCGGTCCCGTTACGTGCAAACCGCCGCATGTCGTGCTGCGGCCGCTCGGAAAAAGGGCCAGGCGGCTGCTTCGCGAGCATGCCCGGAAGCTCCGGTGAGCGAATACTCCCGGCGTCTATCGGAGCTGCTCAGGCGCCACCTGGGAGCGCACGTGCTGGCTGCACTCGACGAGCCGGACATCGAGGAGGTCTACGTCAACCCGGATATGGTGGTGCGCACCGTTAGCCGAGAGAAGGGGCGCGCTCGTACAGCCGCCCGACTCAGGGCATCGGACGTGGAAGCCTTCCTCCGGGCGGTAGCCACCTATACAGGCACGGAGATTTCGGCCGAGCGGCCGTCGCTGGCGGCCGTGCTGCCGCGCGAATTCGGCAAGTGCCGCCTGCAGGGATTCCTGCCCCCGATCGTGGAGGGGCCGGCGCTGGTCATCCGGAAGCCGCTCGGACGCGGCATTGCGCTGCCGGAGTACGTGGCACAGGGCGCGCTGTGCGCGCGCGGGTTCGACGCCATCCGTCAGATCGTTCGCCAGCGGCGGAACGTCATCGTGGCGGGGCCGACGGCCAGCGGCAAGACGACCTTGTGCGGAGCTATCCTTTCAGAAATGGTGCGCCAGTTTCCCGGCGAGCGCCTGCTTATCCTGGAGGATACGCCCGAGCTGTGGTGCGAGGCGGCCGATCTCCTGCGCCTTCGCACGAGCGACGAGGTAACCATGCGCCACCTCGTGAAGTACAGCCTGCGTGCCACGCCCAGCCGCATCATCATCGGCGAGGTGCGCGACGGCGCGGCGAAGGACCTTCTCGATGCCTGGATTACGGGGCATCCCGGAGGCTGCGGCACCGTGCACGGTGAAGACGCGGAAAGCGCCCTGGAGCGCCTGGCCGAGCTTGCCCGGGAAGGGGCAGGCGGCGTGGACCAGCGCGCCATGGTGCTGCGAGCCGTACAGTACGTGATTCTGATAGCCGGGCATGGCACCGCCCGGCGTGTACGCGAAATTGCCCGCCTTACGAAGACCGGGCTTAAGCACATCTTGTCCGATTCGTAGCCTGAGGCCGGCTCTCTCTGCTGCGCCTTGCCCGTAGTATGGTGGCACAGTCCATGGCCGGCCATGCTCCGATTTGTTGCCTTCTGTCTCGCGTTCGCCTTCCTGTCGATGCCCTCGGCGGCCAGCGGCGTGCGCGGCATCGAAATCGCGACCTCGACGGTGCAGAAGCTCGTTTCCATGCTCACGGGCGATCTGGCCACGGCCGGATTCCTGCTCATCATCGTACTTGGCGGCATGGCCTGGTGGATCTCGCGCGCAAGCCGCGCAGGCGAGATCCTGGGGCGCACGGTGGTAGGGGCGATCATCATATTCGGGGCCGCCCAGATATCCGAGTTTTTCGCCTTCCAGGGCGCAACCCTCTGACCGCATGAACCGGGAACGTACGCGCGCCAGGGTCTACGCCTCGCTTCAGCGCAGACCCTTCCTTATGGGTCTGCCCCAGGATGCGTTCCTGCTCCTGGCGCTCGTCCTGCTGTGCCTGGCCGTCGCGGCCCGGTTTCATCTGTGGGTGCTTCTGGGATGTGCGGGTGTTTACGCGGGGCTCTTGCCGCTACTCCGGCGGCTCTTCGAGCGGGAGCCGTACCTGATGGACATACTGCCGCGTGCCATGCGCTACGGCGGACTCTATCCGCGGCAGGCAAGGGAGCAGCGCGCGTTCTGGAGCGACCGCATCCAGTCTTCCGTCTAGCGCCGGCCATGGAAGCTGTCAGCCTTGCACTGGGCGGCCTCCTCGGCGCCGGCGCGGCGGAGGCCTCGCGCCGCATCCTGCGCGGCCGCGGGCCCCGGGAGGGTCTCGGCGACCTCCTGGGCTGGGCCTTCGTGATTGATGAGGGCACCATTCTCATGAAGGACGGGGCCTTCCTCTCGGGGTACGCCGTACGAGGGCGGGACCTTGAAAGCGCTTCAGAAAGCGAAATTGCGCGTGCCGCTGCACTAGCGGCGGATGCACTGCGGCTTTGCGGCGAAGGCTATGCCCTGGAAGTCAACCTGCACCGGGAGCAGGTCCGCGGCTATCCGCCGCCGCATTCGTGCCATTTCCCGGCGGCTGCCCTGGATGCGCTGGACGAGGAGCGAAGGGCGCAATTCACGCGAAAGGGCAAGCAATTTGCAACGGACAACACGCTTCTTGTCACCCACGTGCCGCCCCGCGAGACGCTAAGGCGCTGGGAGCACCTGGTGATGGACGCCGGCGGGCTCGACTACCGGCGCATGCTGGAGAGGTATGCGGCCACATGCCGCGAAGTGGCGTCCATGCTGGAAAGCGGCTTTGAAGTCCGCCGCCTGAATACGGCGGAGCTGGTGCGGGAGTGCCACCGCTGCCTTACGGGAAGGCGTGAGGACGTGGCCACCACGTACGCATATCTCGGGCATGCGCTCGCGACAGCCGACCTGGAGACCGGCTTCACGCCGCGCGTCGGCGGCGAATACGTCTACGTACTGGGCCTGACATCGCTCGGTGCGGAAACCGCATGCGCACAGGGTGACTTCTTCAATGGCATACGCGAGCGCGCACGATGGCACATGCGGTTCACGGGCCTGAGCCGACACGAGGCCGAGCGCCGCATCCGGCGCGTGCAGACAGGCTGGTTCCACCGGCGTGGAGGCCTCAGGGCTCTGCTGCCGGAGAGCGGGCGCGGCCTGGAAGACGTGGACGCTGCCCGGATGCAGGATGATTCGGCAGCCGCGCTAGCCGAAGTGGCATCCGGCGACGTTCGCTTCGGCTATTTCAGCAACACGGTGCTTCTTCGTGATGCGGATCGCAGGCGCGGGGCAGCCCGGGCGCTCTCCCTGATGCAGGTGTTTCGTGACAGCGGCATGCCGTGCGCACTGGAAAGTATAAATGCGACGGATGCCTTTGTAGGCAGCTTGCCGGGACACGGCGCGGCAAACCTGCGCCGGCCGCTGGTATCAAGCGACAACGCCTCTCACCTGTTTCCCGTTACCACTCCCTGGCCGGGAGAGAAGACATGCCCGAGCAGCCTGTTTCCCGCCGGCAGCCCGCCGCTGTTGCATGCGCGGGCCCGCGGCTCGACGCCGTTCAGGGTGAATATTTACCAGGGCGATGTCGGGCACACGCTGGTCGTGGGAGCGACAGGCGCAGGCAAGAGCGTCCTCGCGGGCTTCTTGGCGCTGAGCTTTCTGCGTTACCGGCGCAGCCGCGTCTTCATCTTTGACGTGGGCCGCTCGCACGTCGTGGCCACGCTTGCGGCGGGCGGCACGCACCATGACATGGGGACTGACGGTGCGGCGGCGCTCCAGCCGCTGCGCCACCTGGACGCGGACGCGGACAGGGCACGTGCGCTGACCTGGCTTGAAGTGGTGTGTGCGGCATCGGGAGCGCCCCGCGAGGCGCCCGAGCGCCGCGAGCTTTCGCGCGGCCTAGCGCTTCTGGCGGAAGGGCCGCCGGAGAGCAGAACACTTACGGCGCTGTATCTGGCCCTCGGCCGCCGGCTGCAGCAGATGGTGGAGCCGTACACGGTGCGGGGACCGTATGGCAGTCTGCTGGACGGCACACACCCGGGCCTGGATACGGTGCGCATGCAGACCTTCGAGCTGGACAGTGTCCTGCGCCTCTCCGACAGCCTGGTTGCTCCGCTGCTTCTGGCGCTGTTCGGCATGGTCGAGCGGACGCTGGATGGCAGTCCGACGCTCATCATCATTGAAGAAGTATGGGCGGCGCTGCTTCGCTCCGCCTTTGCGGACCGGCTGCAGGAATGGCTCCTGACGCTCAGGAAGCGCAATGCCGCACTGGTCATCGTGGCCCATTCCGCTTCCCAGCTTCGCGGACTGAAGCACAGCGCGATCTTGGCAGAGTCCTGCCCCACGCGCATCATTCTGCCCAACCCCGAGGCGGCGGCGCCGGACGTGGCAGAGGTGTACCGGTTTCTGGGCCTGACGGATCGCGAAATCGAGATCATCGCGCAGGCGCGCCGCCGCCGCGACTACTATTACCGCTGCGCGCACGGCAGCCGGCTCTTCGAGCTCGACCTGGGTCCGGTCGCGCGCACGCTCCTCATGCCGCAGCCCGGCATGTCGGTGGAAGAATCCAGAAAAAAGCTACTCTGCCTCATCGCGCGTCGCGGCGAGGCATTTCTCGATCACCTGGACGAACTGTAGGCCATGAAGAAACTGCTGCTGATTATCCTCTTCTCATATTCTACGGGCGCCTTTGCCCAGCTTCCCGTGATCGACGTGGCATCGCTTGCCCAGGCCATCGCCACGGTGACTGAGCTGCGACAACAGGCGGGCCTCATGGCGGAAACCCTGGGGCTGACGCGCGCCATTCGGCGGAGCACCGAAGAGACCGAGCGTCTGACGGACAGGCATCTGCGCCGCTTCGAGGCCTCGCTCACGAGGCGGGGGCTGGTGTCCACGACGCCGCTGGCGGAGCTGACGCGCCCGATAAGCGAGGCGCTTGCCGCAGACCAGATGCTGAGCTACGTCGCCATGCCGGCGGCAAAGACGCCCTTTATTGGCCACGCCCGCGCCGCTGATCCGCTTGCACATGGGCGCAGCGTGACCGAGCGCAGCCTTGCCACCATGGAAGGGGCGCTGGAGGCGCTGGCCGTGCAGGGACGCCAGCTGGAGCGCAGCCACGCGGAGCTTGAGCGCTTCAAGCGCGAAATCGCGCAGGCGGCCGAGCCGCAGCAGCTGCGCGACGTGAAGGCGAGTCTCGAGGTGCTCCGTGCACGGGAACAGCTCATGACACGGCAGTCGCTCGTGCTGCTTGCCAATCTGGAGGCCGTGCGCGCGGCCGCGGCGCTGGATCGCGAGGCACAGGCCCGTACGCAGTACGAGACATTTGTGGGCGGCGCAGATTGGGCGCAGAGCGCCCGCAGACCGCGCCGGCCGTTTCTTCGGATGCCCGGACGCTGACGTGCGCGGCGGGGACCAAAGGGGATAGCGGGCTCCACCCGCCATAATCTGGCCTGTTCCTCTGAATTCTCCGCCGCGCAGGTGTGCGCAGGCATTCTGACCGGTGATGACATCCATGCCGCAGCAAGCCGCCTTGCAGGAGTGTGCTCCGACGGAGTTTTTCGACTGCGCGCAGGAAGTATTCCGGCAGGCCACCGAGGCTTGGATAGGCCGGGCCATCGAGGCTGGCCAGACGCTGTTTGTTAGCCTTGCCGTCCTTGAGATTGTCATTACCGGCTACGTGTACTGGATGGGCCGCGGGGGCGGCGGCCAGGATCTCCTGAGCCGCTTTGCATTCAAGCTGGGGCTGCTCGCCTTTGTCCTCGGTCTCTTTTCCACGTACCAC
>CAZXEU010000159.1:0-20060 GCA_964639665.1 uncultured Rhodothermaceae bacterium | reverse complement strand
GCGCCGGCGCGGAAAAGGTGCGCCTCTACGACAAGGGCGTCGTCGACACGTACGATAACTACGGAGAGTCCCTGGCCGTCCGATCAGGGGACATCTACATCCCCAAGATTTCCATGCAGGAGCCACTGCGACTGGAGTGTTCGCATTTCGTGGACTGCATTCGCTCCGGAGAGACGCCCAGGACCGACGGGCGCAGTGGGCTGGACGTGGTACGCATCCTCGAGGCCGCCCAGCGGTCCCTGCGCGAAGGGGGGCGCCGCGTAGCACTCTCGTAGGATGGCCTCCGCCGAACTGAAGTCTTACCTGGATGGCCTGGTTGGTTACTTCGAGCAGCCCGGTTTCATCGCGGAGGACCCGATTGCGGTGCCCCACGGCTTCTCCGATCCGCGGGACCAGGAGACAATTGGCCTGTACGCTGCACTCCTGGCCTGGGGCCGGCGAAGCACGGTACTCGCCAAGCTGGCTGAGCTTTGCGAGTGCATGGACTACCGGCCGTACGCCTTCGTGCGCGATTTCGACGAAGTGCGCGACGCCGGGCGGCTGGCCACGTTCCGCCATCGTACCTTTCAGCCCATCGACGCGCTATGGCTGACCAGAAACCTTTCCTCGCTGCTCGGAAGGCACAAGACCCTGGAGGCGCTGTTCTGCCGCGGACTCGCGCCGGACAGTCCGAACGTCGGCCCCGCCATCCAGGCCTTCAGTGACGCCGTGCTGAACGCTTCGGACCGCACGCCCGTCAGGCTCCGGAAGCACCTCGCGCGTCCGCTCTCTGGCAGCGCCTGCAAACGACTTTGCATGTATCTGCGATGGATGGTGCGCCCCGGGCCGGTGGACCTCCAGATCTGGCCGCACATCCGGAAGGAGCAGCTCGTGCTGCCCCTGGATGTGCATTCGGGCAGGCAAGCGCGCGCGCTCGGCCTGTTGGACCGGCGGAGCAATGACTGGAAAGCCGCCCTGGCGCTGACCGCGACGTGCAAGAGACTGTGTCCAGCGGATCCCGCCCGTTACGATTATGCGCTGTTCGGTCTCGGCGCATACGGCGAGCCGGCTGGCCTTGCCGCGGAGCGGCCAAGCCACCTCATTTCCCGACACCTTCATGACAGAGCGGAAGCCGCAGCCTGAACTCGGACTCGTCATCCCCTGCTATAACGAGGAGGACGTCCTTCCCAAGCTGATCCGAAGGCTTGACGAAATCGCGCTCGCCATGCCGGTGAGCGTTCTGTTTGTCGACGACGGAAGTACGGACGGAACATCTTCGCTTCTACTGGAGGCGTGCAGGCAGCGGGCAAGCTTCGCGCTGCTTACCCTGTCACGCAATTTTGGGCACCAGACGGCCGTTACCGCCGGTCTTCGCCATGCGCGCGGTGATGCCGTCGCCGTCTTGGACGCTGACATGCAGGACCCGCCGGAGCTTCTCGCAACATTTGTAGAGCGCTGGCGCGAGGGATACGACGTTGTCTACGGCATCCGGACCGACCGCAAGGAATCCTGGCCCCTGCGCGCGGCCTACCACCTGTTCTACCGTTTGCTCAAGCGCGTTTCCGATATCGACATCCCCGAGGATGCCGGCGACTTCGCGCTTATGGACCGCAAGGTGGTCGATGTCATTAATGCCATGCCGGAGCACAACCGGTTTGTGCGCGGACTGCGCAAGTGGACGGGCTTCAGGCAGACGGGTGTGCGCTACAAGCGGCCCCGTCGCGAAGACGGTCACAGCAAGTACAACGTGCACCGCCTGACGCGGCTGGCCTTTGACGGCCTGCTGTCTTTTTCGAGCGCGCCGCTAAGACTCTCGGCCTGGCTCGGCATCACCGCCGCAGCGCTCGGATTCTGCTACCTGGTGTTCGCCATACTTGCCCATTTTCTGGCGGATACCGCGCCGCCGGGCTGGACTTCCACCATGGCCGTCATTCTGCTGTTGGGTGGCATGCAACTGGTTGTACTCGGCATAATTGGCGAGTACGTCGGCAGGATATTCGAGGAAGTAAAGAACCGGCCCCATTACGTGGTGCGCTCGGTTGCGGGCTGGCTCGAGGACTAGCGTGCAAGCCGAATACAGCGCGTCGTATGCCCGGTATGAGGCCCGGCACTGGTGGTTCCGTGCGCGCCGCATCATACTGCGCAGCGTCCTGCGCACGTTGCCGCTGCCGCCGCGCCCGCGCATACTGGAAATCGGCACGGGGCCCGGTGCCAATCTGTACCATGTCTATCCGCCGGATGCCCGGCTATGCGGAATAGAGCCTAATCCGGACCTGGCGGCGCTGGCCAACCAGCGCGGCGACATCCCGGTGCATGCCGGCAGCGCGGAAGAATTACCCAGGTCGCTCGGCATGTTCGATGCCGTTACCATGTTCGATGTCCTGGAGCATACGGCAGATGACGGCCGGGCGCTTGAGAACGTTGTGCGCTGCCTGGTCCCCGGAGGCCTGCTTATGCTCACGGTACCCGCATACCAGCTGCTTTGGGGGCCGCAAGACGTCGTGAGCGGGCATTACCGCAGGTATACGCTACGCGGTCTCCGCGTACGGGTACAGGCTGCCGGACTATCGCCTGTAAGGGCGACGTACTTCAATACGCTTCTATTTCCGGCCGTGGCTGTCTTTCGCATTGTGGGTCGGCTATTCCGCTCCAGCCGGGGTTCGTCGGATTTGCGCTACACTCTTGGCCCCATTGACCAGCTTCTGTTCCTGGTATTTGCCGCCGAGCAATGGCTTCTCAAGGTATTCAATCTGCCCTTCGGCGTTTCGGTTTTCATTGCTGCCAGAAAAGGAAGTGCTGAGTCCGAGGAGCAAGTGTAACCATTGGTCGATTGGGGATCCGGGCTCTGACGGCCCTGTCGGTGGATTAAAGAGACTTCTTGAGACTGTCGGCTGCGTGTGCCCGGGTCCCTTCGGAGTCCAATTCTTGCGGAGCGCCAGGCTCCCGGTCACCGTATGCTTGCTCGCTTCGAGGCGATTCACGTTGATGCCGGCTGGACAGATAAACGCATTCAGCCGCGTGAACTACCCCCCACCGCGCTTTCTTTCGGCCGCAAGCTCGGCCAACTCGTGCCAGACCAACCGCTGTGGCAGCCCAAGCAAAGAGGTAGCGTAGAGGCTGCGGCTTATCGTAACGCGCATTCCTTGACGTGCTTGTCAAGACGGCGAAGTGAGACTGTGCATCCGGACTGTTTGAACACCAAGTTCGGAGCGATGGAGCAGGAGCACATAGTCGGCACCAAATTCCCAGGCCGCCCCTGGGAGCCGGGCCATGCGACAATGGAACCTACCGTCTGAGCCGAACGCGAGCCATCCACGCTCTTCACGGGGCCGGTCGTACTGGCGGACCCAGATGCGACCATCACGACCGATACTTACGCTTGACAGGGCAGGGAAAAGGTCGGTCACCGGACGCTCCGGGCTAAGCGTGGCGTCGTCGTATTCGTCCCGCTCCCCGATCCCCTCCAGATAGTTGCTTCGCCAGGCGCGTAGGTCCGCGCCGGTCACTTCGCGATCCGGCTCCGCCCAGCGGATTATCGTCCGCAGGTTGAACGCTTCATCCAGAATCCGGAGTTCGGGCTTGCTGCCGTGTGCGAGGGCGATAGTCGATCCTCGCGCGTCTACCTCCGCGTCCCCCTCGAATAGGGGAGACACCCAGAAGGTCTCGGGGGCCCCGCTGACCTTGCCCAGGGTCTCGCTAGGGACTTTGGCCAAGGTGCCGACAAGCATGCCTTCGGGATCATGGATCTCCACTACCATCGTGTCCGGAGCGTCAAAAGCCGGGGTGTACAGCGACTCATACGCGGCATTCACCGTATACCTGTTGTCGAGCACACCCCCACCCCGAGACGGATTCGGATATGGCGGATCTAGCATTACCCGCCGCACAAACTCGCCCTCAGCCGTGAAGACCGAATAGCTCCAGGGACGCTGGTTCCCTACCCAAAGTGTATCGCCTGGTGTGACCCAGAGGATCCAGGGCGCCGTAAATTCACCGGGGCCTACGCCACGCTCTCCCATCGTGCGCAAGTGGCGCCCGGTCGCGTCGAAGATGCGCACCTGGGCGGCCATTCTGTCGATCACCACTATGGATCCGTCCGACAAACGCCCCATCCCATTGATCACGGAAAACCATTGGGTGTCGTCCTCCTCATTGTCTCCGATAACGAGAACGGGCTCCGCGCTGAATGCGCAGGTTTCGTCTGAATTCGTGGGGTCACTGGTTACGATCTGGACGCCGGAGCTATCCACGGTTCCGACTTCGAAGGGCAACGGTCGGGCACAGGCGACCAGGAGCAGGAATAAGGCGATAACTGGATATACTGAATAGTGTCTTGGCACGGTCATCTCGTTCTCGGGGTATGGACGTAGGCGCAACTAAACAGGCAGCCTTCGCGGGACTTTCGGCGAGTCTTCTGACAGGGTGATAAGAGGAGATGATCCTGCCTTTCACGGCACACCTGTCAAAACGACTAGAACCGGAGGTAGGGCTCGTCCGGAGAGCGGCCTGGGCACAAGGTCGATTAGCGTGGGGCAGCGTGGAGAGTCTCCGCGGCGCCTACTCAAACAGGCCCGCTCGCTTCTACCAATTATGCGCCGAATGGCGACTTGAAGCCTGAGCGGGTATTCCATGGTCGGCAGGAATCACAACCTTCAGTGACACGATAGCATAGCGAATTTCGCACCCAGTGCTATATCATTTCCGGCATGCAATAGTGAGCCGGATTTTACGGGACAGAGCGGATGGCGGCGGATGCCGTTCCGGGCGGAGCGGGGAGTCAGGTATGGTCGCCAACCGGACGATCTCCCTTCCCCAAGTATGGGATTCGGCGGTTCGAACGCCCCCTCCGCCACCAAAAACCTTCCGCGAAGGATCTGGTCGGCGACGGGTTCGTTGCCGATCTGCATCCGAAACCCGCGATATCTGACCGCTGCCACAGTGCGGCCCAGATTCCAAACCCGCGGCCGACCTCTTTGACCGGATGAGCGCGATGGTGCGCGGGCGGGGTGTGTGCCGCTACGAGATCGACGCCAACCCGGAGGCGATTGCCGCAAACCGCGCGGCCTAGAAGCCGGGCAAGGCCCGCTCCGGGAACGGCACCGGGAGCGCCTCAAGGCTGAACGCTCCTGGAAAGTTCGCCTCGACCTCCTTCTGCTTGCCGCTCCAGGTCTCGATGTCGATGCGGTAGACGGCGGTGCGCTTCAGCTCATCGTCGGTTATGGGCCGGTAGTGCTCCCCCGGCCTCAGATGCGGTGCGTACTTGTCGAGAAGAAGCTGCAGGGCCGCTCGCGCCTCTTCCCGGTCCTCGATCACCCGCCCCTTACCAAAGGCCACAACTCCTGCGTATTCCACCGAGAATTCGAGTGCCTCGGAGGCAGGGAGCAGGCGGCCCATCGCCACAGCACTGAACGCCACCTTTTCGGCAGCTTCGAGATTGGACCGTGTGCGTCCGGTCCGGTGCGTATGCATATAGATGCGGCGGGCATCCTCCGAATCATCAAAGACGAAGAGGTTGGAATTGAGGAAAGGTTGGCCGCCTTTCCCCACGGTCGCCAGGAAGCCATACGGCGCACGCTTCAGAAATGCGGCGGCCCAGGCATCTCCCTTGCCGCGGTCGCGCCGGCGAATGGCGCTCCTGAGATCGCTTCGCCCGGCATTGATTGCCCCGGCTCTGGTATGATCCGACATCGCTGAGGGCCTGTTCCTTTCGTGGTTGGCTCGGCGGCTAATAGCTGCGTGACCTAGTCGCTTAGTGCCCGCATGACCTCGGCGCGGCCCTTCAGCCGGTCGGACCGCTGACACGCCCGCGCTACCTGGCTGCGCTGAACGCGGGCGAAGCTGGCCTCCGCAGCCCCGGCGGGGACCCCGATATCGGCCAGCCATGACCGGGCCATCCACCTGAAGCCGCGAGCCGCCGAAGCAACCACCGCTCGCCGAAGCACACGCCCCCACCGGTTCCTCGATAGCCCGGTGCCGGTCCCTGACTGAAACACCAGCGACGGGTCGGAAAACATTGCCGACGCCACCATGTCGTACACGCCCGGACGGTTCGTCGAGCGAAAGAAGGCAGCGGCGAGCCTCAAGGGTCGCTTCGTCATAGAATCTTACACCGAATTCGTACTGCTTATTGCAAATCTACACGGCGGAGTGTGCACCGGATGCCGGCAGACCGCACGAGACGAGGCGGTCGCCGAGAATGGCGGCAACACCATGTACTGCAGTACGAATCCGGATAAACGGCGAACGGCTACGGATCGTGGTCCAGGCTGGAAAGGCAATGCGTAACGGGATTCCCGAAGGTGCTATCGCCCGGTTGCCCGGGTATCGACCAGGAGGGCCGCATTCCTGTGCACGGCAGGCCAGTCGTAGTCCGAATGGTCTGTTGCGATGACGACGCAGTCGGCCTCCTCTATCGCCCGCTCAAGATCCGGCTCCGACTTCATGGACCGGCCGTGATGAACCAGCGCGGGGACGTGGGTGTCGTGATACGTTACGACACCTCCTTTCTCCACTAACAGCGTCATGATGTCCAGCGCCGGGGACTCCCGCAGGTCATTCACATTTCGCTTGTATGCCACGCCGATAACGAGAATGCGGCTGCCGCGTACGGGGCGGCCTGCCCGGTTGAGCGCGTCCTGGATCTTGCCTGTCCAGTACTTGGGCATGGAAGTATTGACCTCCGTAGCGAGCTCGATAAACCGCGCCGTGTAATTGAGCGTGCGCAGCTTCCAGGACAGATACTGCGGATCCACGGGAATGCAGTGACCGCCCAGGCCAGGTCCCGGTACAAACTTCATGTAACCGAATGGCTTGGTCGCCGCCGCATCTATGATCTCCCAAGCGTCCAGACCAAGACGGTCGCATATTAGCAGCACTTCGTTGGCAAGTCCGATGTTTACCGCGCGGAAAGTGTTTTCCACGAGCTTGGTCATTTCGGCCGCCTCGGTGGACGATACCGGCACGATGGTCTCGATGGCCGCGCCGTAGAGCGCAGAGCCCACCTCCAGGCACGCCGGCGTAGTGCCGCCCATGATCTTGGGCGTATTGCGCGTCGTGAAATCGGTGCGACCCGGATCCACGCGCTCCGGCGAAAAGCAGAGAAAGAAATCCTCGCCTACCGCCAGGTCCGACTCCGAGGCAAATCGGGGCAGGATCACCTCGGTCGTGGTGCCCGGATACGTAGTGCTCTCCAGCACAACGAGCATGCCGGAGTGGAGGTGCCGGCCAATCTTTTCGGCGGCATCCAGAATGTGGGACACGTCGGGAGCACGGGTCTTGGTAAGCGGCGTCGGAACGCAGATGCTGACCGCGTCGCAACCGTCGAGCACGGCGTAGCTCTCTGTCGCCTCCAGTCGCCCGCTCCGCACTTGCGCTGCCAGCCTTTCCGGCGCGACATCCTCCACATAGGAGCGACCTTCCCTCACGGCCGCAACCTTTCGCGGGTTGATATCAATGCCCACTACGCGGTAGCCGGCTTCCGCGAACGCCACGGCAAGCGGCAGCCCCACGTAGCCCAGTCCTATTACGCCGACTTGCAGGTCCCGCGCGGCAATTTGCCGAAGCAGGCGGTCCTTCACTTTCAAAGACATCAATCCCGGCTTCCGAGGTAGCCCAGCTCGCGAAGACGATCCAGGACTTTCCCCGCGCTCTCCTCAATGGTTTCCTTGTCCGTATGGCAGACGACGTCGGGGTTCTCCGGCGCCTCGTACGGATCGTCAATGCCCGTAAAGCCCCGAATGATGCCCGCGCGAGCCTTGGCATAGAGCCCCTTCACGTCGCGATCCTCGCATACCTCGATCGGAGCGTCTACAAAGACCTCCACGTAGCCCCCGCAGGCCGCGATGCGGCTGCGGTTCACTTCCCTGTCTGCCTGGTAGGGAGCTATGGGGGCACAAATAGCGATTCCGCCATGCCGGGCGATTTCCGATGCCACATATCCGATCCGCCGCACATTGGTGGACCGGTCCCTGGCAGAGAATCCCAGACCCTTGCTGAGGTGCTTGCGCACGACGTCGCCGTCAAGTAGCGTCACCGGCCGTGTAGTAAGCTCCAGCAGCTTCGACTGCACGGCAATGGCAATAGTGGACTTGCCCGAGCCGGAAAGCCCGGAAAAAAAGAGCACGAAGCCCTGCCGATCCCGGGGCGGATGCGTCAGGCGAAGCTCTTCCAGGATCTCCGGATAGGAGAACCACTCCGGGATCTCTTCTCCCGTGCCCAGCCTCCGCCTGAGCTCCGTCCCGGAAATCGAGAGCGTCTCCTCGCCGCTTGCCACCTCGTCGAAGGGCTTGTACGACCTTGACGCGGGCGCATATACCATCAGCCTGAAAGGCACGACCTCCACGCCGATTTCCGCGCTCAAACCCTGCACGAGCTGCTGCGCATCGTACGGCCCGTAGTACGGCCTGCCGCTGCGGTCCTTGCCCGGTCCGGCATGGTCCCTTCCTACGATGAGATGCGTGCAGCCGTAGTTGCGGCGAACCATGGCATGCCACACGGCCTCGCGCGGCCCCCCCATGCGCATGGCGAGCGGCAGCAGGCTGAGCGTCGCCGTGCCTTCCGGATAGTGCTTCAGCAGCTTCTGGTAGCTGCGCACGCGCGTGAAATGGTCGATATCCCCCGGCTTGGTCATACCCACGACGGGGTGAATGAGGAGATGTCCACCAATGTCCCGGGCAGCGCGGTCTGTAAGCTCCTTGTGCGCGCGGTGCATCGGATTGCGGGTCTGGAACGCAACCACGCGATCCCAGCCGTTTCCGGCAAAGGACGCCCTGAGCTGGCTCGGCGTATGGCGAAGCGACTCAAAGTTGTAATGCGCGGGCAGGCGGATGCCTTCCAGGGAGCCCTCAAGATAGAAGCGGCCGGCCTGGTTGAGCAGATAGCCGACGGCAGGATGATCCGTGTCCGTCGTCCCGAAAACGCCCATGGCCTCCCGTTCGAGGTCCGGCTTCCAGGTTTCGCCCGGCGTGAGGATAGCAAGCAGCAAACCCGTCTGGTCGCGAAGCGCGATGGCCGCCTCTCCCGCAAGTCTCTTCGCATCCGATTCCTGGATGTCAAGCGTTACCGGAATCGGCCAGAGCGTTCCGTTAGCGAGCCGCATGCTCTCCACAACGCTCTCATAATCCGCGCGGCCGAGGAATCCCGAAAGGGGCGAAAAGCCGCCGTTGAGCAGAAGCTCCAGATCGCAGACCTGACGGGGCGTGAGCGCAAGCGACGGATAGTAAATGGCCGCCTCTTCCAGCTCCATTCTCCGCGCGTCGTCAACCATCAGCTCGCGCAATGCGTGGTCTTGTACGGTGACAGCCATCAGGGCTCTTGAGCGAAAATTGTTGGCGCAAGGTACGGCGTGCCGCCCTTACATGCCTATACCCGCAATATCACGCTTGCGGTGGTCGCAGCTGCCATTTTATTGCTGCCGGGCCTCCCGAAGGGCAGATATTCCCGACATCGGGTTCATAAGTCTACGGCTTCGCCAAACGTCTCCCCAGCCGCGTGCGAATGGGTAACCGGGGGGCAACTGGTCGCGGGACTTGCCAGCCAATTTCAAACCGTGCCGACCGCTGCGATGCCCGAGCTGGATCAGACGGAGACCGCGTCCTGCGGCGTGATGCTTCCGGACGCCATCACCGCAGTTGTGACTGACCAGGGAACCGCTTCCCGTCGGGCAATGCCGAACAGGAGTGCGCTGGCCAAGGCGACCGGGGCCGCGGCCTCCACAAGCCATGTCCCGGAGCCACCGCTGTCTGGTACTACACGCCGGGAGCGATATATGGCCTGCCGATGCTGAAGTAATGGAAGCCGGCCCGCGCCATGCGCTCCGGGGAATACAGGTTGCGACCGTCAAAGATGACAGGCTGTCGCAGCGCGCGGCGAACCGTATCCAGATTGGGCCGCCGAAACTCGGGCCATTCCGTGCATATTACCGCGGCATGCGCACCCTCCAGTGCCTGGTATGCGCTTTCGGCGTAGGCGATATCGTCGCCGAGCACAACGCGCGTGGCCGCGATGGCCTCGGGGTCAAAGGCCGTCACCTCCGCCTTGGCCTCCAGTAGTCCCCTGATCACCTCGTGCGCCGGAGCCTCCCGGACATCGTCCGTGTTCGGCTTGAAGCTCAGCCCCCAGACGCCGATCCGGCGGTTCTCCAGGCTTCCCCCGAAAAACGCCCGCACCCGCTGAGCCAGGAGACCGCGCTGGGCAGCGTTGACGTCGATCACGGCAGACAATATCCGGAAGTCATAATCGTGCTTGCCCGCCGCATGCTGCAGTGCCCGCACATCCTTTGGGAAGCAGCTGCCGCCGAATCCGATGCCGGCGTAGAGAAACTGCTTTCCGATTCGGCTGTCGGAGCCGATCCCAAGGCGGACCTGGTCGACATTGCCGCCGACGCGCTCGCAGACGTTGGCGATTTCGTTCATGAAACTGATGCGCGTGGCCAGATAGGCATTGGCCGCATACTTGGTAAGCTCGGCGGAGCGGGCGTCCATGTGCAGGATCGGATTGCCCTGCCGAACAAAGGGTTCGTAAAGCCTGCGCATGAGGCGGGCTGCACGGTCGCTGGCAGTCCCCAAAACGATACGCTCCGGTTTCATGAAGTCACCGACGGCGGCGCCCTCCCTGAGGAATTCGGGATTCGAGACCACATCGAAATCCTCTCCTTCCGCAAGGCCGGACTCGGCCATGATGGCAGCTACCTTTTCGGCCGTCCCTACAGGTACCGTGCTCTTGTTGACGATAATGCGATAGGCCCGGTTTGCCTGCATGAATGCAGCAATTTCGCGGGCGACGGCGAGCACGATGCTGAGGTCCGCCTCGCCTCCGTTACCCGGCGGCGTGGGCAGGGCCAGGAACACGATCTCCGCGTGCCCCAGGGCCTCGGACAAGTCCGGCGTGAAGTGGAGGCGGCGCTCCCGGAGATTGCGACGAAAGCTCGCTTCCAGGTCCGGCTCATAGATCGGCAGATTGCCCGCTCTGAGGGAAGCCACCTTCTCCCGGTCCACGTCAACGCACAGCACGTCGCAGCCCATCTCGGCAAAGCACGTACCCGATACGAGACCCACATACCCGGTTCCTATGATGGCGATATTCATGGATTTCCGCTCGTTATGGCGCCCCGCAACGATATTCAATTTCCGGCGAATGGGCAACCGCCATTCTCGGCATAATCGGCCCCACTCGCGCGTATACCCACCGGATTCTACCGTCTACGCCGACCATGGTGTACAGTGTCATAATGGCTGGAGGAATCGGCAGCCGATTCTGGCCCAGAAGCCGCGAAGTCCTTCCCAAGCAGTTTCTGAACGTCCTGGGGGGCGCTACGCTCCTGCAGAACACGTGTGCGCGCATGCAAGGCGTCGTGCCGATGGAGCGCACCTACGTCGTGACGCACAAGCGTTATGCCGAACTGACCCGCAGCCAGCTGCCGGAATTGCAGCCGCTCCAGGTGTTGGCCGAGCCCATAAGCCGCAATACGGCGCCGTGCATCGCCTATGCCGCCGCCCGGCTCCAGGCCCTGGACGACGACGCCGTCATGATTGCCGTGCCCGCCGACCACCTGGTACGCGACGAAAAAGCCCTGCAGCGCGTGCTGGAGGTGGCTATCGGCGCCGCCAGGGATTCCAATGCGCTCGTTACCATAGGCATCAAGCCTACGCATCCGGAGACCGGATACGGATACATCCAGTTCGAGGATGACTACGGCAGCGCTGGCAGCGAGCTGCGCGCCTATCCCGTGCGCACGTTTGCCGAGAAGCCCAACATCTCGACGGCCGAGCGTTTTCTGGACTCCGGAGATTTCGTCTGGAACAGCGGCATATTTGTCTGGCGGGTCGAAACCATACTGGAACAGTTCAAGAGGCATCTGCCGAAGATCTACGAGGCCTTCGACAGCATCGCCGACGCGCTGGGAACGCCAGGGGAGCCCGATGCCGTCGCAGCGGCCTACCACAAGTGTCCCCGGATCTCCATTGACTACGGCGTGATGGAGCGCTCCGCCGGAGTGATGGTCGTCCCCGGATCGTTTGGCTGGAGTGATATCGGGGACTGGCGGGCTGTTTACGACCTCAGTGACAAGGACCGGCACGGCAACGTGCTGAAGGGGCCCGCCGTGGTGCAGGGCACCAGCCGATGCTATGTGCATGCGGATTCTCGCCTCGTGGTCTGCGTCGGCATGCACGACGTCGTGGTAGTGGATACGGAAGATGCCTTGCTCGTCTGCCACCGGGAAAGCTCGCAGGAAGTGCGGCACGTGGTAGACTGGATGCGAGCCCACCGCTGGGAAGATTACGTGTAGATTCTGCGCAGCGGTCGCAGCGCCTCATTTGCCACAACAATTGAGCAGACCCTGCGTATCAATGAGTTGGCCCACAAGCATTCGAGGCATGAAATTCCGCCTGTCCGCAGCGCTAATAGCATTTATTGGTTTGATGTCCGCGCGCCCGGCCCAGGCTCAGGACGCCGCGCCGATTACGCTCACGCTGGATGAAGCCATCCAGATTGCGCTCGCCAACAACTACGCGGTGCGCGCCGCCCGGCTAGACCTTGAGGAAGCATCAAGCCAGATCAGGTCAGCTCTCAGCGGTGCGCTGCCGGACGTATTCGCCAACAGCGGATACACGCGCAATCTCAAGGAAGCCAATCCCTTCGCGGGCAGTGCCGCGGGGGATTTTTTTTCGGGCTTCAATTCCCTGGGCTGGCTCGCATACAACGAGGGGGCCCGCACGGATGCCGATCCGTCCACCGTGCCGATTACGCTGGACGAGTTTTTCATGCGCCAGGAGGCCGGCCTGCGCGCCGCTGATATCGTTCTCGGCGAGGCCAGCGACAACCCGTTTTCCGTAGCCAACCAGTTTCAGAATTCGGTCAGCGTCGAGCAGGCCATCATGGACGCCAGCGTCATCAAGGGCCTGGAGGTCGCCCGGCTGCTGAGAGACGTTCGAAGCCAGGGACTCGAGCGTCAGGAGCAGCTTATCGTCGACGAAGTGCGCAGGGCCTTCTATGGCACGCTGCTTGCGCAGGAGCAGGCCGAAGTCGCCCATTACAGCGTTACGCGCACGGCCCGCACGCTCAGCGAATACCGGCGGCGCGTAGTTCAGGGCGTGGCTCCCAAGGCGTTGCGTCTCAGCGCGGAGGTCCAGCTGGCGAACCTGGAGACTCGCCTGGTGCAGCTCCAAAACCAGGCGCTCGACGCGCAGGACTACCTCAAATTCGTGCTCGGCATTCCCATTGCACAGGAGGTGGTGCTGAGGGGCGAACTCGAAATTCCGGACGGCGCCGGACTCATGCCGGTCTCCACGCAGGAGGCATTTGTCAGGGCCCTGGACCGACGGCCTGACCTGGAGCAGGCCAGGCTCACTTATGAGCTCCAAAGGGGTGCGATGCGCGTAGCCCACCTGGACCGGCTCCCCAAGATTTTCGCCTTCGCCAACTTCAGCTATTCCGGCCGTGTGCCAGACATCCGGACATTTACCATTACCGATCCGGACAACCCGTTCCGTTTCTCCCAGGGCTACAACGACTTTTTCAGCCGGGCTTTCTGGCAGTCCTCCGTCAACGTGGGCGTGCGCGTTTCGTGGACCATATTCAGCGGATTTTCACAGACTGCGACGCGCCAGCTGCGGCGGATCGAGATGGACCGGGCCGAATTGCAATTGACCCAGCTCAGCCAGGGCGTCCGCATGGAGGTTGCGGCCGCCATGCGTGCGCTCGCCAGCGCGCGTGAACAGATCATCAGCCAGGGTCGCAATGTCGAGAATGCGGAGCTCAACTACACCTTCGCCTCAAGGCGTCTTGCCGAAGGCGTGGCCACGCCGCTCGAGGAGCGGGATGCATCCGACCAATTGGATCAGAGCCGCATCAATTACCTACAGGCTGCGCACGACTACCTGGTTGCGCGCAGCGCGTACGAAACAGCCGTCGGTGTTCCGCTGGAATACCAGACGGACATCCGGTTGACCAGCGCCAGCGTGCCGGAGCCGTAACCCTACTACTGTCGAATATGACCAAATCGTTATTGGGGCCCCTGTTGCTGCTGGTGGCCGCCGGCTGCGGCGGCGTAGACGGGCGCGGTATCCCCGCGGAAGAAACCGAAGACGCGCCGACCGGCCTGCGCGTGGAAACGCTGCTGCTGGCGCCTGATGTCTTCGAGGACGTCATCGAAGTAACCGGAAGCGTCGAGGCTATCCACGATGCGACACTCTCGGCGCAGAGCAGCGGGACGTTGGAGACCCTGGCGCCGCTCGGCAAGCTTGTGCGCCAGGGCGAGGTCGTGGCCCGGCTCGACCAGGGTTTCGTGAGAGCGGCGCTCGACCAGTCGGAGGCACAGGTGGCCACTGCACGTGCGTCTGCAGAGCTGGCACGAGACAACTTCAGCCGGCAGGAACCGCTTTTTGAGGACTCCATCATCAGCGCCCTGGAATTCCAACAGCTGCTCACCCAGCTGCAGCAGGCCGAGGCCACGCTGCACTCGGCCGAGGCCCTCCACACGCAGGCCCACGAGCAGCTCGACAACACCGAAGTGCTGGCCCCGTTTGCCGGCAGTGTAGAGTCGCACTTTGTGGAAGTGGGCGAGCAAGTGGCACCGGGCCTCAACGTGGCGCGCATCGTGGACGCAAGCCGCGTGCGCGTTGTACTCGGCATTCCCGAGCGCTTTGCCGGTGATATCGAGCTCGGTACCGAGATCCTGTTCTCCGTGGAAGCCTATCGCGGTGATTCCAGAATCGGACACGTTACGTTTTCCGGCAGCACCATCAATCCCCGCAATCGAACCTTTTCCGTGGAATCCGAGATCGACAACTCAGACGGCAGGCTTAAGCCGGAAATGATTGTGGAGGCGCGCGTCTTGCGCGAGCGGATCGACAGCGTGCTCGTGGTGCCGCGCGTGGCGATTGTGCGTGACGAGAACGGCAGCAGCGTCTTTGTGGTGGACCGAAGCGAGGAACAAGCGCGCGTGATGCGCAAGAGCGTTGCAACGGGCCCCGTGTACGCCGGCAGGGTCCTGGTCCAGTCCGGACTCCGGGCCGGAGAAGAAGTGGTGGTCGCGGGTCAGAACACGCTGACCGAAGGCGATCCGGTCATCATTGACGCGCGATACAAGAAACTCGACGCGCAGGGCATCCCCCAGCTATAGACCGGCAGCTCGGCCTCGCGATGAAAATCACCAACCTGGCCATTCGGTATCGCCCGAGCATCGCCGTCTTGACGGTGATCATCGTACTGGGCGGACTTGGCAGTTACATCACCATCCCAAA
Source organism: uncultured Rhodothermaceae bacterium (assembly GCA_964639665.1). Classification (GTDB taxonomy): domain Bacteria; phylum Bacteroidota; class Rhodothermia; order Rhodothermales; family Bin80; genus CAZXEU01. The sequence goes on along the minus strand of CAZXEU010000159.1, from coordinate 4,839 downwards.
GGAGTCCTTTCCCAGCATCGAGATTCCCAATATCGTTGTCACCACCGTTTATCCCGGAGCCAGTCCCGATGACATCGAATCGCTGCTTACGGAGCCCATAGAACGGGAGATCCAGGCCGTTAACGGCATCAAGGAGATCCGGTCCACTTCGGTGGAAGGGGTCTCGTCCGTCATCATCGAATTCGATCCGGAAGTCTCGATGGACGAGGCCTTCCAGCGGGTGCGGGACAAGGTGGACGTGGCGAAGTCGGAGCTTCCGGCCGATGTCGAGGAGCCTCTCGTCAGCGAGATCGATTTGGAGGAATTCCCGATCATGAATATCAACCTGTCGGCGCCCTATTCCCTGGCGCGCCTTAAGCAGGTTGCAGAAGATCTGGCGGAGGAACTGGAGGCCATACCTAATCTTCTGGAGGTGCCCGTGGTCGGCGGGCTCGAGCGCGAAGTTCAGGTGAGCGTGGACATTCACGCGCTGCAGGGCTACAACCTGGCATTCGAGGACGTAGTAAGCGCCATCCAGAGCGAAAACACTAACCTGCCGGGCGGCTCGCTCAATGTCGACCGGCTGGATTACCTGGTACGGATTAACGGAGAATTCCAGGACCCGGAGGCTGAAATCAGCGGCCTGGTCATCTCCAGTCCCAACGGCCGCCCCGTGTATGTCCGGGACGTGGCCAATGTCGACTTCGGGTTCCGGGAGCGGTCCTCCTACGCCCGGCTTCGCGTACTGCAGGTCGAGGAGAACAACCGGCTGACCCGGCTGCCGGAAGGAGAGGCGGCAACCAACCCCGTGGTGACGCTCAACGTGAAGAAGCGCTCTGGGGCCAACATTCTCATTACGGCGGACCAGGTGAACGAGGTACTGGACGAATTCCCGCTGCCCAGCGGCACGCGCGTCGTTATCACGGGAGACATGAGCGAGCAGGTCCTGACCTTCGTCAAGGACCTGGAGAACAACATTATCAGCGGCCTCATCTTCGTGGTCCTGGTGCTGCTCTTTTTCCTGGGAGTCCGCAACGCAGCACTGGTGGGCATCGCCATTCCCCTGTCCATGCTGCTATGCTTCATCGTCTTCCAGACCATAGGGCAGGAGCTCAATTTTGTCATCCTGTTTTCGCTCATCATTGCCCTCGGCATGCTGGTGGACAACGCGGTCGTCATTGTCGAGAACATCTATCGCTACCGCGAAATGGGGCACGGCCGATGGGAAGCGGCGCGGCTCGGAACGGCCGAGGTGGGCGGTGCCGTCGTCGCCTCCACGGCCACGACCGTTGCGGCCTTCGTTCCCATGATGTTCTGGCCTGGCGTAACGGGCAAGTTCATGAGCTACCTGCCGCTTACGCTCATCGTCACGCTAACCTGTTCGCTGTTTATTGCCATCATCATAAACCCCGTCATCACGGGCTTTTTCATGCGGCTGGACGGCGAAGAGCTGAGTCCTCGTCCTCCGCTTTTCCGGCGACTGGCCTTGGCGGCCGTCCTGATGCTGGCGGTACTACTGGGCGCCGCGAACTGGAAGACGCTCGTTGTGCTGGTGGTCGCCGTTCCCATCCTGTACTTCGCCAATACGCGCCTGTTCAGCCCGCTCGCCAACAACTTCGTGCGGGCGTATCTGCCCAAGCTGCTGACGCATTACAAGGTGTTTCTGCGTTTCATGCTGCATAGGACGTACGCCAGCGGCGAAGCTGCTTTGGCGCATCGCGCGCTCTGGCTTGCTACCATTATAGCCGCGGCAGTCGGCTGCCTGTCCATCGGCGTCTCCGTTGCGCATCGGATGCCTCCGCTCATGATGGCCGGGGTACCGGCCATGCTGGCTTCGGTTGTTCTGGCCTTCGTGCTGCTGTTTCGGACGCGCAATACCTATTTCCGCAATTGCTTTGCCCTTGGCTCTTTCACGCTCGGCGTGCTGCTGCTCATTTGCGGCGGCCTGATCACTAATCTTCTGGGCCTCACGGCTGGCCTTACCCTGCTGCTTCCGGCCAGCCTGCTCCTGGTCACCGGTCTGGCAGGCATCTTTCTTCATACAGCCGAATCGCTGTATCTGGGCGGCAAGACGACGGCCAAGGCCGGACTCGCTTTCAGCGTGGTTGTGCTGGGGGTACTGGTCCTCATGTCGATGGTCCGTCAGGTGGAAGCCGCCACCATGGTCATTCTGATCCTGTTGCCCGCCGGTATCGTGGCCATAGGCGCACTGGGCATGTTGCTCAACGGGCGGTTGCTGCGACGACGCAGCGAACTCCTTCTGACCGATAATCGGGCGCGCCTTCTGACGCTTACCCTCGGTGGACTGTTTTCCATTTTCGGTCTTTTCGCAGCCGCCCCAACCGGCGTCGAGTTCTTTCCGGACACGGATCCGACGCTCGTCAACATCTCACTGGAAGCGCCCCTTGGCACCAACATCGACGAGACCAACCGGGTGACCTCGGAGGCGCAGCAGCGCGTCAACGCGCTTCTGGAAGGCAATTCCAACGACCGCAGCAATGTCAAGAATATCCTGGTGAACGTGGGAACGGGCGGCGACGCCATGTTCGGAGGCGGTGCGCCCGGATCCGAGAATTCTATCGTAACCCTCAACATGGTCGACTACGCCGACCGCCCCGAATCCAGCCGCAATACCATGACGCGCCTTCGCGAGCGGCTGCAGGGCATCCCCGGCATCTCCATGGACTTCGAGAAGGACAATCCCGGACCGCCGGTGGGAGCTCCCGTCAACATTGAGATTTCAGGCGAGAGCTTCGACGAGATCGCCCGCATTACTGCCGCGATCAAGGGAAGGCTGCTGGAAGCAGCCAGTTCCGGCACCATTCCGGGACTGGTCGACATAAATGACAACCTGAACACCGGTAGACCCGAGCTGCGGGTGAACATTGACCGCCAGCGGGCTGCCCGCTTCGGCCTCAGCACCTGGCAGATTGCCAACACGATTCGATCAGCCATCAACGGAATCGAAGCAAGCAAGTACCGCACCGGCAAGGACGAATACGACATTATCGTCCGCCTGGAGGAAGTGCAGCGCGAGAGCCTGGAGAGCATAGAGCAGCTGACCATTGTGGACGAGGATGTGCAGATACCCATCACTGCGGTTGCAGACTTCGAGATCGTGGGCGGCCTCGGATCCATCACCCGTCTCGACCTGGAGCGTGTGGCGACGGTAACGGGGGACGTGGCGCCGGGCTTTAACGGCGCGGCCATTCTGGGGCAGGTCCAGGCGCTGCTTTCCGACTACGAGCGCAGCCTTCCCGCGGGTTACGGGCTTGCCTATACCGGTGAAAACGAGGAGCAGCAAGAGGCCTTCGGCTTCCTCTTTACCGCCCTGATGATCGGAGTGGCAGGCATCTTCATGATCATGATTGCGCAGTTCAACAGTGTTTCCGCGCCGCTGATCATCATGGTGGCCGTCGGGCTAAGCCTGATAGGCGTACTGCTGGGTCTGACGCTTACCCGCACGCCGTTTGGCCTCATGACGTTTATCGGCGTCATCAGCCTGGCCGGCATCGTGGTCAACAACAACATTGTGCTTATTGACTACATCAGGCAACTCAGGGACCGCGGCTACAACAAGCTCAGCGCCATTGTGGAAGGCGGTGCTACGCGGCTCCGCCCGGTGGTACTGACGGTCCTTACCACGGTTATCGGCCTGGTACCGCTTACGTTTGGCATAAACGTCGACTTTGTGGGGCTGCTTACGGACTTTGCGCCGGATTTCCAGTTCGGCTCAGAGAATACGCAGTTCTGGGGCGCCATGGGAACGGCCATCATTAGCGGCTTGCTGTTTGCCACCTTCCTCACGCTGGTCATCGTACCGGTCATGTATTCGGTTTTCGATTCCCTGAGCACACGCCTGGGCGCCGCGCTCAGCCGCAGGCGGTCCGCAGACGCCGCCCCGGCTCCCGGTGCCTAGCCTTTCATGCGGAAGCTCGCCGACTTCCCTGACAGCCGCCTCCGCATTTTCGAGCGGCCTCCCCTGCCGGAGACTATCCGCGACGTTTATCTGATCGGAATCTGCGGCACTGGCATGGGATCCCTGGCCGGCCTCTTGCAGCAGGCAGGATACCGGGTGCGTGGATCCGACGCAGCGGCATACCCGCCGATGAGCACCCGCCTGGCAGACCTGGGCGTCAGGGTCCACGAAGGCTATGACGCCGGCCATCTGGATGATGCGCCGGACCTGGTCATCGTCGGCAATGCCTGTACGCCGACCCATGTGGAAGCAGCTGCCGCCCGGGACCAGCGCCTGCCCCAGCTATCGCTGCCCGAGGCCGTAGCACATTTTTTCCTGCGAGACTCCCATCCGGTGGTAGTGGCGGGAACCCATGGCAAGACCACCACCACCGGCATGCTGGTGCATCTCTTGCAAGACGCCGGTCTGGATCCAGGGTACCTGATAGGCGGCGTGCCGGTTGATTCGGAGGCCAGTTGCCGTGTCGGCGTAGGCCGCCACTTTGTCGTCGAAGGGGACGAGTACGACAGTGCCTACTTCGACAAGCGCCCGAAATTCATGCACTATCGTCCCAGGACCGCCGCCATCACGTCTATGGAGTTCGATCACGCGGACATCTATGATGACTGGGATGACTACAGGACGGCATTCCGTCAGTTTGCCGCGCTTGTCGACCCGGATGGACTTCTGGTGCTCTGCGGCGACGACGCGGAGGTGCGGAGCCTGGCCCGCCATGCGCGGGCGCAGACACTGCTCTATGGACTCACGCCCGGCCTGGATGTTACGGCCCGCGATATAACCGTCACGTCGCTTGGCCTGTCCTTTACGCTCGTGATGCGCGGAAGCGCGTGGCCGGAAGTGCACTTGCCCGCAGCCGGACGTCACAACCTGCTGAATGCACT
>CAZXEU010000158.1:0-9759 GCA_964639665.1 uncultured Rhodothermaceae bacterium | reverse complement strand
AAATCGTGGGCTTCCAGGAAATCCCGGAGCAGCAATTCGTAGATGACGAGTTCGCCCTGCGGCGGAGACTCGAAATCGATCCAATCGTACGGGCGGCGCGCCGGCTCCAGGACAGACACCATCCCCTCTGTCTTTCCGTCGGGGTATGGCCGGAGATTCGGGTAGGTTGCTGCAGGTATGGCCGCGTCATGCACCGGGTCCAGGAATTTCTCGGCAAACAGGTCCGCTATTCGGAGCTCGCCGTCCACCAGATACTGGTAGGCGACCTCTCCGGCAAGACCGTCCAGGTCCAGCCACCAGTGCACGCTGTCCGCGCGCGGCGCGTCCCTGCGCATGAGGTAGCGATCGTCTGACTGCCAGTCATTGAAGTCTCCGATGAGGTGAACGAAGCACTTTCCGGGCGCAAACAGGGAAAACGTGGCCCGGGTCGGATCCGTGCCGCGGCGATACGCCCCGTCCCTGATTCCCTGCGGCCTTGCTTCGTCGGTGACCGTGGGAGACGCCCGACCGGTTTCGGCGGCAGCTTCGCGCCCCCGGTTGTCCGTGGCGATCAGCCGGAAGTGTGCGCTGCAGTCGGTGGTCTCCGGGAGCTCGTACCGGAAGATGCCGCTGTCCAGATACGGCAGGCCGTCCACGGGCTCGCCATTGACCTCAAGCGTAAGGCTTGCGATGCCCGCGGAGCTGGAGATGCTCGCCGAAATCTCCCGAATGGCACCCGCGTCGCTGCGACGCGGCGCCAGCTGAAACACCATGGGGTCCGTTACGGTGACGACGGAGTTGTTGAAGCTGGAAGGATTGATGCGGTCGTTCAGCGGATCCGAAATCCAGCTGTACTGCCGGCCGCTGGCATTATGATGCAGATGGACCTTGTACTCGTAGGTCCGGCCTGCCTCAAGCGTAGTCCGGTAGAGCCACTGGTCCAGATCCGCGTCATGGGTCATGAGCGAAACCGCACCCGGGGCAATGAAACCGTTAACGTTCGGGCCCCACCCGTTAAACTCTCCCGGCAGAAAGGCCCGGACCACGGCCCCTTCCGGAATCCAGCGAAACGTTATGTCCACGGGCTGGCCGGAGGCCGGGCCCGGCGCAAGGGCGAGCGTCGGCAGAAGTGCCGCAAGCCTGGAAAAGCGCTTCATTCGACCTGCCCGAAAACAGCACGGGGCCGTAGGAGACTACCTCTCCCTCCGGCCCCGACTGTAATGCAAGTGCGGCCTGCGGCGTTACTTGACCAGCATCATGCGCTGCACAACGGACTGCGTCGGCGTCTCCAGCCGGTAGAAATAGACGCCGCTCGATAGCCGCGAGGCATCAAAGGTGACTTGGTACGTAGCCGCTTGCTGGACGCCATCGACCAGCGTTTCCACAAGCCGTCCCAGTGTGTCATACACGCGCACCGTGACCGGCACGGCGCGATCAAGTGCATACTCGAACGTCGTCGTGGGATTGAACGGGTTCGGATAGTTGGCCCCGAGCCAGATTCCCGTCGGAACCTCGCTGGCTACTTCCTCGACGCCAACGTAAATCTGGGGGTTGCGCTCGTGTGGCAGCGGCCCCGGCTCCAGATGCACGGTCATAGGGGGCAGGGCATACTCCGCGGGCCACGAGCCGTCCGCATTCTTGGGAATGAAGTGAGCGCGGTTTCGCCCGGGCGCGTTCGTGTCGCTACCCGACTCCTGCACGTAGGTGCCGCCCTGTCCGAACATGTACCGGAACGTCAGGATATTGTAGGACGGACCGGTTACGGTGAGCGTGCCTTCGTAGACGTTGTCGCCGTCTGCGTCCTCCAGCTGAAGCACGTCAACAAGCGGTATGTCGTGATCCGTTCCGTCGATGCCCTGGCTGTGGGCCCAGATCGGATCCCCCAGGTGAATGGAGACCGTGTCTCCTCCGGCGGGATTGAAAGGCTGCGCGTCGTAGGTGAGCGCCGCCGTCATGTCGACGGAAAAACTCACATTGACGCTGGTTCCGGGCAGCATCACGTTCTCCGGCGTAACATCATTGAAATACTCTACATCCAGGATCTGCTGCTCTGCCGCCTCGAATACAAACTTGCGGTTGATGCCCGTCAGGTGTCCTTCCTCCCAGCCGCTTGGCGGCGGAACGCCAAACGCCTGCTGAAATGTCTCATCGTTGAAGTCCAGGAAATACTTGTAGCTCTGCTCTATCCCGGGAAGGCTGGTTACCGGCACGGCAGCCGCGAACTGCGTGCCGCCCGGTTCCTTCTCCATCAGGCAGGCATCCGGCGTCAGAGTCCGGCAATCGCCCCAGCCGTTGAAGCCGCCTAGCACCCAGAGCGTGTCGCCCCTTGCGCGGTCAAATAGGCCCACGGTCTCGAACGGACTCAGGTCCAGTCCGAATACGATGTTGCTCGTAACGGGCTCGGTAGCTGTTGGCGCCGTGTCCCCGTAGTAGACCCAGTGCAACGTGGTGTCCGCGCTGGGCACCACGAAGGTGCGGTTACCGGTGACGTTTCCTTCCTCCCACCCCACAGCTGGTTCTGCGCCCGTCAGGTTCTCCACAACAAACTTGTAGTTCTGCGTCTCGCCCGCAAGCGAACTTGGATAGTAGGCGATGCCGGAATAGATGTTGTGGCCGACCTGGTTTTCGTTCGCCGATTCGCGCGACAGCGCCAGGGATGCCCCCCAGTCCAGCGGTCCGTTCGCCGTGCCGTCCCCGTCTACGTCCAGTCCGTCTCCACGCGTACCAATCACTTGCATGTCGCTGCCAAGCGCAGTGTCATAGCCGTCCGTTTCCGATTCCATGCCGTACATGGCCACGCGGAACCAGACCGCCACGCTGTCCTCCTTGGACTCAAACGGGCGCCAGTCATAGTCCCCGCGGTCTCCGGTTGCGCCGTGCCACTCGTGCTGCGCCTCGAAGTAGTGCAGTGCGAGCGTGGTATCTCCCGTTCCGGGCATGATAACCGGGTTGGGGTCCGCCTCCCAGCCATTGCCCAGCACGTCCTGGCTTTGCTGCGAGTAGAATTTGAATGTGAGCTCCGTAGTATCCGCAATCTGGAACTGGATGTGCCAGTAATCACCGCCGACATTCTCGGGACGAAGCGTGCTGGCGTCGTCCCAGGAAATGACGTTGCCATCAGCGAGTGTCGCCGGGGCCATGCCCTTCACGGCGCCGCGCACCTGGATCACGTCGTCCATGCGCGTGGTGTCCGGATTGGTGGCCGTGTTGAGCATCAGCGTCACTGTACGCTGGCCCAGGGCAGGGCTCACCAGGAAGGCCGCAAATAGGAGCAATGCCGAAAGTCTTGTAGCGTCGTGCATGAGCTTATGTGGAATTGGCTAATCGGGGCAATAATAACAATCGCTCGACAACAGTATGGGCCGTTGCCTAAAAATTCACGGCAAGGGTAATGCGGTTTACACCGCCGAAGTACTGCTGCGCCTCGAAGGCATAGTCCGCTGCAAATCCGGCCGGACCAAAATCATGCCGCAGTCCCGCGCCCACGGCAAAAGAGCGCACGCTCTCGGACAGGAACAGCTCGCTGAGTCCGCCTCTTATCTGCAGCAGATCGCCCAGGAGGCCTATTTCGGCTCCGACGTTGACGTACTGGTCGCTGCTATTGGGGCTGAGTACATCGACCGCCAGGGTAAGGCGCGTCGCGCTGCTCTCGAAGGCCTCTCCGGCCAGGCCGATGCGCATGGTAAGCGGCAGATCGAATGCATCGGTGCGAAAGGCGGCCGAATTGCTCTGGTTGTTGCCGCGGGTGGTCGGATCGAGATCCGCTACTACCAAGAGGTCTTCTCCCCCGATGCGCATCTTGGTGCCGAAATTGGTCAGGGCTGCGCCCAGTCGAATGCCGCGAAAGGGTGTTTCGAAGACCGTGCCGGCATCGACGGCATATCCCGTGGCGGTGGAATGCCAGATGCGCTCCGTGATGGCCTTGACGGAAATTCCGAAGGCAAAGCGCTCGGTTGCGGCGCGCCCGAAGGTAAGACCAACGGCGTAGCTGGCGGCATCAAACGTCTCCCCCGTGCCGTTCTGGTCCTGGACCGTGGTAACCAGCATATCCGGTGTCTGAAGCCCGGTTACGGAAACGCCCACCGTGCCGAGGCGCGTAGGCAGCGCTGCCGCCACATAGTTGAAGGCGATGCCGGCGAGCCATGCCGCGTATTCGGCCGTAACGGTCGCGGACTGCACGTGCCCGAGTCCGGCCGGATTCCAGTACATGGCCGTGGCATCGTCCGCGCTGGCAGCAAAGGCGCTTCCCATGGACGTGGCTCGCGCACCCACCGGAATTGCCAGAAACATGGCGGCCGTCGTTCCGCCGCGCGACACGTCCCGGGTCTCGGCAGCAAACTGCGCAAGAGCGCTCCGGCCGCCGGTCGCCAGCACCAGGACACACGCAAATAGCACGGCTGCCGGGCGAGTCATCTTACTTGATGATGGCAAACGTTCCGGAGATCTCTCCAAGGCCTGGCGCCTCCACATGGTATAGATATACGCCGTACGATACCGTCAGCGCATCTTCGCTCATCAGGTCCCAGACGAGCGAACCGTTCATGAGCCGGGCCGCATCAAGTTCATTGGATCCCATGTTGTGCTCCAAGCGCCTGATCTGGCGCCCGTCCACCGAGAAAATCCGGACAGTACACTGCGGCGGAAGGTTGATGAACCGGATCACGCGTGGGCCGCGGCCGGTCGAGAAGGCGTTCAGCCCCTCGAACCGGTTGGTGGCCACGTACGGGTTGGGAACCACGCGTATGCGGGCCAGCAGAGAGTCCGGACTTGCCGGATCGGCCTCGGGCGCGCTGGACGTGAATTCGAAAACATCCGTGGACAGAAAGGGCTTCCTAGTCACGATCGTGGCCACATCACCCTGCTGCGGATCGGCGCTCTCCTGGAACACGAAGTTCAGGCCGATGCGCCACGTGATGACCTGTTCACCTGCCGCGCCTCCGACCTTAGGCTCCCGGAGGATGATCAGATCGCTCTCGCGGATCGAGGGATCGGCCGAGAATGAGGCCGGCTCCGTGCTCTGGTCGCTGATGTAATCGTTCCCGGTCAGGTCCCAGAATCCGTACTCGACCTCTACGTCTCGCCTGCCGCCCTGTCCGTCCGGCTCCAGCCGGTACACCCTGACGTTGGTGGGCCGCTCCGGCAGGAATTTGCGGATCGTAACCTGCATTCGCGTGGAATGCCCTTCTCCCGGACCCACTACCTCAACACGGTAATCAGCGGGATTGCGCAGCCCACGCACGAACCCCGGCGAGTTGTAGGGACCGAGGGCGATGGGATAGACGGATTCATTGTTCCACGATGTCTCGGCCGTGTTGACCTGCACGAAGCGCTCGGGATAGAAGAGCAGCCTGAACCCCAGGGCCTCGCCAAATTCGTCCAGGAGCGGAAACTCCCGGCCGGAGCGAAAGGCTTCGGAGCGCGAGAGCAGCGTCCGGCCGGCATCCAGGTCGATGAGCGTAAAATTCCTGGTGGTAAGCGTGTCGGGGACTATGCGGGACCCCACGATGAGGGTATCCTCAAACGTAATCCGAAAGCGCGCGCCGTCCCGGATGGCGCGAGGGTCAATGATTTCGTAGGCGATACGGCTTGAGGTGGAGCCGCGCACTCGCGGCAGGAAGCCGTCCAGCGACTCGAGTTCGGCCTCCCGGTATCCGGACACGGGCGCAGCGGGCGTTATCGCAACCACATTGAGCCCGGTCTCAATTGTGCCATCCGCGGCCCGGCGTATACGAATCGGCGTCTCGGTGGGCGATATGTTCGCGCTCGGAGCCCCGAAGTCGTAGGCCGTGACAGCATAGAAATATTGTATGCCGTTGGTGACCGTGGAATCGACGAAAGAATGGGCCAGGCCGTCCGCCCCCTCTCCTTCGCTGCGCCGGTCATCTCCCAGGTAAAAGCTGACACCGTTTACGGACACCGGGTGGTATCCACCCAAGCCGTCAATCCGATCAAATTGCGCGATGGGCTTGCGAAACGTCAGATTGCCGCGGCCGTCGGTAATCACCAGCGCATCCAGAAATGCCGGATCCGTCGCGCGATAGACGCGGTATCCCTCGAAGTCCCGCGAAGGGAGGCCGATGCTCCGCAGGAATTCGTCGTCCGACTCCTCTGCAATGCTGTCCCAGTACAGGGTCACGCGGCCGTCGCCGGGCACAGCCGTAACGGTAGGCGTAATCGGCGCCTGGGCAAACTGGTAGTCCTCCTGGTAGGCATCCAGCGCATTGTCGCGCGCCTCCAGGACTTCCTCCTCTCCGACGCCCAGCTGGACCGACAGGGAGATGCGCTCCGTCTGCCCTGCCTTGAGCGGGAAGAGGCCGCTGGACACCACCAGGTCATTATCCCCGGGATCGGGTTTTTCGGTATCGAAGTCGCCCGGCCGCAGAAAATTGAAAAAGAGGAACCGGTCCGAGGAGGATTCGAGGCTCAGCGTAAAAGCTCCGAACAGCTGCACGTTCGTGATGCCAATCTGGTCGGATTCAGAGACGTCCGTAGCATCAATGTTCTTTTCGCCGGGGAAGTCGGTACCGACCCCGCTGGTGGGCTGCCCGTCGCCGTCGCCGAGATCGCCGCTGAACGGCACGCCGTCGAGTCCCGTGTCGTTTTGCAGCACGTTCCAGTCCCCGTCGTTGTCGATGCCGTCGGCCCTGCTCTCGTCTATCATTTCATCGAAACCCTCGTCAATGCCTTCGTCGACGGCACCGTCGAGGTCGTTGTCCAGGCCGTCTGCATACGCCTTTCCGACATCCTCCATGCCCACGTCGTAGAGCACGATACCCGAATTCGGCACCACGTACCGCCGGTACGCATCGCTGGCGGCCTCGCGCACCATGTCTTCCGTAACGGTGGGCGAGCCGGGCTCCGACAGGTAAGGATAGGCGGAGGACGGAGACACGTGCGAATCATCGTTGTCGATGTTGTCGCGAAACGGCACGCCCACGTCATCGGCGTCCACCGCGAGCAAATGCACCCCGAGGCTGGCGTCCGGGGGCCAGCGGTTCCATATGTCGCCGGCTGCCGCCGCTACCATCTCGTCCGTGACAAGCGGGCTGCCAGCTTCCCCGTCCATGTCGTTGTCCAGGTAATCCGCAAAACCCACGCCCAGCTGGTCCTCGAAGGGTACGTGTGTCTGGTTTTCGTCGACGAGTCCGTTGCCGTTGTCATCGATTCCGTTGACCGGATCCTCGCCCACCAGAAACGCCTCGGGTATGACGGGACTGTTGCACTCGCCGCGCAGCTCGGCGCACGTATCGGATACGCTGCCATCGCCGTCGTTGTCTATGCGGTCGACGGCGTTGCCCGGGGTCTCCAGGAAGGCAATGGCGACCTGCCCGGCCGGATCACTGCCGAAGTTCTGGTCGCCGACGCCGTCTTCGTCGGTCATGAAGGCCACATCCTCAAGAAGGTCGAAGAAAATGACGTCATCGCCGCAGTCTCCGGCCACGCAGTCCGCGAGCCACACCGAAATCCCGACCTTGCTCAAATCCTCCGTCCCATCATTCTTGACGCCGTGGATCAGGAACACAACATCGTCGACCAGGATCTGTGTCCAGGCCATTATCCGAGTGCTGATTACGAGACCGAGTCCGTAACGGCCAGGATCCGTGGCATCCGGCTGGTACGTGCCCCGAAACCGATCGTACTGGTCATCTCCAGCCTTGTAGAAAAACTCCTGGTCCGCATTGAATATGTCCTTGCCGAAAAAGCCGTTCCAGGAGCCTGGCCACCCTGGGTCCAGCACGTCGCTGCGCTTGTCGGGCCAGTCCGGCGGCCAGCTGCTGCGTTCGTCGCTCTGGGCAATGCCGAAATCGCTGCCCGCCGGGTTGACATAGCCTCCGATGGGCTCAAACGTCCACGACGTATTGCCACCTGCCGTGTTGCTCCGAAAATCCGCTACGTCCATAAGCCATACGGGCTGCCCGGCATCCGGGCCCATATTGGCGACCGTTTCCGCTCCCACCCAGAGCTGCGTCAGCGCCACGTACCTGCGATTGGTATTCTTGGGCCATTCGTAGTCAAAATCGGCCGGATTGCCCGACTCCGCCGTCTGGTTCCAGTTCGTGATGGTGGCACGGACATTGTTTCCGTCAATGTCGTCGCGACGCCGCTCCAATGGATCCGTGCGCTCGAGGCTCGGCACATGGTTGCGATCAATAATGCCCTGCGCATGCAGCGCAGAAGCGACCGTAAACGCTGCCAGGGCAAGCGCCGCATGTTTCAACAGCACTTTCATCACGCTAGAATCGCAGTCGCAGACCCACATGAATGCGCCTGGGCTCCGTGTAGAAGTTGGGGCGCGTGAAATAGCCGGCATCCGCCGAATTCAGCGGCGCATTGAAGGTAATGCCTGGAAGGCCGGTATCGGCGTAGACGCTGACCGCATTGCGCCGGTCGAGCACGTTATATATCTGCAGGAATAGGCGCGGACGCACCGGGCCAAGTGCAAACTCGCGGAAGGCATCCACATCCACCTGAAAGGATGCCGGCTGCCTGCGGGCATTGGTCGGGAATTCGGGCCGGACGTCACTGCCCGCGAGCGCGGCTTCCTCGAAACTCGGCGTATAGGGAAAGCCAGCGCCCCAAACGGCCAATAGCGACGCCCCCCAGTTTCGGCCGCCCACAAAGAAGGCGCCAGCCACCTTGTGTCTCTGATCCCATCCAAGCGGAAGCACTGCCAGGCGAGGCTCCTGCTGATTGGCCGCCGCAAAGAATTCCTCTGTCGGGTCGGAATTGGAGCCTTCCACGACCTGGTAGGTGTAGTTCAGCTCGAATCCGTAGCCGTCTGTGTAGCTCCGGGAAACGGACACGGTCATCCCCCGCGTGTTCGCGTAGTCGCGGTTGGCATAGACGACGTAGGTCACGCCCGGCAATTCGGTCTCGATCAGACGGGACGTGCTTACCCAGCTGCGCACATCCCTGTTGTAGGCAATGACGCTCGCAACCACAGGCCCGAGCCCCTGCTTGATGCCCACCTCGTACATGACCGTGCGCTGCGCCTCCAGATCCGGATTGCCAAAAGGGCCATACTGCCCGGACTGGCGGGAAATCTTGTAGCCGAAGTTCTCGAAGAGGCGGTTCAGCGTGGGGATCTGCAGAAAATGGCCCCACGAAAAGTGAATAACGCCTTCTTCCGTCACCGGATAGGCCACGCCAAGCCGCGGAGAAATCTGCAGCTTGCCATCGGTATCAGCCCACCAGTAGGCCTCGCGCTCGGCAACGCTGATTTCGTTGTCTGCGGTTTCCTCGTCGTCGGTGATGATACCGTCGCCGTCGGTGTCGCGAAAGATGTTGATCTTCTTTAGAGGGCTGTAAATGTTGGGATCTTCCGGATCGGCCGGCACACTCGCCCGGGAGTCGAAATAGTCCAGCCGAATACCCGCATTAACGATGAAATTCTCGTATTCGATCTTGTCCTGCACATAGGCGCTGAGGGTAAGAGGCTCCACGTCCTCAAAGCTGCGAAAGCGGAAAGACTCCCGGACGGGCGCCGCGGGCACAAATGGCTCCAGCACCTGGCCTGTCTCCGATGCGGCGGGAATGATGTCGAATTCCTCAAAGGAGAGCCGGTCGAGCCTCGCCTCGAATCCGGCCTTTACCAGGTGGAAGCGGGATATCTGACTCGTCAGGTCCCCTTTCACGAAATAGCTCCGCGTGCGCCGATTGAAACGGCTAAGGTCCATGCCACCGCGCGCAAACCGGTTGCTTCCTGCCAGGACCTGCTCGTAGATGCCCGGCAGCACTTCTACCGAGTCGGGCGGAGTCAACAGGAAATCATTGTAGGCC